>CAIOTK010000395.1 GCA_903861185.1 uncultured Opitutia bacterium | reverse complement strand
CGGGCGGGGCTCGTGCTTCGCGAGGTCGTCCGCTGCCTTATCTTGCAGGTAGAGCGTCTCCTCGCGACCGGCCTCGAGCCGCAGCTCAGTCGCATCCTTGCCGCTGAGGCGTTCGCGAAGGTTCGCGCGCACCGGCAGCGCTCGGCTCGTCTTAAGCGCCTCCGCCAAACGCAGGGGCGTGTGGGTCAGGGAGCGCAGCAGTTCCACCTCCGGCGCTGTGAAATCGCGCACCGCGGTGACCTTACCCTTGGGCAAGCGCACCGCCGGGCGCCCCGGGGCGGAGCTCCCGCTGCCTGAGCTATCGAAGAGAACTTCGCCAGACTCCGTCTGCAGGGTCACCCGGCCGCCGCCGACCGCGTCGCCCAGATCATAATCCTCTGGCGGCAGAACGTGTACCGACAGCGGCTCCTTCAATTCGAGGACGAAGCGTTGCCGCAGGAACGACGGACGGACCGGACCGGGGGTCTGCGGCGAGGCCGGGTGCTCCGCCCGCTCGTCCATCTTCCGCAGCTCGGTGGTATCCGGCAGGAACACGTGCACCGCCCGCTCTAGCTTAGCTTCTACCTTCACCTCGCGATCGGCGAGCGGCACGAGGTCGAGGCCGGCCCAAGTCACACCCGCCGGCAACACGAGGGGATCCGTCTCAAGTCCGAGACCGAGCCATTCGAGGCGCACCTCAAGGGAAGCCGCGCCCACGGAACTGAACAGCAGCGTCGTTGCGACCTCGACCACGACGCCCGGCTTCACCCGCAGGTCGAAGGTCTTCTCGGCGCCGGGATCAAGGGTCAGGTTCTGATCCGTCTCCATCGCCGCGATGTGGGTCTGCGCCGCATAGCCCACCGCCTGCACCACAAAGCGCCGCGAGAGCGTGTCGGCCGCGCGGTGGCGGACGGTGAGCCGCAGGCGCGAGGCGCCCGCCGGGGCCGCGACAAAGAGCCGCCGCGTCTCCGCCGGGCGCAGCGGGACGACGGTATCCAGCTTATGGTCGCGGAAGGCCGAGGCCGGCGCAGGCTGGATGACCGTGACCGGCACCGAGAAGACCGGCCCGAGCTCTGGCTTATCCGCCAAAACCGCGTCGACCGTCTCGGCGTGGAACGAGCCGAGCGCCCCCTCCGGCACAGGCGGGGCCGTAACCACCAAGCCGAAGGTACGCGGCCCGTTCGAGAGGTGCACGTAATCCGGCGCTTGGATCCACGGGGCGCTGGAGCGCAGGCGCAGGTCAGCGGCGAAGGCCACCCGGGCCTCCGGCGCGACGGACTCAGCCCACGCTGGGGTGACCTTGACGGAGACCCGGCGACGCGGCTCGGTCAGGACCTCGCGGAGCTGCAGTCCCCGGCCGCGGCTGGTGAAGGTGCCCTGGTCGACCTCGAGGTCATAAAACCCGCCGAACGCCGCGACGCCTTGCAGGGCCTGCAGACGTTCCCAGGCCCGCGGCGCGTGGATCAGGCCCGCGCCGCGCGTGGCCGCATCCTCGTCGGGTAACGGCTGGGCGCCCAGGATCAGCGCCGCCCGCAGGCGCGCCGGGGCGGCGTCGATCCCCTTCTGCCGCGCCGCGCTGAGCACGAGCGCCGCGACGCCCGCCGCGGAGGGCGAGGCCATCGAGGTACCATTCATCATCTCCGCGCCCTTCAGGCCCTCGGTCGAGACACTCGCGAAGGCCGCGCCGGGCGCCATCACATCCACGCCTAGGTCGCCGTCCTTGGTCGGCCCACGGCTGGTGAACTGTTGCGCCGTGCCCGGATGGCGCGAGAGCGCCTGGTACAGGACCCGGCCCATTTCGGGAGAAAGGTAAGCCCCCACGCCGAGCACGCGATTGGCCTCGGCACCGGCCGAGCCTGCTGTGCCCAGCGCCGGGCCATTGTTGCCCGCGGAGAGCACCGCGAGGATGTCGTGCCGCTCAACCAGCAGGTCGTAGGTCCGGCTATTGCGGTTGCGACCGTCCTGATAGGTAGAACGACCGCCCCAGCTGGCGTTGACGATATCCACGCGATGCTTGGCCGTGAGGGCGGCCGCGCGCAGCTCGCTGGTGCCGTAAGAACTGCCCCCGGTGCGGATATCGCCGATCTTGATCGAGAGGATGCGGGCGCCGGGGGCGATGCCGTCCCGCGCGGGCTCGCCGGGGAAGTGCGCCGTGGCGATGGCCGCCACGTGGGTCCCGTGGTTACCGCCGACCGTGACGATCGAAAGCAGGTCGCCGCCCTCGTACACTTGGACGCCGAAGGAGGCGTTCGTCACCGGCCCGAAGGAGGCGTGCTCGCCAGCCACGCCATAGGGCCGCAGCACCTTCTCATCCCGGAGGTCGCCGTCCTCGTCGGTATCGACGAGCACCCGCCAGTGCTCCCCGTCGTGCCAGACGAGGCAGTCGTGCAGGGCGAGGGTCTCGTCGGCGGGCTTGGCGTTCTCGAGGGCCTCCAAGGCCTCGGCGCGGGCGAGGAGGTCGCGTTCGGCGCGGGTCCGGTCCTCGGGGGCGCGGGCTTGGGCGGCACGGCGAGCGGCGGCGTCCGGGCCCCGGTCGCGGGCCGCTTGGCTGCGCGAGGCGGCCGCAGCGCGTTCCCCGGCGCGGAGATCCGAGAGCCGCTTGAGTACGGCGGCGGGGACCAGTTCCGCGGCGGGCTTGAGGCCGAGGCGGAACTCACCCTTGGGGTTCACGAGGCCGTCGGGCAAAGTCAGGCGGCGGCCAGAGAGCCCTTTGAGCCCGCCGTCCGCCTCCGGGCGGCGAAGCGTGCTGGTGACGACATCGCCGGAGCCGGAGGCATCGAGGATATCCACCAGCTTGCGTTCCCCGGTGGAGGTCACGGCGAGGCCCGCGGCCGCGGGGTCGACCCCGGTGTCGAAGACCGCGATGACCACGCCCCGGCCATCCGCCGTGGGGAGCGAGCGGAGGAAGGCATCGGCAGCGACCTCCCGCTTCGGGATCAGCGCGGACCGCAGCGCAGCCAAGTCGGCGGGCTCGCCTTCCGCGGGGGTGGCGGCGGAGAGGCGCACGGTGAGGCCGAGGAGCGTGGCGGAAAGCAGGCGGAGGAACATAAGCGGAAAGGGGGCGGTTCAGGAGCTGAGGTCGCGGATGCTGCCGAAGCGGGGGTCGAAGAGCCGTTGGTGCGTGTGAACGATCATCCCGTCGGTCAGTCCGGCGAGCCAGTCGCAGATGCGGCGGGCCTTACCGGCCTCGGTGTGCTCGGCGGCGAGGAGACGGCCGACGTGCGGGGGCAGGAGCCGGATCACGCGGGCGCCGGGGGCCACGTAGTTTTCCCAGCAGGAGTGCCAGAGGTCGAACATCACGCGGCGCGCCTTGTGCTCCATCTGCTGCAGCTGCGGGCTCTCGAAGATGATATCGTTAGCGAGGCGCTTGTAGAAGGCCGCCTCGCGCTGGACCGCCGGGGTGACGACCAGTTCGAAGCCGTAGCGGTGCGTTTGCGCGGAGAGAAAGGTGCGGCGCTCGCGCAGGCGGCAGGCGGTAATGCAGGCCCCGATGCGTTGGCTGAATACCCGCTCCAGCCGGTCGCCGCGGACGGCAGCGAAAATCGCCTCGAGCCAGCCCTGCTCCTCCGCACCGATGCCCACCTCGGCGGCCCAGCGCTCCATCCGTTCGAGTGTGAGGAAACCGGCGCCGACCCCGTCGATGATATCGTTGATCGAATAGGCCACGTCATCGGCCCAGTCCATAATTTGGCATTCCACGCTTTTGAGGGCATTGAGGGCGTCGCCGGTCTGGAGTTCGGGCGGGAGGCTGAGGCCGCCGAAGACCCAAGCCCGGTGGCGTTCCTGGGGATCGTAGAGGAAGTGGCGTGGGGGCGGGGCGGGGAACTCGCGGAACAGTTTCTTGTATTTGAGGACTCCGTCCAGGAGGGCGCGGGTGGGGGCCATCCCGCTGATGCCGCCCTCGCGCTGGTACATCGTCTCGGTGAGGAGGTGGAGTGTCTGGGCGTTGCCCTCGAAGCCGCCCCAGTCGGCCATCAGTTCCTGGAGCGTGCGTTCGCCGGAGTGGCCGAAGGGCGGGTGGCCGAGGTCGTGGGCGAGGCAGCAGGCCTCGACCAAGTCGCTATCGATCCGGAAGTCGGGGGCGAGCGGTTCGCCGCGGGACTCGAGGAACGTGCAGATCGAGCGGCCGATCTGGGCGACTTCCATCGAGTGGGTGAGGCGGGTGCGGTAGAAGTCGTATTCGCCGGAGAGGAAGACCTGGGTCTTGGACTGCAGCTTGCGGAAGGCGTGGGCGTGGATGATGCGGTCGCGTTCGCGCTGGAAGGGGGTGCGGTAGTCGTGCTGCGCGTCGCCGCCGAGCGTCTCGCGGTCGAAGGCGTTGTAGAAGCGGTTCTCCATCGTCGTGGGGGTGAGCGCAGCGCCCCCGGCGGCCGAAGGAAAGAGTGAAACACGGGCCGGACGCCCGCCATCCGCCTAGGGAGAGCCGCAAAAAGCGCAAAGGGTCAGGTCCGGATACGATGTCGTGACCGTTCCCGTCATCCGCCCTCCGCGCTCCCCGCTCCTAACTCCTCACTCCTGACTGTAAAGTACCCCCTCCCAAACGACGGTAGAATTTACACTTACGCCGCAGGTGGCGCGGCGCAGAAAACGTGCAGTATGTTGGAAGTCGTTGATCAATAGCCCGAGCGCGGGGCACCCGAGGGTGAAACTACGCAGTTGGCCCTCCATTCGCTTCCCTCTCCGGGGAACCCATACCACCCATGAAAACTCGTCTCCTCCTCGCCGCCCTCGCCACGACCGCTTGCGTGTCTGCTTCTCCTCTCGTTGCGGCCCCCGAGATCTCCAGCACCCTGCCGTTGCTGGCCGTCGGCGTGGTCGCGCTCGGCTTCCTGGCGCGTCGCCTGCGGAAGTAAGGCCTAGTCACGCGCGGGACGCCCCCGCGCCAGCCCGCGGGGCCCGAGGGCCCCGCGTTGATGGATTTTGGTCTTCCCATTTGGGCAGGACGACGACGGACTGCGCGTGAATTCGCGCGGAAACCCTCTTCGTCCCTGCCCTTATGAAGACTCGCCTCGCCCTGCTCGCCCTCGCCACGACGCTTCCCGTCGCCGCCACCCCGCCGGTCCACGTGCCGGAACTCTCGAGCACTCTGCCGCTGCTCGCGGGCGGGCTGATTCTCTTGGGCGTCTTGGCCAGCCGATTGAAGAAGTAAGTAAGGCCTGCCGCGGCCGTCCCCTGTAGCTGGGGCGCGTCGCCCCGGCCGTGCGGCCAAGAACACCGGCTCGCGTCGCCGTTGCGCGGCGCAGGGGTTAGCTCAGACCTCTTTGTGTCCTTATTTTGGTCCGGGGCGTCGCGCCCCGGCTACATCGATCCGCTGGAACTGCCGTCGGCCCGATTCTGCGCTGGCGTGAAGACAGGTTTGATGTAGCCGGGCAATCCTTGCCCGGTCCG
>CAIOTK010000394.1 GCA_903861185.1 uncultured Opitutia bacterium | reverse complement strand
TTCGAGGAACTGGTGGTAGGGCTGCTGGACCGTTTCCAGCGGCAACAGGACCGTCCGCGGGCGGATCCCGCCGTCCTCCGTGCGGTAGCGGCGCGCCTCGGGGCGCTCGTCGGCGCCGACTCGCCCCAAGGCGAACCTGCCGCGTTGGCGGCGCAGGTTGCGGGGCCCGCGGCGGACGCTGGCCTCGCTGACGCGGTGACCCAGCTGGTCAAGGCGATCACTTACCCCCGCCTCGACGTGTGCCGCGAGTCGTACCGCGAGGTGGGACTGGACGGTTCCTGCCGGCGGCAGCTGGCGGCGCAAGCGCGCCGGCGGATCAGCGGCACGCACTGCGTGGACTGCCCGCACTGGCTGGCCTTCGGCCCCGCCGAGCACGAGGCCTGGCTGCGCGCGGCGTGGCGGTCGGATCCAGCCGAGTTTGCTGCGGCCCGCGGGGTTTTTCTGCCGGAGGATTTCCGCGCGCTGCGACGCCTGCTTTCCGGGCCGCAATAAATGTGCGATTGCCTTCTACGTAGAAACGCTTAGCCACCTTTGCCCATCCCCTTCCTCCATGCGAAAACTCCGTGCCGTTCTGATCGAAGACGAGACCATGTTTCGTCAGCTCATCCTCCTGACGCTCGGCAAGGTGAAGGATCTCCAGGTCATCGGGGAGTACGGGTTGGGGCGGCCGGGGCTTGAATTCTGCCTGCGCGAGAAGCCGGACCTGCTGGTGGTCGACCTCGTGTTGCCCGATATCAACGGCATCGAGGTGGCCCGCGAGGTGCGCAAGGCGCTGCCGGATACGAAGATATTGGTGATCACGGCGCACCCCAGCGAGCGGCTACCGGCCGAGTTGATGGTGCTCGGGGTGAGCGGCTACGTCGACAAGACGGAGCCGATCGAGTTCGTGCTCAGCGCGGTCGAGACGGTGCGCGACGGCGGGATGTTTTTCGCGAGCAAGGTGCGGGGGAAGACTTCGGGTAGCGGGATGCTGATCGGTCGCCCACCCCTCGAGAATCCGCTGACCGAGCGGGAGAAGGAGATCGCGAAACTAGTCGCGAGCGGCCAGCTTTCGAAGGAGATCGCGGCGCAGCTCGGGCTTTCGGTGCGCACGGTGGAAAAGCACCGCGCGAACATTATGGAGAAGATCGGGGTGCGTGAGGTGGCTAGCCTCACCCGCTGGTGCATCCAAGCCGGGATGGTCGACGGCTGAAGCCGTCCCCCCGTCACTCGCGGGCGAATTCCTGCAGGACGGCGGCCACGGCCGCGAACTCCGCCTCGATCGCGGCGAATTCCTGCGGGGTGAGATCCCCGCCCTGTTCCTCCGCGAGGCGGTCCTCCAGCAGCGCCAGCCGGGCCGAAAGCTCGTGCATACCGATCAGGCGCGTATTGCTCTTCAGGCTATGCGCCTGCCGGTGCTGGGTGCGGCGATCGCCGCTGGCCAACTCGATTAGGGACTGGGGAAAGTCACGCAGAAAGGTCCGGACCAGCGTCCGCACGTTCTCGTGGCCCAAGCCTTCGGCGAGGTCGGCGAGTTCGGCGGTCGGGGGTTGCGTCGTCATGCCCCCGAGATTCCGGTCCGCGGGCCTCTCGGCAAAACAAAAAACCGGTGGCGACTACGCCCCGCGCGGGCGGGTCAAAAGCCTGCAATAACGCCTTGTTTCCAGCGCCTTGCGCGAACGCCTTTTAGGCGAGGCGGTCCAGGGCTTGGCCGGTGAGGCGGCAGAGGTGCCACTCTGGCAGACGCTGCGCGCCGAGGCCCTCGTAGAAGGCGATCGCGGGCGCATTCCAGTCGAGGACGTTCCATTCGAGGCGCCCGCAGCCCCGGGCGCGGGCCAGACTGGCCACTTGGCGCAGGAGCGCGCCGCCGATCCCGCGACCGCGGAGCGCAGGCGTTACGAAGAGATCCTCGAGATGGATACCGGGGCGGGCGAGGAAGGTGGAGTAGGTCGGGAAGAAGAGCGCGAAACCGGCGGGCTGGTCGTCCCAGAGCGCGAGGACACACTCCGCGGCCGGCGCTCCGGCGGCGGGGAAGAGCGTCGTGCGCAGCCGGGCCTCGGTCGCTTCGACCTGATCGAGCAGGCGCTCGTAGGCCGCGAGGTCGCGGATGAAGCCGAGGATGACCGGCACGTCGGCCGGGGTGGCGGGGCGCAACTGCGGAGACATCCGCGCGATCCCGGGCAGATCGCGGCCGAAAAGCGAACCTTTCGCCGGGCGGGCCCCGTGAACCCGGAGCGACTCAGGGTTTGCGGAACAGGTAGTGGCTTACGATCCACTCCTCGCCGTCGCGGTAGCCCCAGAGTTCCGCACAGGCGAGGTAGAACACTCGCCAGTAAGCCCACCAGCGGATCTCCTGGCCGGCGCCGTAGGTTTGGCGGAAGAGCGGCAGGATCTCGGCGCGGTGCCGGTCCATATTTCGCAGCCAGTCCTCTGCGGTGCGCTGGTAATGACGGCCATTGACCTTCCAATCGGCCTCGAGGCGGAGGTCGTCCTGAAAGGCGAGCAGGAGGTCGTGGGACGGCATCTGGCCGCCGGTGAAGAAATACCGCGACATCCAGTCCGTCGCATCCCGCGCCACGAAGTGGTACGCCAGCCGCTGGTGGGTGAAAATGTGCACGAACAGCAGGCCGCCGGGGCGGAGCCAAGCCGCTACCTTCGCGAGCAGGCGCTGGTAGTTCTTCATGTGTTCGAACATCTCCACGGAGACCACGCGGTCGAACTGCGCGCCGGGCAGCTCGAGCGTGTTCATATCTTGGGTGAGAATGCGGACGTTCGTGAGTCCGCGCCGGCGGGCCTCTGCCTCGATGTGTTCCCGCTGGGTGCGCGAGTTCGAGACGCCGGTGATGCGCGCGTGGGGGAAGCGCTCCGCGAGGTAAAGCGAGAGCGAACCCCAGCCGCAGCCGAGCTCGAGGATATCCTGCCCGTCGGCGATCCGCGCCCGTTCGACGTAGAGCGCGAGCATCAGTTCTTCGGCTTGATCGAGCGTCTCGGTGCCGGTGGGGTAGAGGCAGCCCGAGTATTTGAAGCGGCGGCCGAGGCAGAGCCGATAGAACTCGGTCGGGACCTCGTAATGCTGCTCGTTAGCGGCGCGGGTGTCCTCGGCGATCGGCCGTGTGCGGAGGTCCGCGACGTAGGCCTCCCGCTGGTACCGGCCCGCCTCCTCGCGCAGCCGCTGCGCCAGCAGGCGCCGGATGCCCCAGCGGAGCAGCGGGTCGGGGAGGAGATTCTTTTCGAGCAGGGTATCGATCATGGGGAAGGCGGGACGGGCGGGCGGCGGGGGAACCAAGGCACGAAGGCGCTCGTGGTCGCCTGATAGCGGCGGTAGGCCTCGCCCTTGCCGCGCAGCGCTTGCTCCTCGGTCAGCGGAATGCCGGTGACGCGCAGGAGGAGGTAGAGGATGGTGACGGGGGCGGTGATGGCGATCCAGCCGCCGGGGGAGGCGAGGGCGATCACGAAGAATGCGACCCACACGAGCCATTCGAAGAAGTAATTGGGATGCCGGCTGTAGCGCCAGAGGCCGCGGGTGCAGACCGCCCCGCGGTTCGCCGGGTCACGCTTAAAGGCGGCGAGTTGGGCGTCGGCCAGTGCTTCGCCGAGAAGGGCGATGACCCAGAGGCTGGCCCCCGCCAACTCCAGCGGGTGCCAGGCGGGGGTCGGGTTGCGCGCGATCAGCAGAAAAGCGAGTCCAAGCCAGACCACCGATGCCGCTTGCAGCTGGAAAAAACCGAACATCTTCGGCGCGAAGTTCCCGGCCCAGTCGCGCCGCAGCAGGGCGTAGCGGGCGTCTTCGACCGGATGGTGCCCCGCCACGCGGCGGAACAGATGGGTGCCTAGGCGCAGGCTCCAGAGGCCGGCCAGGGTCCCCACGAGCGCGCGGCGCGGTCCCCAGCCGCTGGCGGCCAGCGCGTAGAAGCCCGCGAGGCCGGCGAAGGCGTACGCCCACGCGACATCCACGATCCCGTAGTTTTCGAGCCGGCGGGCCAGCAGGTACAGGGCGGCGAAGGCCCCGGAAAGAGCGGCGAAGGCGAGGAGAAGCAGGGCGGCAGCGGACATCGCGGGTGTTACGCCCCGACCGGGAGCACGGACGCCCGCCGCAGTCGTCCCGCGGTGCGGGTGAAGACGGGCACGAGGGGCAGGTAGAGGGCGGCCGTCAATAGCGGGGCGGTGACGAGCCAGGCGGTGAATGCGTGCACGCCGGCCCAGCCAAAGCGTGCGAAAAACTCTCCCCACGAGGCCCCCGCGAACGCCTCCAGCATGGCGTCCACGCTGAAGGCGCCCGCGGGCGCGCCCCACAGCAGTTCGCCGGCCCGCACGTAGGGCAGGATCAGCAGCAGCTGCAGCGGACCGAGCAACTGGTTCCAGCCCTGGAGGAGCGGCTGGTTAAGCCGGAGCGCGACGCCCACACCGAGATTGAGCAGCGAGGTGAAACCGAGGAACGGGAAGAGCGAGCACACGGTGCCGACGGCGAGGGTCGCCGCGAGCTTCCGCGGGGTCACGCCCTGCACGAGCTGACGTTGCAGGGGCTCGAGGAGGCGCCGGCGCCAGAAGCCCCCGGCGGGCGGCCCCGGCGGGAGTTCCGGGGAGGCGGCGCTCATGCGAGCAGATAGATGCCTACGCCCGCGGCCGCGAGCAGCGCGGGCAGCACCGGTGAGCCATCGTTGACGCGCGTGATCACCGGGTTGAGGGACCCGTCCGACGGGATGCGGAACAGTTCTCGGAGGCAGTAGGTCGCCATCGCGAGGTTGCCCAGCGCCAAGATCGCCACCAGCCACAGCAAGCGCGCGGCCGCGGTCGGCTCCTTCCACGCTACCCACAGGTAGAAGGTCAGGAAACCCCAGTACGCATCCGCCATCGCGGCGATGAACCACGGGTGACCCCACACCGAACGCGGCAACTCCGACAGCGGCGTGTGCAGGCTGGCCCACACGGTCACGCCGAGCATCGAGGCGAGGATCAGGACGAAGAGGAGGCGGAGGACGATGACCATCGGGGGGACGCGCTCAGAGCGCGGGGTTGTTCGCGCGGCTGTGCAGGGTGTGGACCACCGAGATGTTGCGTCCCGCGAAGGCCGCCTCGCAGTAGCAGAGGTAGTATGTCCACTTGCGGATGAAGCGGTCGTCGAAGCCCAGCGCGCGCACCGCGTCGAGGCGCGCGTGGAACGTCTCCCGCCACAGGCGCAGGGTGCGCGCGTAGTCGGTCCCGAAGTCGTCGAGCGCGTGCAGGGTGAAGCCGCCCGCGTCCGCGAGCAGGCCGTTCATCCGGTTCAGCGAGAGGAGGAGCGAGCCGGGGAAGACGTGTTTCTGGATGAAGTCCACGCCGCGCCGGAACGCATCGTAGCGCGCGTCCGGGCAGGTGATGAATTGGAGCGCGACGAGTCCGTGCGGCGCGAGGAGCCGGGCAACGGCGCGGGCGAACACGGCTTGGTTGCGGTGGCCCACCGCCTCGAGCATCTCGATCGAAACGATCTTGTCGAAGCGCCCGGTCATGTCCCGGAAGTCGCGGAGCTGCACGTCGACCCGGTCCGCGAGGCCGGCGGCCGCGACTCGGCGCCGGGCGAGTTCGTGTTGGGCGGGCGAGAGGGTGATCGTCGTGACGTGGCAACCGCGGGTGCCAGCGGCGTGCAGCGCCCAGCCCCCCCAGCCGGTGCCGATTTCCAGCACCCGATCTCCGGGCTGCAGGCGTAGGTGGCGGCAGAGGGCCTCGTTCTTTTCCCGCTGGGCTTGCTCGAGCGAGAGATCGGGCAAGCCCGCGGGCCAGCGGGCTGAGGAGTACATCAGCGACGGATCGAGCCAGAGCGCGAAGAAGTCGTTCGAGAGATCGTAGTGCTCCGCGATGTTGCGGCGCGCGATCCGCCGGGTATTCGGGCGCAGCAGGTGGCCGAGCCGGTTCGCGCCGCGCAGCAGGTTCAGCGCCCAGCCGCGCGCCCGCCGCGAGCCCGAGAGGGTCGGCGCGGTTTCCACGTTGCGGACAAAGTGCGCGATGACCGCCGTCAGGTCCGGCGTCTCCCAGTCGCCGTCCACGAATGACTCACCGAAACCGATGTCGCCCGCCCAGAAGCATTTCCGGAAAAAAGCCTCGCGGCGCACGCGGATGAGGGCGTGGGGGCCGGGCCCGGCCGGGTCGCCGATGCAGTGCGCTCCGCCTTCGGGCAGCTCCAGCCGCAGGCACCCGCGGTCCATCCCGGAGAGGGCGTCGAGCACGAGGCGGCGGCGAAGGGAGGGGGCGGCGGCGGTCGTCCCCGAAGAGACGGTGGTGGAGGGGAAACTCATGACACGGACGGGGCGGGCGGGAGGGGGGCAGGCTTAAGGGAGGAATGGGGCCGGTAAAGGTCCCGCTGGTCGGCGGCGCGCGCCGCCTTGGCGAACCAAGGCAGGCGTTTTGCCCAGAGGAGCAGGGCGTGCCAGTGAATGAGGGAGATGATCCGCAGGGTCAGCAGCGGGTATTTGAGGGTGAACCACGCCAGCCGGCCGGTGGTGAGTTCCCGCCGCGGTCCGGCGAGAGTGCTGGTCAGGGTGCGTTCCTCGCCGACGTAATCGTCGATCCGGATGGCCAGCTGCTCCCCGGGTAGGCGCAGGTGGAAGTCAAAGGCGACATCCACGTCGGAATAGGGCGACACGTAAAAGTGCTTCGGCACGCGCAGGCGGAACACGCCGCGCGCCGCATCGGCCGGGTCGACCGGCACGAAAAAGGGCTTCATCTCGCGGAACGTGTTGGTCACCTCCGCGATCGCGCCGAGCGGCCGCCCTTCCCGGTCGCGGCAGAAGTAGAACGAAACCGGGTTAAAGAGATAGCCAGCAATGCGAGGCAGGGTGACCAGCAGCACGCTCCCGTCCGCCAGCTCGAGGCCGTGGTTCCGGAGGTAGCCGGCCACGCGCTCCTTGAGCCCACCGGTAGCGGCCGGGGCAGCCTCCCGGGCGCCGGGGCCGACCGGGTGGCGCGGCTCGTCCACGGGTAGGAAGTCGCGCTCGTGCAAGGCGTAGAGGTGACGCCGGTTGTGGCCGAACAGCCCCGTGCGCCGGGGCAGGGCCGGCAACTCGTCGAGGTCGAGGGCGAAGAGGAAGATCCGGTACGCGAAGCGGTGGCGCCGCGGCGAGAACCGCGCGTGCATCACCTCGCATTCGTACAGGCAGGACTTCATCTTCGGACCAGCGTCGGGACAACGTCCGCGGGGTCGGGGCGGATGCGGGCGCGAGGCGGCAGCGGGAAGACGCAACCCGGCCGCGGCGCGGGTGGCAAGGACGCGATCGTGAAATCTCCGGGTGCCGCCGGCCTAGCCGCGCGCCGCCCAGGGATCGCCGCCGAGGAGCAGTTCGGCCACCCGGACCGCGCTCAGCAAACCGTCCTCGTGGAAGCCGTAGCGCTGCCAGGCACCGGCATAGTAGGTCTCGGTCGAGCCTCGGGCCGCGGCATTCAAGGCGGGGATCTCTGCCTGCGCCTGCACGGCACCTAGGCTGAAGAGGGGATGCTCGTAAGCGATCCGGCGCAGCACGCGCGCGGGGTCAATCGCCTCGGGCCGGCCGATGCTCACGAAGTAGTTTTCCCGGTCAGAGACGCCCTGCAGCGAGTTCATCCAGTAATGGGTCGCGGTGGCCGCGCGGCCTTCCGGGCTCTGGTTGATCTCGTAGTTCCAGCTCGACCATGCCAGCCGCGTCCGGGGCATCACTCCCGCGTCGGTGTGCACGGTGGCGGCATTCGGCTGGTAGCGGAACTCGGCTAGGATACGCCGCTCGGCGGGGGTCGGATCGGCCAGCAGCCGTAGGGCTTGATCCCCGTGGCACGCGAGAATCACCCGGTCGAAGCGCGCGGTCGCGCCATCACCGGACGTGAGTTCCACACCGCCGTCGCCGCGCCGGACGCGCGTGACGGGGCAGCCGGTGCGGATGCGGTCTCGCCAGCCGGCGGTGAGTTTCTCGACGTAGGCGCGAGAACCGCCGTCGACCGTCCACCAAGGGTGCTGGGTGTGCAGGCCCAAGAAGCCGTGGTTGTGAAAAAAGCGGAGGAGGGTGGTGGCGGGGAACGCCAGCATCAGCTCCGGCGGCGTGCTCCACACGGCGGAGCTCATCGGGACGAGGTAGAGGTCGAGGAAATCCTGACCGTAGCCGCGGCGCCGCACGAAATCGCCGAGCGACTCCGCGCCGGCCGCCGGATCCTCTAGTGCAGCGATCGCCTCGCCGTTGAACCGGCTGATCGCCCGCAGCAGGCGCCAGAATCGGGGTCGCAGCAGGTTGCGCCGCTGCGCAAACAGGTGGTTCAGCGAGGAACCGCAGTACTCCAGGCCGCTCGCGGCGTGGCGGACGCTGAACGACATCGAGGTTGGCTTTACCGGCACGCCCAGCTCCCGGAACAGCCGGGTGAGATGCGGGTAGGTGACCAGATTGAAGACCATAAACCCCGTGTCGAAGGCGACGGTCCGTCCCGTCCTCGGCTCCGGGGCATCCACGGTATGCGAGTGCCCGCCGACCCGCGGATCTTGTTCAAAGACGGTGACGTCGTGCGCGTGGCGCAGGAAGTGCGCGCAGCCGAGGCCGGCGATACCGGAGCCGACGATGGCGAGGGAGGGCACGGGCGGGGGCGGTGGCGGATGGTTGGACGCCGGGTCCCGTACCCCCGGCCTCAGCGGTTCTCCGGCGTCGCGTCCGTCGCCCGTTCGGTGGCGGGCGCGCCGTCGGCCTTCTCCGGGAGCTTGGTGCCCGCCGCGGTCGCGGTGGCGACGGCGATGGCGGCCGCCGCGGGGACGACCCGTTTGAGCGGGGAAACGTCGAAGTGGACCTCGCGGGCCTGACGCGCGGCCGCGATGCTGTGCGCGTGGTCGGCGCGGGCCGCCTCCTCCATCACCGACTTAGGCACGGGCTTCAGGCCCCAGATGAGGCCGGTCCACGAAAGCGCCTTGAGACCGTAGTAGGTCAAGTCGAGCTCCCACCAATAGAAGCCGTTGCGGGTGGAGGATTGATAGCGGTGGTGGTTGTTGTGCCAGCCCTCGCCCAGGGTGATGAGCGCGAGGATGAAGCTATTGCGCGAGTCGTCGCTGGTGTTGAAGCGGCGGCGGCCCATCAGGTGCGCCATCGAGTTGATGCAGGCGGTCCCGTGGAAGAGGGCCGTGGTGCTGATGAAGAAGCCCCAGACGAGCAGCTGCCAGCCGTTCGTGCCCAGCCCCGGGGCGTGGACCGCGAGCAGCTCGCCGGTGCCGAAGATCGCGAGCCCGAAGAGCAGGGGGACCACGGTGTCGAAGCGGTTCAGCCACACGAGTTCAGGGAAGCGCGCGAGATCCTTGATGGTCGAGTAGTCGGTCGGAAAGTTGCGGCGGCTGGTGATCCAGCCGATGTGCGACCACCAGAACCCGTGCACGTGCGGCGAATGGGCGTCCTCCGGGTCGTCCGAGTGCTTGTGGTGGTGGCGGTGGTGGTACGCCCACCAGAGCGCGCCGCGCTGCACCGTCGTGCCACCCCAGAGGGCGAGCAGGAATTGTCCCGCGCGCGACGTGCTGTAGGTCTTGTGCGAGAAGTAACGGTGGTAAATCCCGGTGACGGCGAACATCCGTACGATGTAGAGGGCGACCGCGGTCCAAATTGCCACTGCGCTCGCGCCGACCCAGATCACGCCGAAGCAGCCGAGGTGGAGGATGAGGAAGGGAAGGCAGCGCATCCAGTCTACCCGATCCGGTTCCTGTCGCAGCAGCGCTGGATCTCCGGGCGTGTAGTCGGAATCGATCCACTGGGCCAGCGCGGTGAAGGGGCGGTGCAGTCGGGAGGCGATGCGAGCAGGCATGAAAACGTCGCGCGGAGGGAACGATTCCGCGGCGGGCCGTGCAAGCCGCCAGTGCATTCCCCGCGAAGTTTTTTCGCCCGCCGGCGGGGGGCGGATGAGCCTGCGAGGCCGGGCTCAGGGCGCGCCCGGGAGCAGAAATTCGACCCAGACGATCTCCTGCGGCGGGCCGTCGTCTGCCTGCCCGAGGCGGATTTCGTGCTCCCCGGACCGCAGGCTGCCCGGAGGGCAACGGAAGTAAACGGCGCGGGCCATACCGCCGCGGGGCGCCCGGTCCTCGCTCTCGGGCCCCGCGGCGAGCTCCTGCCCGTTGAGGGTCGCTTGCAGCCGGGCGGCCGCGACGCCGGGCCGGTCCGCGAGTCCGGCTACCAGCCAAGCCTCCCCATCGCCCGCGCCGGGTCCGGCGCCCAAGTGCACGGTCCCACCGGGTCGGGTGGCGAGGGGGAGTTGGACGCCGGCGGGAAAGCCCCGCGGTGCGGTGTCGCGATAGGTTACGACGTGCCGCCGCGACTTGCCCGCTAGCGCCGCGGGCTCCAGGCCTTCCCGCAGCAATCGCGCGTAGTCCGCCGCGCTCACCGGTCGCGTCTGGCTGTCCATCCAGTTGAACAGGTAGATCCCGTCCGCGCCCTCGTGCTGCATCCGGGCGGCGAACCCGCGCAGGGCGGCCAGGTCCAGCGGGACACTCTTGCCCAACGGGTAGGCGCGGAGGTTGTGCTCGACCCCGGGCAGGAAGGCGACGCCCGGCGCCGCCCCGGCGAGGCGCGCCCGCCAGTCGCCGGCGGGTAGCGCGAAGTCGGAGGTCGACCAGAAGGGGGCGGCGATCACGAGGTCCACGAGCCCCTCGCGGGCCCAGGCGACCGCGTCCATACCGAGGCCCGCGGCGGCGTCGGGGTGGCTCGGCACGCGCACGCCGAGCAAAATCGGGCGGCCGCGGCGGGCACCCCATTCGCGGGTGAGGCGCCGGGCCTCCCGCACGATCCCGGTCAGATGGCCCGCCTCCTCGGCCTCGCGCCCCGGGGTCAGGTGGTGACCGAACCGCATCCAGTCGAGCTCGAGACCGTCCGGCGCGTAGCGCTCCAGGAGTTCGCGCAGGAAATCGAGCGCGTGCGCGCGCACCTCTGGGTGCCGGAAGTTGAGGGCGCCGTTCGCCGAAGGCGGAAACGGCCCGGCCGGTTGGCGGCGGAACTC
Source organism: uncultured Opitutia bacterium (assembly GCA_903861185.1). Taxonomy (GTDB): domain Bacteria; phylum Verrucomicrobiota; class Verrucomicrobiia; order Opitutales; family Opitutaceae; genus ER46. The sequence goes on along the minus strand of CAIOTK010000394.1, from coordinate 6,251 downwards.
CGGGTGGCGCCGCCAGAACTCGGAGTGCATGAAGTTGGCCGGATCATCGACCGAGTGGGCGTCGTTCATCCGCATCGACAGCCACGGGGACAGGCCGCGGGTGCGGGCGCGTTCAATCCACACCGCGTACGGGTCGAGGCCGGCCGCGTCGAGGCGCTTGGCATTGCGGGGCCAAATGTGATCCGGCTCCCGCCCGTTGACCGGATCCCAGATGGCCTCGCGGGTCCGACTGCGGAAGCTGGCGCGCATCGCGTTGGGGCTGAGGAACAAGTGTGTTACCCGCGTGCCCGCGTACTGGTCCACCCAGGCGTGCAGTCCGGCGAGGGTCATCTCCTCCGGCGGTCGCGTGCCGAAAAAGTGGCTGTTGTCCTCGTTGACCACGAGCATCCCTCGCAGCTCGGGCGGGGGCTCGGCGGCGCGAGGCAGGGCGGGCAGGAGAGCGAGAGCGGCCAGCAACAGGCCGGCGAGGCGGGGAAGGGCGAACATCCGCGTCCAGCCGAAGCGGTTCCTCGCGCGGCGCAAGGCCGATCCGCGGCGGCTCAGAGGCGTCCGAGAATCGCCTGCAGTCGCGTCCACGCTTCGGCGCGCGCGCGCTTGTTCGCGTCGGACCCCGCTGGATCCTCGCCCGCCCGCATAAACCCGTGGCCGGCGCCGGCGTACGTCACTGGCTCGAAGACGCGCTGCGCCGCCTTCATCGCCTGCTCGGTCGCGGGCAGGCCGGCGTTGATGCGGGCGTCGTTCTCCGCGTAAAAGCCGTAGATGGGAGCCTTGATCCGCGGTACTGCGGCCGCGTCGGGACCGGAACCGTAGAACACGAGCCCGGCCGCGATCGCCGGGTTGTGGGTCGCGTAGAGGAAGGTCTTGGCGCCGCCCCAGCAGAAGCCGCCGACGACGACCTTGCCCGAGCAAGCGTCGAGCCGCCGCACATGGGCCACGGCCGCGTCGAGGTCCGCGTCGATCTGCGCCTGCGGGAGGCCTTGGATCTTGGCCCGCGCGCTGTCCGGACCACCCACGCTCTCGGTGCCGCCGCCGTTCGGGCCTGTCCCCGAGAGGAAGTCCGGCGCGATCGCGATGTAGCCCGCCGCGGCGAATTGATCCACCATCCCGCGCACCCAATCGGTGAGGCCGAAGATCTCGTGGATCAGCACGACCGCGGTCGCCTTGCCCTTGGCCTCGGGAAAACCGAGGAAGCAGCGGACTTGGCGGTCGCCGTGCTTGAGGGTGACCCATTCGAGGTGGCGGGGCGACTGCTCCAGCCGGGCCTTGGCCCAGTCTTGGGCGGTGGCGGTTCCGGCGGAGAGGGCGAGGGCGGCGACGGCGAGGAGGATTCTCATTGGGGGTGGAGCGAGGGGTGGCTGGGCTGAGGCAAGCCGCGCCCTGCCGCGACGCAAGGCGGGAGCGTGAAAGCCTCGCCACTCCGTCACCTCCCGCCCAGCCTCACGTCTCTCCCCGCGATGCGCCCCGCCCCTGTTTTCGCCCTCGTCCTCACGCTCGTCACCCCGGCTCTCGGCCTCGCCGCAGCTCCGGCGCCCGCGCCGCTGGCGGCAGAGGCGCGGGCCGGCCTCGCCCGCGCCACCGCGTTCCTGCGGGGGATCAGCACCGGCGGCGGCTACCTCTGGCGCTATTCGCCCGACCTCCGGGAACGCGCCGGGGAAAACACCGCCACGCCGACGCAGGTCTGGGTCCAGCCCCCGGGCACGCCCGCGGTGGGCCAGGCTTTCCTGCGCGCGTGGGAAGTGACTGGTGACCCCGCCTACCTCGACGCCGCGCAGGCCGCGGCCGACGCGCTCGCCACGGGCCAGCTGGAATCGGGCGGATGGGACTACCTGATCGAGTTCGCCCCCGCGCTCGCCTCCGCGTGGTACCGCCGGACCGACGTGGGGCGGATCTCGCCCGCTGAGGGGGCGAAGCGGAAGAACACCACCACCTTCGACGACGATAACACCCAGAGCGCGCTGCGGCTACTGGTGGCGGTCGTCGCCGCCTCCCCCGCGCCCGGTGGGGAGCGCGAGGCCCGCCTGCGCGCGGCCCGCGACTACGGGCTCCGCCGCCTGCTGGAGGCGCAGCGCCCCAACGGGGGCTGGCCCCAGCGCTGGAACGGGCAGCGCGTCGATCCCGCCGAGTATCCGGTCCGTCCGGCCCGCCTGCCGGCCGACTACCCCCGTGAGTACCCTAAGACCAATTACAACGGGCACTACACGCTCAACGACAATACCCAGCGCGATTGCATCCAGACGCTCCTCGAGGCGGCGCGCGCCACCGGGAACGCGGAGTACCGCGCGGCCGCGCTGCGCGGGGTAGACTTCCTCCTCCTCGCCCAGTTGCCCGAGCCTCAGCCGGTCTGGGCCCAGCAGTATAACCCCCAGCTGGAGCCTGCGTGGGCCCGCGCCTTCGAGCCACCCAGCGTCTGCTCCAGCGAAAGCGTTGGCGCCCTCCGGCTGCTCATCGAGATGCACCTCGAGACCGGCGACGCGCGCTACCTCGCCCCGGTTCCGCGGGCGCTGGCCTGGTTCGCCCGTTCCGAGATCGCGCCCGGCCGCTGGGCGCGGATGTACGAGCTCGGCACCAACCGGCCGATCTACGGGGACCGCGACGGACGCATCAAGTACCGGCTCGAGGAGCTCAGCGAGGAGCGGCGGACCGGTTACTCTTGGGAAAGCGACTACGGGGTCCCCAGTCTCCGCCGGCAGTACGAGGAGGTCCGCGCGCAAGGCCGCGACGCCCTACTCGCCAAGCGTAGAGCCACGGAGGAGAAGGCCCGTTCGGCCACCGGGCGCGCCGCGCAGGCCCGCACCCTTGAGCCGAAGGTGCGCGCGGCCCTCGCCGCCCTCGACGCCGAGGGCCGCTGGCTCGCTCCCGCCGGCCGGCGTACGCCCGGGCCTTGGATCACCACCTCCGCCTACCTCGCCAACGCGCGCGTACTCTGTGACTATCTCGAGGCCGTGCGCCCGTGAGCCGGACGCGGCGGCCGGACCGCCGCGCCCGGTGGCGTTTCAGCGGTAAAGCAGCGCCCGTTCGCGGCGGGCCGCGAAGTCCTGCAGGCCCGGCTCCCACGCCGCCTTGATGCGCGCCAGCGGCTCCCCACGGCGGATCGCGTCCAGCGTCGCGTCGTCCCCCAGCAGGCGGCCCATCGCGTCCACATTGAACTCCGCCGGGTACAGCCGCCGCAGAGCGAGCGCCAGCTCGATGCCGACGTCGACCACCGCGCAGGCCGCGCGGTCCGTAAGGATCACGCGGACACCGCCGCACTCGCGGTCCTTGTGCTTTAGGGCCGACGCCGGTCCCGGATAGAAATCCATTGAAGGCGTGAAGCGCACGGGCTCGAAGCGCACGCCGGGCAGGTTCCGCGCGTTCAGCTCCCCGGCGAGGCGCACCCCGTCGACGAACGGCGCGCCGACCTGCTCGAACGGCCGGATCGTGCCGCGGCCCATCGAGATCACCGTGCTCTCGAGCAGGCAGAGCCCGGGGTAAAGGGTGGCCGCGGTGAGGCTGCGCATCGACGGCGAGGGGTTCACCCACCCGAGGCCGGTCTCATCGAGCCAGCGGTCGCGCGGCCAATTCGCGCACCGGACGACCTCAAGGTTCGCGCCGAAGCCGCGCTCTGCGTTGAAGAACACCGCCAATTCGCCCAGCGTCATCCCGTGCCGCACCGGCATCGGGTGGAAGCCAATGAAGCTCGGCGGCCGCGTCATCACCGGGCCCTCCCAACGCGCGGCGGTGATCGGGTTGACCCGATCGAGAATCATCAGCCGCTTGCTCGCCCGCGCCACCGCCTCCAGCGCTGCGCCCACGGTCGCCGAATAGGTGTAGAACCGGGCCCCAATGTCCTGCAGGTCTACCAGCAGCACATCGAGGTCCTGCAGGTGTTCCGCCTTGGGCGCGTGGGCACGGATGACGGCTTGGTCGTGCTCGGCCGCGGACATCCCCGGGGCTCGGCGCGGGGTCTCGCCGTAAAGGCTATAGATGGGGAGGCCGGTCTTCTCGTCCACGGTGTCGCCCACCTTCTCGTCGGCGGTGCCGCGGATGCCGTGCTCGGGGCTGAACAGCGCCGCGAGTTTCACCCCGGGCGCACCGTGGAGGAGGTCGATCGTGGAACGGCCCTGGCGGTCGCGGCCGCTGGGATTGGTGATGAGACCAACGCGGAGCCCGCGCAGGCGCGCGAAGTCCTCCGCCACGAGCACGTCGATCCCGTTGCGCACCGCGTCCCGGTCCAAGCCCATCGCCTCCGCGGCAAGCGTGGCGACCTCGCGGCGGATCGGGGTGGAGTCGCCCTTGCCGTCGGGATGGACACGGTTCGCGAGGAGAATCACGAACGCGCCGGAGCCGGGGTCGATCCACACGCTGGTGCCGGTCCAGCCGGTGTGGCCAAAGCTCCGGCCGGCGGGGAACCAGCGGCCGCGCGGGCCCGAGTATGGGGTGTCGATGTCCCACCCGAGGCCGCGCCGGGCGGAACCGTCGTTCTGCACGCGGGTCATTTCGGCGACGCTCTCCGGCCGGAGAATACGCACGCCCTCGAGGGTGCCGCGGCCGAGGATCATCCGGCAGAAGCGCGCGAGGTCCGCGGCCGTGAGGAACAGCCCCGCGTGGCCGGCGACGCCGCCCATCCGCCGGGCAGTCGGGTCGTGGACCTCCCCGTGGATCATCCGCCCTGCAACCTGCTCGGTGGGCGCGATGCGGGCGCGGAGCGCCTCCGCTGGCCGGAACCCAGTATCGCGCATCCCGAGCGGGCCGAAAATTTCCGCCTGCGCGTAGGCGTCGAGGGGTCGTCCGTCCGCAATGCGGACCAGTTCCCCGAGCAGGATGAAGTTAATGTCGCTGTAAACGAACCGACTGTCCGGCACCTGCTGCAGGCGCTCGGCGCAGGCCCGCTCAATGGCCGCGGCGGTGCCCTCCCACGCCGGCGTAGCGGGGATCCCGGGCCGCAGGCCGGAGAGGTGGGTGAGCAGGTGGCGGACGGTCACCCGCTCCTTGCCGTGCTGCGCGAAGGCGGGGAGGTAGCGGGCCACGGGGGCGTCGAGCTCCAGCCGTCCGCGCTCCACCAACTGCATTACTGCCGTAGTGGTGGCGATGACCTTGGTCAGCGAGGCCGCGTCATAGATTGTGTCCTCGGTTGCGGGCAGCGGCGCGGGGACGAGCGCGCGTTGGCCGTAGGTCCGGCGGTAGGTCTCACCGGCGCGCTCGATCCAGAGGACGCCGCCGGGGATCTTGCGGTCCCCGATTGCCCGCTCCACGGCCGCGTCGATCGCGGACAGCTTTCCCGGGAGGAACGGGGCGCGCGCGGCCGCGGCGGGCGCGGCGGGGGTGACGGCCGGAGGCGGCGGGGTGCCGCAACCGGCGAGGAGGGCGAGGCCGAGCAGGGCGGGGAACCGCAGGGGGGCGGAGAGACCGGGCATCCCGCGAGGGAACGCAGGCGGGCGGGCTGAGTCGAGGCTACAGCCTCGCGCGGCGGCCCAGATTGCGGTTGCCCTCGCGCGGGCGGGTGCGGTTTTCTCCCGGCGTTTCCCATAACTTACCCACTATTCCCATGAAGTTCCGTGCCCTGCTGACCACCCTCGCTCTCGCAGTCCTCGCCGGTCCCCTCGCGGCCGACGAAACCGAGCTGGGGGCCAAGATGGAGAAGATGGGCGGCGCATTCCGCGCGCTCCGCCGCCAGATCTCCGATGCCTCCAAGAACGCCGACTCCCTCGCCAAGCTGGCGGTGATTCGCCAGAACGCCGAGGCTTCAGCGAAGCTGGATCCGGCGATGACCAAGGACATCCCGGCCGCGAAGCAGAAGGAATTCGTCGCGCGCTATCAGGCCGAGATGAAGAAGTTCCTCGAGCTCACGGGCAAGGTGGAGGCCGCCCTCAAGGCCAATAATAACGCGGAAGCCGCCAAGCTGGTGAACCAGCTCGCCGACGCGCAGAAGGCCGGCCACAAGGAGTTCAAGAAAGAGGACAAGAAGAAGTAAGGCCGCGTTCTTCGCGCGCCCCCTTTCCGCCGCCGGCCCTCGCGCCGGCGGCTTTTTTGCGTCCGCGCGTCGGCCCGCTTAGGGGACTGCGATCCACTGGACCGCATCGATGACCACGAATCCTTCCGTGCCGGCGTTGGTGATCTCCACCTGCCCCGCCTTGCCCGCCTCGAAGCGGAACTCGCCCACCGGCTCCAACAGGTCGTCCACGGCTGGCTTACGCCGCTGGTTCAAGATCACGCGCGTTTCGCCGTCCGCGTGGCGGATCAGCACCGGCACGCTGGTCGCCCGGTTGGCATTG
>CAIOTK010000393.1 GCA_903861185.1 uncultured Opitutia bacterium | reverse complement strand
GGCCGACCTGATCGATCTGCACGTAGGCCTGCTCGGGCCACTCGATCGCGGGGAAGCTGCGCTGGTTGGTGATCATCCCCTTCCAAGTGGTTGCTCCGGGCATCTTGCCCCGCGCCAGCACCGACTCGGGAAGGAGGCTGTGGAAGAACACCGTGCCGCTCGTCGGCTGCGTCCAGAAGATCTGCCCGTCCCAGGTCGTCTCGAGGCCCCAGGTGTTGCCGTTCTTCGAGTTGTACTGCTCGAACGCGGAGCCGTCCGCCTTGAAGCGCACCACGCCGCTGCCGCCCGGGCCAAAGGCGCGCCCGCCCGTGCCCGCGGTGACGTCGCCCTGCGAGTAGCCGTGCGTCGCGTAGATCCAGCCGTCGAGGCCCCAGCGCAGGTTGTTGATCACCGCGTGGGTGTCGCGGATGCCGAGGCCGGTGTAGAGCCGCGTACGCCGGTCGGCCACGTCGTCACCGTCGGTGTCCTCGAGGAACCAGATGTCCGGCGCGGCCGCGGCGATCACTCCGCGCCCGTGGAAGACGAAGCTCGTCACCAGCTCGAGCCCGTCGGCAAAGACCTTTTTGCGATCCATCACGCCGTCGCCGTCGGTGTCGCTCAGGATCGAGATGCGGTCCTCGGGGGCGCGTTCGACCTTCGCGCCGCGGAGGTGGCCGCTGTCCTTCCAGGGTTCGGTGACGGGGACGCGGCGGCCGTTGGGGTACTCGGGGGTTTCGGCGACCCAGAGGCGGCCGCGCTCGTCCCAGTCGAGGTTCATCACTTTGTTGATGAGGGGTTCGGCGGCGACGAGGCCGACCTTGAACTCGGGGTGGACCTCGAGCTTGGCGGCGGCGGCGCGCGGGTGCGTGGGGCCGTCGGCCGGGTAGCGGAGGGCGTCGCCCAGTTCCTCGGGGCGGCAGAGCTCGTCGACGTTGGCGCGTTGGCCGGCCCAGGCGATGCCGCGGAGGAGGAGGGAGCGGTAGTTGGGCCGGTTGAAGTTCTCGTAGCGGTGGCCGGGGAGGGAGACGAACGCGCGGTAGCCGCGGGGCGCGCCCTCGAGCTGGCGCTCGTAGCTCCAGATCTGGGGCTGGATATCGTAGACGTTGACCCCCTTGCGCTGCGCCACGGCCTCAGCGGCGCGCGCCTGGGCCTCGCGGTTGCCGCGCCCGCCGGTGTCGATGGCCTTCGGCGTGTAGGCGGCGGCCAGCACCCGCGCGTTGGGGTGCATCTCCATATCGTAGTAAATCTCGTCCTCCATCGCCCAGTTCGAGACCCCGTTGGTGACGGGGTGGTCGCGATCGGTGAAGTAGAGGTGCATCGGCGCCTCGAGCCACTTGGTGTGGCCGTGGCGCCACGAGCCGCCGATCACGTCGCGGTACCAGGCCGGGTCGCGGGAGACGGCGCCGGCGTGGATCACCACGAGGCCGCCGCCGCGGCGGAGGAAGGCGTCGAGGTTTGCGCGGTCCTCGGCGGCGGGGATGTTACCGGCCTCCTGGGCGTGGAGGATGAGGACGTCGGTGGCCTCGAGCTGGGCGCGGGTGGGGAAGGCGTCGCCGCCGGTGGCGCGGGCGCCGCGGGCGTTGAGGAGCGGCACCCATTCGGCGAGGAACCGCGGGTAGTCGTGGGCGCCGGGGCCGTGGGACTTGGGTCCGGAGCGCAGGAAGACGCGCAGCGGGGCGTCGGCCGCGAAGGCGGACGCGGCCAGCAGGCAGGCGAGGAGGCAGAGGCGTTTCATCGGGGGAAGGGGAGGGGTTTTTTAGAAGCGAGTGCGGCAGGCGGGGCGGCCCTGGCGGAGGGAGGCCCAGGGTTCCTGCGCGGAGACGTCGTGCGGGTCCGGCGCCGCGGCCTCCGCCGCGGGCAATTTTGCCGGGGAGAGGATGGCGAGGAAGACGAGCGGCTCCGGGTGGGGGTTGTAGGTCGCGTGGACCACCCCGGGCGGGATGTGCGCCATCTCCCCGGGCCCCAGCAGGCGACACTCCGTGCCCACCCACTGCTCGGCGCGGCCGTACACCACGTAAATGATCTCCTCGCGGTACGGGTGACAGTGGAACGGGTGGCAGTGCATCCCGTCCATATTCGCCCGGACGAGCAGCAGCTTCTCGGCCGCGACGACGTCGGGGCGGCAGAGCCATTCGTTGTTGGTCCAGGGGTTGGGCTCGCGGAGGGTCTCCGCGGCGGTCACGAAGCGGCGTTCGGCGGGGTTCATCGGGAAAGGCGGGGGCGGCGGGCGCCGCGGGCGGGGCCGGCGCTAGGCCGAAGTGCCGGGCGCGGGGCGGCGCGGCACCTCGAGCGCGGTGAAACGCCGGGTGAGGCTGGTCAGCGACTCCTCCACGCCCATCCGCTCGAGGCTGGAGGCGCCCACGAAGCCCACCGCCTCCGTGTTCCGGATCACGCGGTCCGCGTCCTCCGGCGTGTTGATCGGGCCACCGTGGGCGAGGAAGAAGATGTCCTTTCGGACCTGCGAGGCGGCGGCGATGATGTCGCGCGTCGTGCGCAGGGTCTGGTCCCAGCTGACGACCGCCTTCTGCACCCCGATGCTGCCCCCGACGGTGGTGCCCACGTGGGCGATGATCGCGTCGGCGCCGGCCTTGGCCATTTCGACGGCCTCTTCCGGGCTGCCGACGTAAACGATCGAGAACAGGTCCATCCGGCGCGCGAGGGCGACCATCTCGTACTCCTTGCGCACGGACATCCCGGTCTCCTCCAGCACGCCCCGGAAGTGGCCGTCGACGATCGTGTGGGTGGGGAAGTTGTTCACCCCGGAGAAGCCCATCTCCTTCACCCGCCCGAGCCAGTGCCACATCCGGCGGCGTGGGTCGGTGGCGTGGACGCCGCAGATCACGGGGACCTCCTCGACGACCGGCAGCACTTCGTACTCGCCGATCTCCATCGCGATGGCGTTGGCGTCGCCGTAGGCCATCATCCCAGCAGTGGAGCCGTGGCCCATCATCCGGAAGCGGCCCGAATTGTAGATGATGATGAGGTCGGCGCCGCCCTTCTCGATGAACTTGGCGGAGATGCCCGTCCCGGCGCCCGCGGCGATCACGGCGCGGCCCTGCCGCAGCTTCGCGTGCAGGCGCTCGCGCACCTCCTCGCGGGTGTAGGGGTTGCCTTTGCCGGTCCAAGGATTGGGCATCGCGCGAGGACACGGCGTCGGCGGGCACGCCGCAAGCACGGAGGTGGCGAGCCCGCGTTTACCGCGTCGCAGCACCGGATGCGGGCTGGCTCCGCCCCGGATAATGTGCTGAGTCGGGGCGCCCGGATGCCGCCCGCCGACCCCGCCCTGCTCGAGTGGTTCAACGCCCACGTGCTGCCCCACGGGGACCGGTTGCGCGCGTGGCTCGCGGCGCGCTTCCCCGCGGTGCCGGACCACGAGGACATCGTGCAGGAGGCCTTCACCCGGGTGCTGCGGCAGCGCGGGCGCGGGGAGGTGCGTTCGGCCAAGGCGCTCCTTTTCGCCGCCGCGCGCAACCTCGCGCTCGACCGGCTCCGCCACCGGCGCGCTTTCCCTGAGATCGCGATAACCGATTCGGGTGAAGCGGACGTCTTGGAGGAAACACCCGATGCCGCCGCTTCCCTTAACCACCGCCAGGAGCTCGCAATCCTGACCGAGGCCGTCCGCGCCTTGCCCGAACGCTGCCGCCAAGTCGTTATGCTGCGCCACCTCGAAGGGTTGTCTTACAAGGAGATCGCGACCCAGCTCGGCATCTCGCCGGAGACGGTCAAGGTTCAGCTGGTCAAGGGGTTGCGGCGTTGCGCGGAGCACTTTGCGGTGCGGGGGCTGATCCCGGGCGAGCGACCGGCCGAGCCGCGGGAGGATTCCGCGTGAAGGCGCCTCCCCCCGACGATCTGGCAGACGAGATCGAGGAACTTGCCGCGGAGTGGCTGGTGCGCCGCGAGGAGGGCCTCGCGCCCGACGCGGCGCGGGCCTTCGCCGCGTGGCAGGGGGCCGACCCGCGCCACGCAGCGGCTGTGGCGAGGCTCGAGCGGGCCCTCGGGCTGATGGCCCGGATGCCGGAGGTGCGCGACGCCCTGCAAGCGCCTGTGGTCCCGTTCCCGGTCCCGCGGCGTCCCGCGGCTCCGCCTCGCCCGGCCGCGCCGGAGCGCCGGTGGCTGCGCCCCGCGTTCGCCGCGACCGGCCTCGCCGCAGCGCTGGCCCTCGCCGCGGCGACCTGGTGGCCGAGGGCCGGGGCGCTTCCGTCCCCGCGGGCCTACGCGACCTCCGCCGGGGGCTTCGAGCGCGCCGTGCTCGAGGACGGCTCCGTCGTCGAGCTCAACGGCAATTCGGAGCTGCGGGTGGATCTCCGGGCGGCCGAACGCCGCGTCACCCTAGTGCGGGGCGAGGCGCACTTCAGCGTCGCGCCGGACGCGGCGCGGCCCTTCCTCGTGGCCGCTGGCGCGGTATCGGTCCGCGCCGTGGGCACGGCCTTCAACGTCCGGCTCGCCGCCGAGTCCGTCGAGGTGCTGGTGACAGAGGGCCGGGTGGCGTTGGCCCGCCCCGCGGCCGGTCCCTCCCTCGCGGCGCCCGCCACCATTGTGGCCGCGCACGAGCGGATCGTTGTCCCCGCTGCCGGGGGGACGGGGGCTGCGGTACTAGGGACGCCGGTCGTCGAGCGGGTGGCGCCCGAGGTGGTGCGCGCCGCGTTGGCGTGGCAGGAGCGCCGGCTGGTGTTCGCGGAGACTCCGCTCCGCGAGGTCGTAGCCCAGTTTAACCGACGTAACCGGCTGCAATTGATCGTCGCCGATCCCGCGCTCGCGGCCCGCCCCATCGGCGGCACCTTCGCGGCCGACAACGCCGAGGGCTTCGTGCGCCTCCTGGAGTCCGGTGGCGCGGTCACGGTCGAGCGGCGCGGCGAGTTCGAGCTCGTGCTGCGCCCCGCGCCCTGAGCGGCTTGGCCGGATTCACCGCCGTGGGCATAACCCGTTTTCTCCGCCCGTGCGTCTTGGGGGCGATCTGCCTCCTCCCGATGACGCTCCCGCCGCTCCCTGCCGCCTCCTCCTCCCCGGCCACCGCCGCGCCCGCCTCCGCCCCGCGGACTCCGGACGCCGCACCCCGCCGCTTTGACCTGCCTGAGGGCCCCGCGGCCGCGATGCTGCGCCGCTTCGCCGACGAATCCGGCCTCGAGGTCGCCTTCCTCGCTGACACCGTGCGCGGCGTCGAAACCCCCGCCCTCCACGCCGTGCTCCCGCCGCGTGCCGCCCTCGACCGCCTGCTGCAGGGCACCGGCCTCGTGGTGCTCGCCGACGGCCGGACCGGCGCCCTGCTGGTGGCGCGCCCTGCCGCGGCGCGCTCCCCGGGCCGTTCCGGCTTTGCGGTCCTCGCCGCCGGCCTCGCTGCGCTGGGTGGGGGACTCGTGCCCGCGCAGGGCGCCGCCCCCGCTGCGGACGCCGTCCAGCTCGCCGCCTTCACCGTCACCGGCTCCAATATTCCTACCGCAGCCGATGCGGTCGCGGCGCCGATCACGATCATCAGCCGTGACGAGATCGAGCGCACTGGCGTCGCCGCCAACCTGCTCGAGGTGGTGCAGGCCCGGATGCCGAGCTTCGCGGGCAGTGGCAACCTTGGCGCGACCAACGGCAACGTGGCGGGTGGGGCGGCCACCTCCGGTGGTTCCCAGCTTTCCCTGCGCAACCTCTCGACCCTTGTCCTGCTCGACGGCCGGCGCCTGCCGGACAGCGGCGCCAGCGCCCGCGGCGGACGATCCTTTGTCGACGTGAACCAGATCCCGCTCGCTGCCCTCCAGTCGATGGAGGTGCTGACGGACGGCGCCTCGGCGATCTACGGCTCCGATGCCGTGGGCGGGGTGGTCAACGTGAAGCTGCGGCACGACTTCCAAGGCCTGGAACTCGGCGGGCGTTATGCACGCTCTACCCGCGACGGCGATTATACGCAGCGTTCCGCCTATCTCGTGGCCGGGGCGAAGACGGACCGGGTCAGCCTGACGCTCTCCTACTCCACCTCCGGGACCACCCCGCTGTTCCAGTCCGAGCGGCCGTTCTCCAACCCGCAGCGCGGCAAGTCCGCCACGATTTCCGGCGCGCTGGGGCAGTCGTCGACCGCGTTCCCGACCGCCTTCCTGCGCCCGGGCCTCAATTCGCCGAGCCTCGCGACCCCCACCGG
>CAIOTK010000392.1 GCA_903861185.1 uncultured Opitutia bacterium | reverse complement strand
GACACCTACCTGCCGCAGGCCGAGGCCCGCCTCCGCGCCAACGGCGCCCAAGTCCACTGGGCCGGCACCGCCGAGGCCGCCTGCGCCCACGTCCTCCGCATTATGCGCGAGCGCGGCGCCACCAAAATGGTGAAGGCCAAGACAATGGTCAGCGAAGAGATCGAGCTCGCCGACTACCTCGGCCGCCACGGGATGGAGGCGCTGGAGACCGACCTCGGTGAGTTCATCATCCAGATCGACCACGACCACCCCAGCCACATCGTCCGGCCGATCATCCACAAAAACCGTCGGGAGATCGCCACCAGCTTCGAACGCGAGGGCCTCGGCGCCTACAACGACGATCCGGCGACGATCACCCGCCGCGCCCGCCACCACCTCCGCCACAAGTACCTCGCCGCCGACGTCGGCCTCACCGGAGCCAACTTCCTCTCCGCTGAAAGCGGCCGCATCGCCCTGGTTACCAACGAGGGCAACTCCCGCTTCAGCGTCGCCGCCACCCGCTGCCACATCGTCCTCGTCGGGATCGAGAAGATCGTCCCCCGCGACCGCGACCTCGGGCTCCTGCTAAACCTACTCGGCCGCTCCGCCACCGCCCAAGACCTCACGGTCTACACGGAATTCATCTCCGGCCCCCGCGACCCCGCCCAGCCCGACGGCCCCGAGGAGATGCACGTCATCTTCGTCGATAACGGCCGGACCGAGGTTCTCGCCGGGGAATGCCGAGAGATCCTCCGCTGCATCCGCTGCGGCGCCTGCCTCAACGTCTGCCCGATTTACCGCCAAGCCAGCGGCCACGCCTACCGCAGCGTCTACCCCGGCCCCGTGGGCGCCGTGCTCTCGCCCCTGCTGCTCAAGGAGAATTTCGCCCAGAAGGCGGACCTGCCCAAGGCCTCCTCGCTCTGCGGCGCCTGCCACGAGGTCTGCCCGGTCAACATCCCGATCCCCGACCTGCTGCTGCGGCTCCGCGCCCGTGCCAAGGAGGAGAACGTCCCTTCGCCCGGCACGCCCCCGATGGCCCCCTGGGCCCTGCTCGCCTCCCAACCTACCGCCTGGCGGGCCGCGCTGGTCGCCGGGCGCGCGCTCAACGTTCTCCCCACCCGGCTCATCCCCGTGCCCGCCCTCCAGGCGTGGACCGCCTCGCGCGAGCTGCCCGCGTGGCGCGGCGGGGAATTCCGCCGCTGGCTCAAGGCCCGCCGCCGCCCCGCCCCCGCCACCCGATGAACGACGACCGCGAGTCCATCCTCTCCCGCGTCCGGGGCGCCCTCGCGCCCCTGCACGAGCGCGCCCTTCTCCCCTCCTTCGACTCCGAGATCGCAGTCCTCCGCAACCTCCTCGTCGGACGCGACCTCGCCGAACTGCTCGCGGAACGGATGCGCCGCGTGAACGGCCTCGCTCTCACTTCGCCCGCCGCCGTCGTCGCCCACCTCCGCGCGGGCGGCCACCGCCACGGCTACTGCGACCCCACCCTCTGGCCTGAACTCGCCCCGCATTTTGCGGACGGCTTCACGGTCGAAACCCGCTTCGACCGCACCCGCGTGGACG
>CAIOTK010000391.1 GCA_903861185.1 uncultured Opitutia bacterium | reverse complement strand
CCGGATGGCGCAGGCTGGCGAGGCTCCCGACCAACTCGCGCCGCTCCGCCGGCGTGCGCGCCAAACCCGCCGCCGCCCGAAAGGCCCCCACGACATCCAACGGCGAACGTTCCCGCCCGGCCGCCACGTTGGCCGCCAGCCGCAACGCCCCCGCGAGGGCCACGCCACGCTCGGCCTCGCTCGTTTCCGCGTGCGCCGCCGCAGCCAGCAGCGTCGATACGGGCGCCGCGTCCGGCCACGCCGCCAAGGCCCCCAGCACCGCCTCCCGCACGCCCGCGTCCGGATCGCGCAGAGCCGCCTGCAGGCTAAAGAAAACCTCGTGGCGCCCGCCAGTCGCCCGCATCAGCGCCCCGAGAGGTCGCACCAGCGCCCGCCGCGTCGCAGGATCCGTCGCCTCCTCGAACGCCCGGCGCAGCGGCTCCGCGCGCCGCACGGGATCGGCTACCTTCATCGCCGTGGTCACGATCGCCCGGTCCGCGAGCGTCCGCCGCTCCTCGTCTCCTAGCCGCGGCGCCAATTGCACCAAGTCCGGCAGGCGCTCCGGCGGTAACAACAGTCCGAGCGCCCGCAACGCGGCCGCAGCCGCCACCGGCTCAGCACCCGCCGCCAGCCGCAACAACGCATCTGCCGCACCCGCGAAACGCCGCTCCCCCAGCACGCTCAGGAGCTTCGCCTGCCGGGCCGGCTCCGCCCCGGGTAACTCCGCCACTAAAGCCGCCCCCGCGCCCGCCGCCGGCACCCGCCCCAACGCCGCCCACGCCGCCGCCGCCAGCCGGCCGGCCGGCTCCTCGCGCGTCGCCGCCAAGAGCAGCGGCACGCTTGTCTCGACCCCGCGCCGGCCCAGCGCCGTAACTGCCGCCTCGCGCGCCTCCGCCCTGCCCTCCCGGGCCAAGGTCTCGAGCGCGGCCAGCGCGGCCGGGCCCCCCAGATCCGCCAGCGCCACGGCGACCGCCGCCTGCCACGGTGGCGGCAAGGCCTTTAACTCGCCCGCCAGCGCCACCGCCACGCCCGGCGTGCCCAACTCGCGGGCCACCCCCAGCACCAGATCACGTTCCGCCGCGTCACCCTGGCGCAACCGCGCCGCCAGCAGGCCCGGCGCCGCATCCCCCGCCAGCAGCAGCGTCCCGCGCGCGCCCGCCCCGCGCCACACCGCCGCCACTTCGGCCGCGGCCACCGTCGCGAAGAGTTCTCGGGCCGCCGCCGGCTCAGTCCGGTGCAACGACTCCGCGATCCGCAGCGCCGCCTCTGCCGCTGCGTCCCGGCGTGCCGGCCGCGGATCCCGCAGGGCCGCGACCACCGCCGCCCGCGCCGCCGGGTGGCCAATCCGCCCCAGCGCCAGCAACGCTGCGCCCGCGCTCGCCTCGTCCGCTCCGCCCGCGAATTCCACCAGACGCCCGGTTGCGCCCGCATCGCCGAGGTGCCCCAGCGTCCCGATCACGCCCGCCAACGCGGGGCCGTTGAGCCGGTCGAGCGCCGCGCGCAACACCGCCCGCGCCGGCTCATCCCCGCGTTGCTGCAGGGCATCGCGCGCGTACTGGCCCAGCCGCGGATCACCCA
This sequence comes from uncultured Opitutia bacterium, assembly GCA_903861185.1. Taxonomy (GTDB): domain Bacteria; phylum Verrucomicrobiota; class Verrucomicrobiia; order Opitutales; family Opitutaceae; genus ER46. The sequence continues at coordinate 1,657 of CAIOTK010000391.1, read as the reverse complement.
GCAGGGCACCTAACTCCGGCAACGCCTCGGGCGCGCCCGCGACGGCCAGCTGCTGCAGGGCGCGCGCGCGGGCCGCCTCGTCCCCGCCGCCGCGAACCACCGCGAGCCACTCCGCAGGCCCGGGCGCAGGCGCGGCCTGCGCCGCGGCCGACAGACACAACAGCCAATACAGGGAAGCCGGGGTACGCATCGGAAGCTTAGACCTGCCAGGGCTCGCGCGGCGCGCGGCGGCGCATCCGATTCGCGGTTTCGTCCCCGAGGAACTCCTCCCGCGCGGGATCAAAGCGCAGCGGCCGGCCGAGCAGCCAAGCGATCGCCGCCGCGTGGCACGCCACGTGGGAGCTGCGCATCACACCGCTGTGCGCTGCGGGCCGGCCGCGGGACTTTACACAATCGAGAAACTCCCGCGTGTGCCGCGCCGGATCGGTGCCCCGCAGAGTGAAAGCGCGCCACTCCTGCCGCAGCGACGCCGGATACAGCTCGACGCTCCCGTTGTCCCCGGTCTCGACCCAGCCCTCGTCCCCCTCGAACCGCACGGGGCAGGTGCCCGTCGAGCCCACCGCGAAGTTCCCCGCGCCCCCGCTCGCCGGTTGCCCAATCCATCCGTCAGGCCGCATCACCAGCCGCACCCCGTTGGCGTAGCGCGCGTGGATCCGCGGGCCGTCAGGCACGTACTCCACCGGCGAACTTCCGTCCGCTGCATTAGCCCATTGGCAGAGGTCGACGGTGTGCGCACCCCAATCGAGCAGCTTCGCGCCCGAATCGAAATCATAGTAGCCCCGCCACCGGCGCTGTACGACATACGCCGAATTGTAGGGCCGCCAAGGCGCCGGGCCCAGCCACAGGTCCCAATCGATCTCGTCCCGCAACGGCTCGGGCTCGGCGGGCAGCCAGGTAGTGTTGGATTCGAGCTGATAGATCGAAGCGTGCAACGTGTGGAGCCGACCGAGACGGCCACTGCGGGCGAGGTGCACCGCGAACTCGAAGTTCGGGACGTTCCGCCGCTGCGTGCCCGCCTGGAACACGCGACCCGTGCGGCGGATGGTCTCGTCCAGATCCTGACAGAGCCCCGCGGTGATGCCGCAGGGCTTTTCGCAATAAATGTCCTTACCGGCCCGCGCCGCGAGGATCGACGCGAGCGCGTGCCAGCGGTCCCCGGTCGCGATCAGCACCGCGTCGAGGTCCGGCCGCGCGAGCAGTTCCCGCAGGTCCCGGTGGGTCGCGCACCCGCGCGTGCCGTAATGGCCATCGACCAACTCCTGCACCGACCGGCGCATCGTCGCCTGGATGTCGCACGTGGCCACGAACTGCACGTCCCGCTCGGGCAGCATCGACGAGAGGACCATCCGGCCGCGCGGGCCGATGCCAATGCCGCCGAGGGCGATCCGGTTACTCGGGGCCACGCCACCTCCGCGACCGAGGACGTGAGCCGGGACGATCAGAGGAGCCGCCGCGGCCGCGAGGGCCTGGCGGAGAAACGAACGGCGCGGGGTGGAGCGCATAGGCGGGGCAACCCTTTCCTCGCTCCGCCCAACAGCCGCGTCAACCCACGATGCGTCCGCCTACCACCCGAGCACCGCGGTGACCGGATAATGATCCGACGGGAACCGACCCTCGCGCTGGTGGCGGTCGATCGCCGCCGCGGTGGCGCGGAAAT
>CAIOTK010000390.1 GCA_903861185.1 uncultured Opitutia bacterium | reverse complement strand
GGTCCCATTTGCCGAGGTGGGCGGTGCGGTAACGGGGATCGGCGGCTTTGAGTAAGCGGGGCACGTTCAGCTGCCGCCGGTAGACGGCGGGCCAGCCCTCGCGGTCGCGCTGGTACTCGTGGCGGGCGGGAGACTGGCCGACCTGCAGGCTGCGGCGGGTTGGACAGCAATACGGGGCGGGCGAGTAGCCGTCCGTGAAACGCATCCCCTGAGCGGCGAGGCGCTCCAAATTGGGGGTGCGGTGGTGGTCGCTGGCCGTTTCCGGCCGGCCTGGGATCATCGGCAGCGAGGTGCCGACCCAGCTCTGATCATCGGAGAGGATGAGCAGGAAGCTGGGCGGGACCGGGCGTTCGGCGGCCGTGGCGAGGGGAACGAGGGTCAACACCAGCCCGAGCCACCGGGCGGGGAGGAGGAGGGTAAGCGCCTGCACGGGGGCCAACCTGCGCGCCGCGCCGCGCGAGCCAAGCCCGGAACGCGGCACGAGCCGGCCGGGCGCCCGCGACTGCGGGTCACTCGGCGGCTTCGCCGGTGACCGTGCTGCCCCCGACGACGCTCACCTTGGCGAGGACGGCCTGCTGGATCTTCTCGGCCAGCTCGGGCTTCTCCCGGAGCGCTTGCTTGGCGGCGTCGCGGCCCTGGCCCACCAGATTTCCCTCGTAGGCGATCCAAGCGCCTTTCTTCTCTAGAATCTTGTGCTCCAGGCCGAGGTCGAGCAGCGAACCGATCTTCGAGATGCCCTCGTCGTACATAATGTCGAACTCGCACTCGGTGAACGGCGGCGCGACCTTGTTCTTCACCACCTTGATCTTGGTCCGGTTACCCACGACCTTGCCCTCGGGCGTCTTGATCTGGTCCTTACGCCGGATGTCGATGCGGATGGAGGCGAAGAACTTCAGCGCCCGGCCGCCGGAGGTCGTCTCCGGGTTGCCGAACATCACGCCGATCTTTTCACGGATCTGGTTGGTGAAGATGCAGATGCAGTTGGTCTTGCTCACCACCGCGGTCAGGCGGCGCATCGCTTGGCTCATCAGGCGCGCCTGTGCACCCACGGTGGCGTCGCCCATCTGGCCGTCCAGTTCCGCCTTCGTCGTGAGGGCGGCGACCGAGTCCAACACGATGACATCGATGGAGTTAGAGCGGATGAGCGTCTCCATGATATTGAGCGCGTCCTCGCCGGAATCCGGCTGAGAGACAAGGAGGTCATCTAGGTTCACCCCCACGACGCGGGCGTACTTTGGGTCGAGGGCGTGCTCGACGTCGATGAAGGCAGCGAGTCCCCCCCGCTTCTGGGCCTCGGCGATGACGCTCAAGCAGAAGGTGGTCTTACCGGAAGACTCCGGCCCGTAGATCTCGACGATGCGGCCTTTAGGCAGGCCGCCGACGCCGAGGGCGAGGTCGACCGCGAGCGAGCCGGTGGTGAGCGTCTCCACCTTCATCTTCTGGGCGTCGCCCAAACGCATAATCGAGCCCTCGCCGAACTGCTTGGTGATCGAGGAGACGGCCAACTCGATGTTCTTTTCCTTGGCGGCGGCGGCCGTAGCTAGGGCGGCGGCGGCGGGAGCGGCGGGTTTGGCAGGGGCGGGGGCGGCTTTGGACATAGGGAGAAAAGGGATAGAAGGGCGGGCGGCGAAGAGGTGAGCGGTTGCCCGCGGCGGTTCAAGCCCGCCTTCACCCGGAAACGGGGTGGACGGTGGCCGCGCGGACCGGTCGGACACTGCACGTGTTCATTTGAACACGTCAAGCCCCGAAGCGTTGCCGACGCCCGCGTCCCGGGGATTGCCTCGCGCTCCGCGCCCCCGCAGCGTCCCGCCACCCCCCTGCATTATGCTCTCATCTCCCGTGTCTTCCTTGCCGCCCCGCGCGTCCGCCCGTCGTGCCCTCGCCCTGCTGCTTTGGACCCTGCTCCCCGCCTTCCTCCCAGCCCAAGGGGCTGGCACCGGGGCGATTGAGGGGCGGGTGTTTGACGCCGGCCGCGGGGAGTACCTCGAGAAGGCACTGATCTCGGTTGAGGGCACTCGGGTGGAGGTCCTCTCCGGCGAGACCGGCCAGTACCGCCTTGCGAATATCCCGGCGGGCACCGTGCGCGTGAAGGCCTTCTTCACTGGCCTACCCCTGCAAACGGTCACCGCCACGGTCACCGCGGGGCAGACCACCACTCTCGACCTCACCTTCCCCGCCGCCGGAGCGCGCCGGCCGGGCAGCGACGTCGTCCGCTTGGACCAGTTCGTCGTCGCCTCCTCCAAAGAGATGGAAGGCGCGGCCATCGCGATCAACGAGCAGCGTTTCGCGCGCAACATCGTCAACGTCGTATCCGCCGATGAGTTCGGTACGATCGCCGACGGGAGTATCGGGGAGTTTATGAAGTTCCTGCCGGGCATCACCAGCGACTACACCGGGGGCGACGCCCGCCGCTTCTCGATCAACGGCGTGCCGGCAGACAACGTCCCGATCTCGCTGGGTGGCTTCGACTTGGCCAGCGCCGCGGGCGCCGGGACGCGCCGGGCAGTCGAGCTCGACCAAGTTTCGATCAACAACATCTCGCGCATCGAGATCAACCGCTCCCCCACCCCGGACACCCCCGGCTCGGCCCTGGCCGGCGCAGTGAACTTCGTGCCCCGCAGCGCCTTCGAGCGCAACAAGCCGGCCTATAGCTACAGCGTCTCCTGGATGATGAAGGACGCCGAGCGCGCGTTCGGCCGCCGCACCCCCGGCCCGGGCTGGGGCCAGATGTCCTACAAGATCCACCCCGGCGTGGATGTGTCCGCGATCGTGCCGGTCTCGAAGACCTTCGGCTACACCGTCTCCGCCGGCTACTCCCTCCAGTACACCCCGCAGTCCAACGTCGCGATGCAATGGCGCGGCGCGCAGGTCGGCACCAACGTCGCCGCCACCGCTACCACCGGCCTGCCGGCCACCACGCCGGATAACCCGTACCTTGGCATCTTCTCCTGGCGCGACAGCGGCAAGAACACCTCCCGCGAGAACTTCGCCACCACCATCGACTGGAAGCCAGCCCCGCACGATCGCCTCACCTTCGGCTTCTCCTACGGGATGCTCCGCGAGCACTTCGCCACCCGCACCCAGACGTTCACCATTAACCGCATTCTGCCCGGCAACTGGAGCCCCACCCACAGCTGGGGCCAAGTCAGCCTCTTCCCCGCCACCGGCACCGCCGTCAACGCGGGCCAGATGACGATCGGCAACGGCGGCCGCATCCGACCCGGCCGCACCGTCACCCCGTCCCTCCGCTGGCTCCACGACGGCCCGGTCTGGAAATCAGACGCCGGCCTCGCCTACGGCAACTCGCGCATCGATTACCAGGATATCGATAAGGGCTTCTTCAACGGGATGACTATCCAGCGGAATAACGTCCAAATCCTGTTCGATGACATCTTCTACCTCCGCCCCGGCCGGATCACCGTCCTCGATCCCAACGGCCGCCCAGTAGATCCCACGGACCTCGACTCCTACTCGCTGGTCTCCGCCAACAGCAACCGCCAGCGCACCTACGACACCACCCGCCAAGCCTACGCCAACCTGCGCCGCGACTTCGACCTCCGCGGAGCCCTCCTCACCGTGAAGCTCGGTGCCGATGTGCGCAGCAAGATCCGCGATCTCCGTGGCCCCGGGGGCAACCTCGAGACCTACACCTACGTCGGCGCCGACGGGCGCGCCAGCACCACCCCCTTCACCCAAGCCGGCCTCGCCAACGACGACAGCCCGCGGCGCTTCCTCGACGAGGTCTACTCCGAGCGCATCCCCGACTTCGGCCTCCCCAAGCAGCAGCAGGTCGACAACGGCAAGCTCTGGCAGGACTGGCTCCGCAACCCGACCCACTGGACGCGCAACGCCAACAACGACTTCATTGCCGTCAATAGCTTCTCGCGCCGCGCCAAGGAGGTCATCTCCTCGCTCTTCGGCCGCGCCGACCTCGGGCTCCTCGGCAACCGCCTCCGTCTCACCGGCGGCGTCCGGGCGGAGCAGACCAACATCGACGCTGAGGGCCCGCTCCAAGATCCGACCCTCGCTTTCCAGCGCGATGGCGCCGGCAACGTCCTCCGCGGCCCCAACGGCGCCCCGCTCCTCCAGGTGCCGACTAACGCCGGCCTCCCCTATTCCCAGCTCACCCGCATCGAGCGCGGCACCCGCGCCCGCAAGGAGTACCTCCGCCTCTTCCCCAGCCTCAACGCCAGCTACAACCTCACCGAGTCCCTGATCGGCCGCCTCGCCTACTCCCAGTCGGTCGGCCGGCCGGACTTCAACCAGTATGCCGGCGGCGTCACCCTCCCCGATCTGGAGAACCTGAACCCGAACTCCCGCATCACGGTCAACAACGCCTCCATCAAGGCTTGGCAGGCTGAGACCTATATGGCGCGAATCGAATATTACTTCGGTAACGTCGGTAGCTTCTCCGTCGCGGCCTTCATCCGCGATTACGACAATTTCTTCCGCAATGTGACCGACTACGTGAGCGACTCCTTCCTCGAGACCTACGGGCTCGATCCGGAGGAGTACGGCAGCATCCTCACGGTCACCCAGTTCAACGAGCAGGAACGCATCCGGCAGCACGGCTTCGAGATCGACTACAAGCAGTCGCTGACCTTCCTGCCGCACTGGGCGCGTGGCTTCCAGTTCTTCGCCAACATCAGCTCCCAACGGGCCAAGAATACGGATAACCTGCAGGATATGAACCCGTTCACCGCGAACTGGGGCCTCAGCTTCACCCGCCCGAAGTTCAACGTACGCATCAACGAGAACTACCGCGGCATCCAGCGCCGGGCCCTCGTGGCCAGCACCGCGACCAACAGCATCGAACCCGGCACCTACAACTACCGCCCGAAGCGCCTCTATATCGATGTGACGGGCGAGTATTACTTCCGCCGCGGCACCGCCTTCTTCTTTGCGATGCGCAACATCGGCGGCGCCACCGAAGACACTAAGATCTACGGCCCCAACACCCCGCTCCACGCCCGCTTCCGCCAACGCGACGACTACGGCGGGTCGCTCTGGAACGCCGGCATC
>CAIOTK010000389.1 GCA_903861185.1 uncultured Opitutia bacterium | reverse complement strand
TAATCACCCCCGCGAGCGGGCGGCCCTGCAGGGTCTCGAGGGCGCCGAGCAGCGCGGCTCCGGCGGCGGGATCGGACATCGATTCGAGGCCGCTGCGGGCGTAGTCCCCGAGTTGTTCGTGCGCGAGGAGGGAGGCGAGGGCGGGCACGGCGGCCGGCCCCGCGAAATCCGCGAGCTGCTGGCAGGCGAGGGCCTTTTCCCTTAGGCCGGCCTCAGACTTGAGCACGGCCAGGGCGTTGGACTCGCGCGGGTCGGGTGCGGTGACGCAACCGGCGAGCGCGAGGAGAAAGCAGGGGAGGAGGAGACGGGGGGATTTCATCGGGGTGGCGGGGTCAGGCGTGCCAAGGGGCGCGGCGGGCGCGGCTGCACATCCGGTTGGCCTCGATATCGTTGACGAAGGTCTCGGACTGGGGATCGAACGTTACCTTCCGGCCGAGGCGCCAGCCGATCGCGGCGACGTGGGAGACGATGTGGCCGCGGCGGGTGACGTCCGCATTGGCGGCGGGCTGGCCGCGGGTGCGAATACAATCGAGGAAGTCGCGGACGTGCTTGGACGGGTCGGTGCCGGCCATCGTGGCGGGGGCGCCGCCTGCGAGCAGCCGGGGATCCGAGACCGCGACCTTGCCGGAATCAGCGGCTTCGACCCAACCCTCGTCCCCTTCGAAGCGGACTGGGCAAGTGCCCGGGGCCTTCCAGTCCCCCTCGCCCTTGAAGCCGGCGCGTCGCATCACGAGCTTCACGCCGTTGGCGTAGCGCGCGTGGATCGTCTGGCCCTCCGCTTCGTAAGATACCGGGACTGTCGCGTCGGCACTCGCGCCCCACTGGCAGAGATCGACGGTGTGGGCGCCCCATTCGGGGAGGGCGGCTCCGCCGTGGAAGTCAAAGTAGCCCCGCCAACGGCCGTTGAGGTAATCTTTATGGAAAGGGCGCCAAGGAGCCGGCCCGAGCCAGCGGTCCCAGTCGACCAGCTCGCGGGCCGGCTGCGTCTCGGCGGGGAGCCATTGGTGGCTTTCCTCCAAGGCGAGGATGCCGGCGTGGACCGTGTGGATGCGGCCGAGGCGGCCGGTGCGGGCGAGGTTCGCGGCCCACTTGAAGTTATCGACGTTACGACGCTGGGTGCCGGCCTGGAACACGCGTCCGTAGCGGTTCATGGCGTCGGCCAGTTCCTGACTCTCGCGCACCGTCATGCTGCAGGGCTTCTCGCAATAGACATCCTTGCCTGCGCGGGCGGCGAGGATCGAGGCCACGGCGTGCCAGCGGTCCCCCGTGGCGATGACCACCGCGTCGATGTCTTTCCGGCCCAGCACCTCGAACATTTCCCCGGTCTTCGCGCAGTCCTGGTTCTCGTAGGCGCGATTGACCATCACGCGGACGACCTCGCGGCGGGTCTCCTGAACATCGGCGATCATCACGAACTGGACGTCGCGCTGGCTGAGGAAAGATTTGAGCACCTCGCGGCCGCGGGGTCCGAGGCCGATGCCCCCGACGGTGATGCGGTTGCTGGGGGCGACGGCCCCGTTGAGGCCGAGGACGGAACCGGGAATGAACAGCGGTGCGCCGAAGGCGACGGCAGACTGGCGCAGGAAACGACGGCGGGAGAGCTTCATCGGGGGAGGGGTTAGGGAGGGATACTGCCCGCGTGCTCACGCGCAATGCGGAAGCGCGGCCTCAAACCGCGGCGCGGGCGGCGAAGCGGGCGGCGTTGCGGGCCGGAAACGGCGGCGGGACCAGTCGGCCCGCGGGCCGCTCATTCGCCGGCGGCGAAGCGCAGAGCGTATTGCGCCTGGTTGTACTCGGCGATGACTCCGACGTAATCGCGGCGGGCGCGCACCAGTTCCTCTTCGGCTTGCAGGTCCTCTAGGGCCGCGCTGACGCCGGATTCGCGCCGTTGGCGGGAGAGCCGGGCGGTGGTGTCGGCGGAGGCGAGAGCAGCGCGGGCGAGGTCGAGTTGGCGGGCGAGAGACCGGACGCGGACGTGTTGCTCCACCACTTGGCGGCGGACGGCATCCTGGAGAATTTCTTGGGCGAGCCCGGCCTGACGTTCGCGGGCCGAGGCTTCGCGTTCGCGGTGCGGGTCGAGGAGCCCGCCGGGGCCGACGCGCCAGGAGAGCCCCAGCGCGAAATCGCCGCTGAAACCCCAATCGCGCGTGAGGCGGGAGCCGGCAGGGCCGCCGCCGAGGCCCCCGAGGGCGGCTTGGGCGCCGATCGTGGGGACGAGAGGGGCGATCTCCGCACCGCGGCGGGCGAGGCGGGCGGCCTCGCGGCGGGCGGCGACCTCGTCCAGTTCGGGCCGGCGGGCGAGAGCGGTGGCGATGAAAGGAGCGGGGGATTCGCCGGGTTCGAGGAGGCGCAGCGGCTCAAGGGTGGCGTCCGCGGGGGTGAGGTCGACGGCGGGATCGAGGCGCAGGGTCTCGGCGAGGCGGGCGGCAGCGATCCGCTGGTCCCCTTGGAGGCGCGCGACGGTGAGCGTGGCGCGGTCGCGGGCGGCGGCGAGGCGGGCGACGTCCCCGCGGAAGCTGAGTCCCGTGTCGCCCAAAACCGCGGCCTGGCGGGCGTGGCGGTCGAGGATCGCGGCGGACTCTTCAGCCGCGGCGACGGCGGCCCGGGCGCGGAGCAGTTCAAAATATCCCGTGGCCGCGCGGAGGGTCATTTCCCGCTGGCGGACCGCGGCTACGGCCTCGGTGGCGCGGACTTGCTGGCGGGAGATCAGGTTCTGGAAATACACCTCGCCCGGTTCGAGCTGGGCCTGCACGGCAAGCCCGGCGGCCAGCGACTGCTTATCGGCGGAGAAGACCGGACCGTTGACCGCCTGGACGTTTTCCTCGTGCCGACGGACGGAAACGGAGGGTGTGATCCAAGGGAGGAAGCGATTGCGGGCGAGGTCGCTGGCGGCGCGGGCCTCGGCGATCTTTTCCTGTGCTAGGCGCACCTCGAGGTTGGCGGAGCCGGCGAGCCGCAGGGCGGTGGGCAGGTCGATGGGCGCAGACGCGGCGGACGGCTGGGCCGGCGCGACGTGGGCCACGAGGAGCGCGAGGCCGCCGGCGATCCGGGCGGGGAGGCGGGAGGCGGGGCTCATTTGGCTTCGACGGCGGTGACGGCCTGGCCCGGGGTGAGGGTGAGCTTGCCCGGCACGAGGACACGGGCGCTCTCGGCGAGGCCTTCGAGAATCTCGGCGTGGGTACCGTCGTTGAAGCCGGCCTTAACGGGGATGCGCGTGGCCTTGCCGTCGACGAGGGTGAAAACGAAGGCGGCGGCCTTCTCCCGGATCAGGGCGGCGGCGGGGACCAGCAGCGCCCCGCGGTGCAGTTCTACTCCGAGGCGGGCGGAAACGTACATTCCGGGTCGGAGCGCTCCGTCTGCATTCGGCACATCGGCCTCGACCGCGAGCGAGCGGGTGCGCTCATCGAGGGCGCCGGCGTGACGGCTGACCTTGGCGGTGAAGGTGCGGCCGGGCAGGCCCTCCGCGGTGATGATCACGGGTTGACCGGGCGCGACCCGGGTGGCCTCGATCTCCGGTACCGCAACGTGGACCCGCACCACTTGATAGTCGGCGAGGGTGACGACCGCGGCGGACGAAGGGCCGGCGCCGGCGGTGGCGGCCGGGACGAAGGCGCCGGGGTCAACGTGGCGTTGGGTGATGGTGCCGGCGAAGGGGGCGGTGACGCGGCCGTAGGCGAGGAGGGCCTCGTTCCCCCGGAGGGCGGCCTGCGCGGAGGCGAGTCGGGCGGCGGCTTGGTCGGCGAGCTGCGGGGTGATGAGGTCGGGGGCCTGCGCGCGGGCGGCCTTGATCCGATCGGCTTCGGCTTGGGCGAAACGCGCCTCGGCCTCGAGTTTACCGCGTTCGGCAGTAAGCTCCGGCAGATCGAGTTCGGCGAGCACTTGGCCAGCGCGGACCGTGTCACCGCGATCGACGCTGATGGAGCGGACGTAGCCGGGAACCTTAGCGTGGAGCGTCACCTGCTGTTGGGCGCGCACGGAGCCGGGCAGGGTGACGAAGCGGTGGATGTCGCCGCGCCGGGGCGAAGTGGCCGGGACCTCGGCGGCGGGTTGGGCCGCCGGGAGCGAGGCGGGGGCGAGGAGGCAGGCGCTGAGCGCGAGGGAACGGAGCGTGGTCATCGGGGAGGGGGATCAGGCGGAGCGCGCGGGCTGGTGGTGGGGGCTGGCGGGATCGTCGGGATCGAGCGAGGCGGAGGCGACGCGGCGACTGGTCAGGAGGGCGAAGACCCCGGGAAGGACGAACAGCGTCGCCAACGTGGCGAGGAAGAGCCCCCCGACTACGGCTCGGCCGAGCGGGGCGGTCTGCCCACCGGCCTCGCCGCCGCCGAAGGCGAGCGGGAGCATCCCGGCGATCATCGCGCAGCTCGTCATCAGGATCGGCCGGAGCCGGCTGCGGCCGCCCTCAAGGGCGCCGGCCACCGGGTCACGGCTGGCGGCGCGGGCGCGTTCCGCGAAGGTGACCAGCAGGATCGCGTTCGCTACAGCGACGCCGACGGCCATAATCGCACCCATCGCCGACTGAATGTTTAACGTGGTACCCGTCAGGTGCAGCATTCCGACCACCCCGGCGAGCGCGGCGGGCACCGTGGAAAGGACTGCGAGGGAGAGCCGCAGCGACTGGAAGTGCGCCACCAGAAGGAGCAGGATGACGACGATGGCGATCGCGAGGCCGGAGCGGAAGCCGCCCAGCAGTTGCTCCAGCGGGACGATCTGGCCGCGGAGATCGACCTTGGTGCGAGCTTCCGGGGCGGGTCCGGCGGCGGCGATGGCGGCGCGGATCTGGCGCACGGCCGTGCCGAGATCGATCCCGTGCAGGTTGGCGGTGATGCTGACCAAGCGGGCGAGGTTGTAGCGCTCGTAGGTACCGACGCTGGTGCCGGGCGTGAAGGTCGCTAGGTTCCGCAGCAGCACGGGGGCGCCGAGGTTGGAGGTAATGGGGACGTTCTGCAGGTCCTCGACCGAGGTCGTGCGCGCCTCGGGGATCTGCACTTGGACGTTGAAACTGATGCCGGAGTTAGGATCTGCCCAGTAGACGGGCACCGTGAAGCGGCTGGAGGTCGTGGCGGCGACCACCGAGCGGGTGACGTCGCTCATCTGCACCCCGAGCTGACCGGCGCGCTCGCGGTCGACGTTTACGGCTAGGCTGGGGTAGTCGAGGGTCTGGGCCACCTGCACGTCGCGGAAGCCGGGGAGCTTCTGCAGTTGCTCGATGATCCGGTCGGCGTAGGCCTTGCTCACCGGGAGCGAGGAACCGCTGATCGCGATCTCGACTGGCGTTGGGGAGCCAAAGCTCATCACGCGCGAGACGATATCCTGCGGTTCAAAGGAAAGGCGGACGTCGGGCAATTCACGGCCGAGGGTGGCCCGCAGGCGCTCTTTGAGGTCCGCGAGTCCGGTGGCGGCGCCCGGCTTGAGCTGCACGGCGAGCCAGCCCTCCTCCGGGCCGCCGTTCCAGAGGTGCACGAGGTTGACGGGGAAGCTGGAGTTATGGACGCCGACCATCCCGATGGAGATTTCGACGCGGTCCGCCCCGCCGGCTTCGCGTTCGATGGCGCGAAGGATGCGGCCGGCGGCGGCCTCGGTGGCGGCGACCTGGGTGCCGCTGGGCAGGCGGAAGCGAAGCGCGAACTGCCCGCTGTCGGCGGCCGGGAAAATCTCGGTGCCGAGCCGGCCGCCGACCAGCCAGATCGCGGCGGCGCAGGCGGCGAGGTAGCCGAGGGTGAGGGGCCAGCGGGCCGCGACGAGGCCGCCCAGCAGCGAACCGTAGGCCCGGGCGAGCCCGCCGGGTCCTGCGGAGGCGGCGTGGGCGGCGCGGCCGCGTAGCAGCCAGACGGAGAGTACGGGCACCAGCGTGCTCGACAGTAGGTAGGAGGCGATCATCGCGAAGCCGACCGCGAGGGCCAGCGGCACGAACAGGGCCTTCGCAGCCCCCTCCATAAAGAAGGCGGGAATGAAGACGCTCAGGATGCAGAGCATCGCTAGCAGGCGGGGCCAACCCGTTTCCGCCGTGCCGTCGAGGGCGGCGCGCGCGGGGGAGGCGCCGCGCGCGAGGTGCGTATGGATGTTTTCCACCGCCACGGTCGCCTCATCCACGAGGATGCCGACCGCCAGTGCCAACCCGCCGAGGGTCATCAGGTGGATCGACTGGCCGCTGACCCAGAGCGCGAAGGCCGCAGCGAGCAGCGCGAGCGGGATATTCACGACCACGATGAACGCGGTGCGCCAGTCGCGCAGGAAGAGCAGCACCATCAGGCCGGTGAGCAGCGCCCCGAGGCTGCCCTCCTTAAGCAGGTCGCGGATGGAGCGCTCGACGACGGGCGACTGGTCGAAGACGTAGCTGACCTTGATATCCTCCGGCAGGATCTTTTGGAACTCGGGCAGGTTCTCCTTCACCAGCCGCACCACCTCCAGCGTCGAGGCGTCGGCGCGCTTCGTCACGGGCAGGTAGACCGTGCGGCGGCCGTTCGCGAGGGCGTAGGACGTGGTCACGTCCGCGCCATCCTCGACCGTGGCGAGGTCGCGCAGGTAGACCGCGCCCTGATCCGTGCGGCGGAGTAGCGTGGCCTCAAGGTCCTTGGGGTTACGCACGATGGCGTTCAGCTCTACGATCGGGTACTTGTCGCCGAGGTTGAGGTTGCCCGAGGGGCTGATCGGGTTCGAGTCGGCGAGGGCCTTGACGATGTCGTCGGGCGAGAGCCCGTAGGCGCGCATCCGGTCGGGGTTCACATTGACGATCACGCCGCGGGAGCTGCCGCCGAATGGAGGCGGCGCGGAGACGCCGGGGAGGGTGGCGAACGAGGGGCGGACGCGGTTGAGGGCCTGGTCCTGCATTTCCCCGAGGGTGCGGTTAGGGTTGTCGGACGAGAAGACCAGGTAGCCCACGGCGACGCTACCGGCGTCGAAGCGCATCACGAAGGGCGCCACGGTGCCGGGGGGCATGAAGGCGCGGGACCGGTTCACTTGGGCGATCGTCTCGGACATCGCCTGCGACATATCCGTGCCCGGATGGAACTGGAGCTTCATGATCGAGGCTCCTTGGATGGACTTCGATTCTACGTGGGAGATGCCCGCGATGTAGAGAAAGTGGTACTCGTACCGATAGGTGAGGTAGCCCTCCATCTGGGCGGGATCCATCCCGCCGTAGGGTTGGGCCACGTAGATCGTGGGGACGCCGAGCGGCGGGAACAGGTCCCGCGACATCCGCTGCAGGGCGAAGCCCGCCGCGAGGGCGACGGCGACGACGAGCACGATAACGGTGAAGGGGCGGCGCAGGGCCAGCGAGGGAAGATTCATGCCGGGGCGGGGGAGGGGGCGCCGCCGAGACGGCGCGGGGGAGGAGTGGTTACAGGCGCGCCGGATGAAGCAAGCGCGGAGACCGGGCGCGCGCGCTCACTTTGCCGCGGTGAGGCGCGCGATGAGGAACTCCTCGATCGAGGGGTGGGCGACCTCGGGCGCGCCGGGGTAGGCGAGCTCGCAAGGCACGCCGGCGGCCCGCAAACGCTCCTGCAGCTTCACGCCAAAGTTCGCGGTGTGGGTCGGATCCCTCTGGGGCTGGCCCAGGGCGGGTGCCGCCGGGTAGAGCAGGTAGGTCGGCGGGTCGCCCGCGCCCGCGTGAGCGAAGGGCGAGTAGCGCTGGATCCACGGCAGGATCCGCTCCCGCGCGGCGAGGAATTCGGGGAAGCTGCGGTCGCGGGTGGCGAGGTCATCTGGGTTGCTCATAAACCCGAAGGCGTGCCCGCCGTAGACGCTATTGGGCGTCCACGCGCGCATCTCCGCGGGATCGAGCGTGGTCTGCGCCCCGGAGACCGCGACGCACCAGAGGCGGGTCGACTCGCGGGCCACGGGGTCGCGGCTGGCTGGGTCGGCGAGGTCGTCGTGGAAGGCAAGGTAGAGGCTGGAGCAGGCCCCGGCCGAGCCCCCGGTGGCGGCTACGCGGCGCGGATCGAGATTCCAAGCGGCGGTTCGGCTGCGGAGGAATTGGACCGCGCGGGCGGCGTCGGCGAGCGGCCAGGCGACGGGCGGTTCCACCCCGGCGCGCATCGCTTGGGTCGTGAAGCGGTAGTTGGCCGAGGCAACGGAAATGCCGGCGGCGAGGTAGCGCTCGAGGCCGGCGACCTTCGCCTTGTCGCCGCGGACCCAGCCGCCGCCGTGCAAATGCAACACGAGCGGCGTGGGCCGCGCGGAGGGGGCGAGCCAGAGGTCGAGGACCTGACGCTCGTGGCTCCCGTAGGCTACGTTGGCGTGCGTGGGTGGCGGCGCCGGCGGCTCAGGGGGCGCCGGCGGGTTGGCGGCGCGCGCAAGAGGTGAGAGGACGAACAGCAGGGCTAGGCGGATGAGGGACAACATCGGGGTGGCGGGGAGCGTGTCGCGGATCGGAGGGGCGGGGCAAGTCCTCGTCCGGCTCGATCTGCCGGCGGGGGCGTGGAACTCTCGGGTTGCCCTGCGCCGGCCGTCGCGGCCACAGTTCGGGACGATGACTCCCCCGGTCGCCGCCTCCCCCTACAACGCTACCGTCGTGGGCCGCGAGCCCCTCAATTCCCAGTTGTTGATCCTGCGCGTCCGGCCCGATGCCGGGGAGTTCACCTTTACCCCTGGGCAGTTCGCGGTGTTGGGCCTCGCGGGGCGGGAGCCGCGCGTCGTGGATGCGCTGCCAGAGGATACGGCGCCCGAGCCGGACAAACTGATCCGCCGCGCGTACAGCATCGCCTCGTCGAGCTTGGAGCGGGACTACGTGGAGTTCTACCTCGCGCTGGTC
>CAIOTK010000388.1 GCA_903861185.1 uncultured Opitutia bacterium | reverse complement strand
GGAGTCCGGCGTGGTGGACCCCGATCCCGTGGCGCAGCCAGCGCTGCACCTCGCGGCCGTGCGGGCTGTTGAAGCGGGCTGACTCGAGCGCGGTCTGCAGGGCGGCCTTTTCCTCCCGCGAGCAGACGTTGAGGCTCATCAGCGCCTGCGCCGCCTCGGCCGCGGACCGCTGCGTGAAATGCACGAGGTAGATCGGGGCCCGCTTGGTCGCGAGCAACTCGGCCACGCGCTCGGCGAGGGGCATCTCGGAGTATTCGAACTCCAGCGGCACGGGTCGCCGGTCGCTGCGCACGGTGCGGCTGGGGGCCCCGGTCACGCGCGTCATCTCCCGCTCGAAGAAGGCGGTCTCGCCGAGGGTCGCCGACATCAGCAGGAAGCGGGCGTGCGGCATCGTGAGCAGCGGGATCTGCCAGGCACCGCCGCGGGCTGGATCCGAATAGTAATGGAACTCGTCCATCACCACCGCGCGGAGGTCGCTGGTGGCACCGCGGTGCAGGGCGATGTTAGCGAGGATCTCGGCCGTGCAGCAGAGCAGGGGCGCGCTGGGGTTCACGCTGGCGTCGCCCGTCATCATCCCGACTTGCGCGGGTCCGAACTCGCGGCAGAGGGAGAGGAATTTCTCGTTCACCAGCGCCTTGATCGGGCAGGTGTAGACGGTGCGCTCCCCGCGGCAGAGGGCCCGGTAATGGAACGCGGCGGCCACGAGTGACTTACCGGAGCCGGTGGGGGTGTTAAGGATGACGTTCGAGCCCTCGTACAGCTCGAGGATCGCCTCCTCCTGTTCCGGGTAGAGTTCCAGCCCGCGGCCGGCGCAGGCGGCCAGAAACGCCTCCAGCACGGCTCCCGCCTCGGGCAGGACCCCGCCGGCGGGGCGGAGCGGGGCGAGCGGCGGGGCGTTCATCCGCGCACTGCCGCAGTCTCGGGCCGGGCTGTCAATCCGCGGTCCCCGCGGGCAGGGGACGCAGCCGGAGGTTCCGGTAGGCGGCCCCCGTCTCGTAGGCCGCGAGGCCGAGCGGAAGCGAGTGCTTGATGTCGCCGAAGCGCAGATCGAGCTTCCGGCCCGCCGTCTCGAAATCCACGACCTGCTCGTCGTCGATCCACGCCTCAAGCTTGGCCGGGGTGACGCGGACGCGGATGCGGTACCAGCGGCCGGTCTCATAGGTGCGCCCAGTGGTGGTCTCGTTGTCCGAGGCATCGGAGTTGTCGATGCAGGAAATGCCGGTGACCCCGCCGCCCCATCCCCCGACGATGAGGGTGCAGGCGGAGGCGGCCACGGGGAAGGTCAGGCCGCAGAAGAAATCCCCGCCTTCAAGCTTCATCGCCTCGAGCGTGACCTCGTAGTTCATCCGCGGCAGCGGGGTGGCGGGGTCGAGGTTAATGCCAGCCATATACGAGCTCCGCGGCACGACGATGGCAGGGCCTTCGCCGCGGAAGGTGGGCTCGACGCGGACCTGCGTCTGCGAATCGAACGCGGAGGGGCGCCAAGGCCCGAGGCTGCGCCCGTCGAAGAGCGAGCGGACTTCCGTCGCGGCGGGCGGCGGCGGCTCGCCCGCGCGCGCCGGGGACGGCAGCGGGGCCGTGAGGGCGAGCAGCAGGGCTAGAGCAGGGGCGAGGGCGCACGGCCCGGGGGAAAGCGGAGAGGTCACGAGGGAAATCTGCCCGGGCGGCGCGGGCGCGCAACGCTGGAGCCCCGGGGAGGAGGCACGGACTGCGTAGCGGTTCCCGCCGGCGCTTACGTAGGTCCCGGACCCGCCGACGTCAGCTACTACCCATTAACAGGGCCGCTCACGTCGACTACGATGGTGGCCATGGAAACGCCCTCCGTCCCTGCTGCCGCCCCGGCCCGCTCCCGGATTTTGCTCGTCGAGGATCAGACTTCGATTCGCGAGATGCTCAGTGACGTGCTGGCCCGGATGGACGAGTTCGAGGTGGTCGGCCAGGCGGCCGATGTGCCCGAGGCGCTGCGCCTGGCCCGTGAGACCCAGCCCGACGTGGTGGTGCTCGACTGGCTCTTCCCGAATGGCACCGGCCTCGATTTCCTCCGCGAGCTGCGTCCCAGCCGGCTCCAGTGCCGGGTGCTGGTACTCACCGGTAACACCAACGATGAGTCCGTCGGCGACGCCCTAGCCTTCGGGGCGCGGGGCTTCTTCGAGAAGGTGGGGGGGCTGCAGGACTTCATTCAGGCCGTGCGGGCCGTGGCGTCCGGCGGCGCGTATTTCGGACCCGAGGCGTCGGCGATCGTCGACCGGTTGGTCAAGGCCAAGGCCGCGAAGGTGACGCGCACCGAGGCGTCTCCGGCCCCGGCGAGCGCCGTACGTCCTCGGGCCTCCGATTCCCTGCCCCCGTTCAGCTACGCGCTGGGCTGAGCCCCGCGCCGTCCCCCTTTAGTTCCGTCACCTCAGTTCAACCTCACTGCCCATACCTGCCATGAATCGTTCCCTCCG
>CAIOTK010000387.1 GCA_903861185.1 uncultured Opitutia bacterium | reverse complement strand
CTCCCGCGGATCAGCGCGCACGCGGTCGCCCGCAACCGAACCCCGCTCGACGCCGCGCTCTGGCGCGAGGACCTTTATTTCTACGAGTCCTCCCGCTACACCGGCGCGCGGCTCGCGACCGAGACGGTGACCGCTGGCTACCTGATGGCCCAGGGGCGCGTCGGCGCCACCGGCCTGCTGGCGGGCATCCGCACGGAGGCGACCGAAGACGAGAGCTGGGGCTATGTGCGGGGACGCGTCGGCAGCACCGCGGCGCAGCAGACCGCCGATCCGGCGGGCGCGGCGCGGCGCGACTACGAGGCTAACCGCCGCGAGCTCTCCGGGCGCTACACGAAGTCCTTCCCCAGCGCGCACCTCACGCACGACTTCCTCCCCAACCTCAAGGGCCGCGTCAGCTGGTCCACCAGCTTCGGTCGCCCCCCGCTCTCCAACCTGATGCCGAGCGAGACGGTGAACGAGCAGGCGCAAACGCTGACCATCAGCAACCCTTCGCTGCGCCCGCGGATGGCCACGAGCTGGGACGCCTCCCTCGAGTATTACTTCGAGCCGGTCGGCAACGTGTCCGTCTCGTGGTTCGAAAAGCGCATCACCGATTACTTCGTCTCCGGCATCCTTTCCGGGACGGTGCCTTCGGGGCCGGACAACGGCTACAACGGCGAGTACGCGGGCTTCAGCCTGCTCACCACGCGCAACCTCGGCTCCGCCCGCGTCCGGGGCTGGGAGCTCAGCTACCAGCAGCAGTTCACGTTCCTGCCCGGCTGGCTGCGCGGGCTCGGCGGCGGCGCCAACTTCACGTTCCTCGACACCCAGGGGAACTTCGGTGGCACCGACGAGCGCAAGTCCGGCGAAGTGCCCGGCTTCGTGCCGTTCACGGGTAACGCCAACCTCCACTGGCGGCACGGCGACTTCAGCGCCCGCGTAGTCTGGAACCGCACCGGCGAGTACCTGAACGCCTTCACCGCCGCGGGCTCCGGCCGCAACCAGTACACCAACCGACGCACGATCGTGAACGCCGGCGTGGCCTACCAGCTCCGCCCCGCGGTCACGCTCTCCCTCGACGTCGGTAACATCTTCAACGCCCCGCAGTCGTTCTACCGCGGGATCGCCGACCAAATCTCCGAAGTGCGCATCCCGGGCGTGACGGTGACCGCCGGGGTGAGCGGCCGCTTCTGAGCGGGACGCCGCCGGTCAGGGATCGGCCCGTGTCGGCCGCCGGGCGCCGGCCTCCTCGAGGGCCGCGTCTAGGCGCCGGCGGAGCTCACGGGTCCGCGCCGGTTCGCGCGTCGCAAGATCCGTCTGCTCCCCGGGGTCGCGCCCGAGATGGTACAGCTCATCGCGCGCGTCCTCGAACGAGTGGAGCAGCTTCCAGTCCCCGAGGCGCAGCGCGGCGTGGGGCCTAGTCTGGCTCACCGCGAAATCGCTCACCCCGATCGTGGCGCGCGCCGCAGCGAAGCCAGTCTCGGGGTGATAGTACGGAAAGTGCCAGAGCAGCGGCCGGGTGAGCAGTTCGGTCGCGGCGGGTTCGCCCCGCCACACCGGCCAGAGGTTGCGGCCGTCCAGCGTCACACCCGCGGGGGGCGGCGCGCCGGTGGCCCCCGCCACAGTCGGCAGCAAGTCCGTGCCGACGAAGGGCACGTCGCTAACCGATCCGGCCGGCACCCGGCCGGGCCAACGCACGATCCAGGGTACTCGAATCCCGCCCTCGTGGAGGTTCCACTTGCTCCCCCTTAAGGGCCCGTTGGCCGAATACGCCGGATGCCCGCCGTTGTCCGAGGTGAACACCACGAGCGTGTTATCGGCCAAGCCCAGTTCGTTCAGCGCGGCAAGGAGGCGCCCCACTAGGTGATCCAGCGTCTCCACCATCGCCGCGTACTCAGCCCGCCGAGGGTCGGCGCCAGCGGGCAGGCGTGCGGCGTACTTGCGCACCAGCCAAGCGGCGCGGCTATGGATCGGGTCGTGCACGAAGTAGTGCCCGAGCATCAGGAAGAACGGCCGATCCCGCCGCGCGCGCAGGAAGGCGATCGCCTTGGTCGTCAGCTCGTCCTCGCCGTACTGCCCGACAGGGAGCGTCTCCTCCCGCACCCCCGGGCGGCCCGGATAGGCGTAGGGATGGAGGCCGAGCTCGGCGTCGCCCTCCGCGAAGCCCTGCTGCCGCGGCCCGTGCGTCGGGGACCAGCCGAGGTAGCCGCCGTGGTGCGCGCTGACGTGCCACTTGCCGAAATAGCCCGTGGCGTAGCCCGCAGGCGCCAGGACCTCCGCGAGCGTCACCTCCGAAAGAGGCAGGTCGAGCGGGTACGGCGGCACCCGCAGCGGCAACCCGGCCGGCGGGCGCGCGGAGGCGGGCTTGGTGACGAATTCGAACCCGAGCCGCGCTGGGGAACGGCCGGTCAGCAGGGCGACGCGGGCGGCCGAGCAAATCGGGGCCGCGGCGTAGGCCTGGGTGAAACGCGTGCCCTCCCGCGCGAGCCGGTCAAGGTGCGGCGTGTCGTGCCACGGGCTGCCCGTGCAGCGGAGATCGCGCCAGCCGAGGTCGTCCGCGAGGATGACGAGCACGTTGGGCCGCGAGGCGGCGCCGAAGGCGGGGAACGCACCCAGCAGTAACACTCCCGCCCCGAGAAGCCAACGGTGGCACCGGAAGGCGCCCGGCGAGGGTGCCGTGGAACGGGGCGGCAGCGGCGGCGCCACGGGTCAGGAGGCGGGCTTCGCGTCGTCGCCGGCCGGCGCAGGCCTGATCAGCAAGACGATCAGCACCGAGAAGAGGGCGACCCCGGCAAAGGCGCCGAAGATCAAGTTCAGGGCGACATCGCGGTCCCGCAGCCAACCGAACAGCCAGTCGCCGAAACCGCCGCAACTGATGCTGACGAGGTTCATCAGCCCATAGCCGGTGGCGCGCCACTCGGGGCGGACGATCTGGCAGAGGATCGGCATATTATTGCAGTCGAAGAAACCCCAGCCGAGGCCGAACACCGCGAGCCCGATGACCGCCATCGTGAGCGTCCCGGCGTTGCCGACGCTGAAGAGCGCAGGCAGGAACAGGATCATCCCGATCGCGCTGGTGAAGATCCGACCGCGGCTGGACGTGCGCATCCAGCGGTCCGCGAGGGTGCCACCGAGAATGGCTCCAACCAGCGAGGCGAGCTGGACGTAGAGGATGGCGCTCACGCCGGCCTTGCCTTGGCCGAGCGAGAACTTCTCCCGCAGAATCTCTGGCATCCAGTCGCGCACCACCCACCCGGCAATCGCGGGCAGCGTGAAGTAGAGAATGAGGAGGAGGAAATTGCGGTTGGTCAGCAGCCCGCGGAAGACCTCCCCCGCCGCGAGCGGGGCAGTCGGCGGGCCGGCGGGGAGTTCCGCGGAGCGGCTCCGGTCCGGATCCTTCAGCATCGCCATCAGGGGCAGCGCGTAGGCTACCCCGATCATCCCGCAGGTGGAAAACATCCAGCGCCATCCGAGGTCCGCATCCTCCGCGGCGTAGCCCGCGAAGCCGCCGAGGATCTGGCCGATGTAGATGCCAGTCTGGTGGAACCCGACCGCACGCGAGCGGGTGAGACCCTGGTGGTAGTCCGCGATCAGCGCGAGGGCGCACGGGATGTAGAAGGCCTCGCTGATGCCCATCAGGGCGCGCGCGGCGACCAGCTCGTTGAAGGTGGTGACGTGGCCCGTCCACCAGGTGACCGCCGACCAGGCGCCGAGGCTGAGTACGATGACCCAGCGTTTGCTAAAGCGGTCCGCGATGAAACCCCCGAATGGGCTGAGCACGGCGTAGGTCCACTTGAAGCAGCCGAGGACGAAGCCCCAGTCGGCCTTGTTGGCGATGCTCGGGATGTCGGCGACCATCGACGCCTTCATCGTGGCGAGCATCTGCCGGTCGAGGTAGTTCAGCAGCGCGACCGGGAAGAGGAGCGCGACCACGAACCAGGCGTAGCGCGCGGCGTTGGCGGGGGTGAGCATAGGGCGGAGGCTGGGGTGCGCCGCCGGCCCGGCGCGAGGCCGGAGCGGCGGTCTGAAGGGGGAACCGGGTTAGCGAGCCGCGCGCGGGTTGCGCAGCTGGTAAAAGAAGCCGTCTTCCGCCCCGATCAGGAGGTCTGGGATTCCGTCGCGGTCCCAGTCGCCGACGGTCGGCTTGGTCGCGTGCCCGGCGAGCACGTGCGGGCTGACGGGCCCCTCGTCCCGAAAACGCCAGCGGCCAGCGGCATCGCGCCCGAGCCCCCGCAGTAAATTCACGTTCGGGTTGCTGTTCACGAGCAGGTCCGGGGTGCCATCGCCGTCCCAGTCGGCCACGCAGAACGTGCGGCGGCCGCCGCGGCCGTTCACGCCGTCGTTGAGGCGGAGGAGACCGGACTCACGGTTCTGCGGCTGGCCGTTGCTGTTGTAGACGCTCACGCCCTCGCCCCAAAAAACGCGCTGCGCCGCACCGAGGACGAGCGTACCATCGGCCGCGCGACTGCGGGCGAACAACGCGAGGTAGCCCTCG
Source organism: uncultured Opitutia bacterium (assembly GCA_903861185.1). Classification (GTDB taxonomy): domain Bacteria; phylum Verrucomicrobiota; class Verrucomicrobiia; order Opitutales; family Opitutaceae; genus ER46. The sequence continues at coordinate 1,153 of CAIOTK010000387.1, read as the reverse complement.
TGGTCGGACATCACGAGGTCCATCAGGCCGTCGCCGTTCCAGTCGATCATCTGCGGTGTGGTGCGCCATTGGGTGACGAACTCGCGGCCCTGCGGGTCCCACCAGTTCCACGCGGGCTTGGGTGACTTGGTGCCCGGGGCGACCTCGACGGGCTGACCCGCCGCGAGGCGCGGGGCCGTACGCGTGCCCACATTCTTGTACCACACGACCTTGCCCCAGATGCCGTTGGTCATCAGGTCGGGCAAACCGTCCCCGTCCCAATCGGCAACGCTGAGGATGGAGTAACCCCATTTGGCCTCGGCGGGTCCTTGGATGGAACCGTTGGGGCCGGCCTGCTCGCGGATCAGACGGCCGCCGGCGGTGAGGTAGCGGGGCGCGGCCCAGCGAATCGGGCTGCCACCGAGATTCTCGATGAAGCCGACGTAGCCGGCGGTGTTGCCGCTGATGAGATCCTCGTCGCCGTCGCCATCCCAGTCGAACGCGTAGGGCGTGGCGAGGGCCCCGAACTTCACCTCGGCGGCGAATTGCCGGAAATAGCGCGGGGGCAGAAACTGGGGGACCCCGCCGCTCACGCGCCCGGTATGCTCGAGGAAGGCGACCCGGCCGTCCTCGTCACCCACCACGAGGTCGAGGTCGCCATCGCCGTCAAAGTCGACCGCGGTCGGCGTGATCATACAGAGGTCCATCACGAGGGGCACCCCGCCGAGGGCGAGGGGTCGACCGGCCGCGTAATCGGGCCGGGTGCGAGTGCCCGTGTTCTCGTAGTAGGTGAAGCGGTCGCGAAACTCGCCGCAGAGGAGATCGAGGTCGCCGTCGCCATCGAAGTCACCCCACATCGGCGAAGGCATCCCAAACGGATCCACCGGCCGGCCGCCGGCCTGCACGCGCACGGGCTCGGCGTAGACCGGACGAGCGGTGGTGCCGGTGTTGCGCATTAGGTAGACGTACCCGTGGAGCGGACCGCGGGTCCAGTCGCCGAAGCGGTTGAAGGCCGCGTCCCAGCCATAGTCGCCCCAGAAATCGATGCCCACCGTGAGATCGAGGGCACCGTCCCCGTCGTAATCGACCAGCTTCCACTGATTCTGCCGGATGTTGCCCGGCTCGGTGAGGATGCGCTCCGGCGCGCCGAGCTTCGTGGGGCGGTCGAAGTGGG
>CAIOTK010000386.1 GCA_903861185.1 uncultured Opitutia bacterium | reverse complement strand
TCGATGCGTACACGCTGTTCGTCGATTTCAACACGAAGCTCGTGGACGGCGCGCCCAACCCGAATTTCGGCCGGCCCTACGTCGCCTCCGACTCGATCGGCAACAACTTCTCCGAGGTCACCCGCGAGGCTAAGCGCGCCACCGCCTACGCCACGCTCGACCTGCGCCGCCGCCCGGGCTGGCAGCGCCACCTCGGCCGCCACGTCTTTACCGGCAACTGGACCGACCAGCGTAACGCCACCTTCAACCGCAGCATTAACGGCTACTCGTACGGCCTCGACGTGAACGCCTACGCCAACAACCCCGCCGCCACCACCTACCCCTCCTACGCTGCGATCCACTACCTCGGGCCCTCCATCGCCCAGCTCAACTCCCCCGCCGGAGCCGGCATAAGCGGCATCACCGCCCTCCACGTGCCCCAGCCCGCCGGCACCGCCCTGCTCTTCGATGCCCGCGTGAACCAGATGGTCCGCGTCCCGGTCACCACGATTTCCGCCGACGAGCGCGACCTCAGCAAGCTGTACTCCGGAGCCTCCAAGAACGCCAACACCACGCGCAGCAAGTCCGCCATCTGGCAGGGTTACCTGCTCGGGGACAAGCTGGTCGGCCTGGTCGGCTGGCGCGAGGACGAGTTCGATCTCCGCGATGCCGGCCCCGCCCGCCTCGCCTCGGTCACGGGCGAGACGGATCCGTTCAACCCCGCCTGGACCCTGCCCGCCCAACCCACGATCTACGCGAAGGATTCCACCGTAAGCTGGAGCGGCGTGCTCCACGCCCCCGACTGGATCCGCCGTCGGTTGCCCCGCGGCACGGACGTCAGCCTCTCCTACAACGAGGCCCGCAACTTCCGCCCCTCCTCGACGATCGCCGACGTTTACGGCCGCCCGTTCGCGCCGCCCGCCGGCCGCACTAAGGACCTCGGCATCACGCTCTCGGCGCTGGAACGGAAGTTCACCCTGCGCGTGAACCGTTACCGCACCACGCAGACGAACGACTCCGCGACCTTCTACAACACGTTCTGGCCCGGCAACGACGTGGTCCGCGCGATGAACGGCCTGCGCGGTTCCAACACCAACGAGGTGCTGATCAACAAGTGGTTCGGCTTCTCACCCTCGGATCCGCGCTACCTGCCGCTGCGCGCGAGCCTCACGAATCCGGCCCAGGCTAGCGTGCTCAACCCATCGCTCACCGCCGCCGAGACGACCGCGCGCAACCTCTGGTTCACGCAACGCACGCGCGAGGAGTGGCTCCGCCCCGTCGACCCGCTCCTCGCCCAGACCTGGGGCTTCACCCAGGCGCCCAACGGCGGGAACTGGAGCGCCACGCGGCCGCCGAACGTGGGCAACGTCGCCGATACGGTCTCCGAAGGCTGGGAGTTTGAGGGTACGTTCAACCCGCTGCCGCACTGGCGCCTCACCTTCAACGCCGCGCGCCAAGAGGCCCGTCGCGCCAATGTGGGCGCGGATTTCACCGAGTTCATCAACCGCAACCTGCCCCTCTGGACCGAGGGCAACGGCAAGCTCGCGACCAACCTCCGCGAGATGGAGGGCTTCGAGGACATTATTTATTTCAACTCCTTCGGTACCTCCCAGCTCGGGAACCTCGCGATCATCAATATGTACGTGCCCTACCTGAACGCGCTCGCGGCCAACGGCTCCCCAGTGCAGGAGCTCCGCCGCTGGCGCTTCAATGCGGTGACGAACTATGACTTCCGCACCGGCTCGCTCAAAGGCTGGAGCGTCGGCGGCGCCGCTCGCTGGCAGGACCGCGTCGCCACCGGCTTCCCCGCCAAGCAGAATGCCGCCGGCGCGTGGGTCTACGACGTCTCCCGCCCCTACTACGGGAGCGCCCAGATCAACTACGACCTCTGGTTCCGCTACGGCCGCCGCTTCCTCACGGACAAGGTCCGCTGGAGCGTGCAGCTGAACATCCGGGACGTTTTCGGCAGCGAGGACCTGATCGCGGTGACCGCCCAGCCCAACGGCCAAGTCGCCAGCGCCCGCATCCCGCAGCCCAACAAATGGACGATCACGAACTCGTTTGAGTTCTGAGGTTCGCCCGCGGCGCACGGCCGCCACTCAGCCTCAGGCCGCCCGGCCCGCCCCGGCCCGCCCCGGCGGCGGGGGCGCAGCGGCCCGCAGGACACGGTGATTGACCGGCCGGCGCTGGTCCGCGGTGAGCGGCGGCAAGTCCGGCAACGCGTCCGCCCGCGCCTCCCGCAGCCAATACCGGGCTAGCGCGCGAAACGTATCCCACCGCTCCGCAAGGAAATGATCCCGCGGGGTCATCGCCTGGCCGTCACCCACGAGGGGCGGGGCCGCGGCGGCCTGCCGCAGCAGGCTGCGCCACTCGGTCAGCAGGCGATCGAGGTCGCCCCGGCCCGCAGTCTCCACTTCATCGAGCACCTCCCGACTTCGCGCGCCTTCCGCCACCACCGCGCGCACTGCCTCGGCCGCGCCGGCGCCGTACTGCACGGGCACGCCCTCGCGCAACCAGCCCTCGATGGTCAGGCGCCGGTACGCCCGCCCGCAGGCCTCGGCGAGGCGCCCCAGCCAGCGCGGATTGGTCCCAGTGAACCGGTCACCCGCGAACAGGTTGGCGGTATCAAACAGCAGGTCATCGAGCGGGTACCGGTGATCCTCCAACGCCGCGGCCAACGCGAGGCCCTCGGGCCCGAGGAAACCCGCGACGATCTCGCCCCGCACGGTCAAGCGCAGTTGCCGATCGAGCACGCCCGTGCGTTGCCATTGCCAAAGCAGCGTGGGCTCCGGGGAAAGGGCCAGGCAGGCGGTGCGCTGCGGGCAAGCAGGGCAGGCGGGACTGGGGTTGCGGTCGCGGCGCACGAGCCGGGCACGGCCGGTGTCAGTCCGTTCGCCGCACGGCAAGGTGGCAGCTAACTCGGGCGGCGTCTGCTCGGTGCCGAGCGGGAGGCGTTCCTCGCTGAAGAAGCGGCCCGCGGCTTCGCGCGCCAGTTCCCCGGCATCCCGGCCCCCGCGCAGGCGCCGCAGGAGCACCGCCCACGGCAGAGGCGCCGCGCGACGCAGGCGCAACGGTTCGGCCCGGCGCAACCGCGGCGTCCCCGCACTGACCAGCACGTAACCGGCCTCGTCCAGGCCGCGGCGCCCGGCCCGTCCGACCATCTGCAGCAGGTCGTGGGGCGCGATCTCGCGCTCGAGATGGTCGTGGCGATAAGACGCGGCGGTGATGAGGACGGAGCGGAGGGAGAAATTGATGCCTGCGCTTAGGCCGAGGGTCGCGACCACCGCACGCAGTTGCCCGGCCTTAGCCAGCGGCTCGATCACGCCCGCCCGCTGCGCGTAGCTCAGCCCACTGTGGTGAAACGCGACTCGCGCCCGCAACAGGCGGCTCAGGACGGGACCACACAACTGTTCCTGCTCCGGCGTGAGGGTCAGCGGATCCGCGAGCGGCAGTTCCCGCGCGAACTGCCGCGCCAACCGCTCGGCGTCCGCCCGATGTGGCGCGAAGATCAGTACCGGCCCTAAACCCTCGCGGAGCGCCCCCGCCACGCGGCGCGACCAGAAGCCCTCGATGCACCGCGGCAGGCCGTGCACCAGCTCGTCCACCTCAACTTCCTCCAGCTGCACCGGACGCTCGTGGTGCGCGACGACCTCGGGTTCTCGGCCCAACCGGCGAAACCACGCCGCGACGTCCTCAGGGTTCGCCACCGCACCCGAGAGCAGCAGGAGCTGCAGGTCGCGCGGCGCGGAAAACAGCACCCCCTCGTAGTGATTCCCGCGGTGCGCATCCGCCAGCCAATGGTACTCATCGACCGCAAGCAGCCGGAAGGGCTCCCCCAGACTGCGATCCGCCGCGTCGACAATCCGCCCCTGCACCGCCTCCAGGGTCGCGACGACCACCGGGGCCTCGGGCCGCACGCAGAGGTCGCCGGTCATAATGCCCACCTCCCAACCCCGCGCGCGCCACTCGGCGAACTTATCGTTGGCCAAGGCCCGCGTAGGCACGGTGAAAAGCGCTCGCCGACCAAACGCGGTCTGCTCCACCCAGCGCTCGAACACGTAGGTCTTTCCGGCCCCGGTTGGCGCGCTGACAATCACATCCCGCCCGGCGCGGAGCCCGTGCAGCGCGAGCGCCTGCCACCGGTCGGGCAGCATCAGCTTCTGCAGGCCGGCGAAGGCGTCGTGGAGCACGGGGCCAAGGTGCCCGCCGCACCCAGCCCGTCAATCGGCAGCGCGTTTCCGTCGCGCTTATGCCAGCCTCAGGGCGCCGCGACGGTCGCCGCGGGCGCGACGCGCGCAATGCGCTCAGGCAACAGGGCGTAAAGGGCACCGTCCGGACCCGCCACGACGTGACGGATGCGGCCGAGCTCCTTGAACAGCACCTCCTGGGCCACGACCTTGCCGTCCCGCAGCTCAATCCGGCGCAGCTCCTGCGCCGCGAGGGTCGCGAGGAACAGTTGGCCCTTCCAGCGCGGGAAGAGGTTGCCCTCGTAGAAGCTGATGCCGCACACCGCGAGGGAAGGCACCCAGTAGGTTACCGGCTGCTCCATTCCCTCCTGGCTGGTGACGCTGGTGATGGCGTCGCCGTTGTACTCCATCCCGTAGGTGATGACCGGCCAGCCGTAGTTGCGGCCCCGCTCGACCAGATTCAGCTCGTCGCCGCCCCGGGGCCCGTGCTCGGTGCTGTAGAGGCGACCGGTGCCCGGCTCGAAGGCGAGGCCCTGCGGGTTGCGGTGGCCATAGCTCCAGATGGAGGCGAGGGCCTTGGAGTCTTTGACGAAGGGGTTATCCGCCGGGACCCGACCGTCGTCGTGCAGGCGGTGGACCTTACCGATGGGCAGGCCGAGGTCCTGCGCCACGCTCTTGCCGCCGCGCTCACCGATGGTGAGGTAGAGGAAGCCAGCACGGTCAAAGGCCAGCCGCCCGCCGAAGTGCACGCCGGCCGCTTTGGTGTAGTGCTCGATCCGCGCCTGATAAATGGTCTCCTGCTCGATCAGGGTATTGTCCTTGATCTTCCCGCGCACCACGCGGGTCAGGCTCACCGGCTCGCCCTTGGCGTTGCGCTGGGGATCGCTGAAGGCGAAGTAGACCCAGCCGTTACGCTCATAGTCCGGGTGCGGGACGACGTCATACAGGCCCGCCTGACCGCCGGTATCAACCGCGGGCAGCCCGAGCAGGGGCCGTGGCGCCAGCTTGCCCTTCTCGATCAGAAAGGCGTGGCCGCGCTTCTCGGTGGCGATCGCCAGATCCGGCTTCAGGAAGGCGAGCGAGTACGGCTCCTTCATCCCGCCGACCCAGGTCGACACCTGATACTCGTGCAGCTGGCTGCGAGCGGTCACGAAGTCCGCCGGCTTGGTGAACTGGAGCTGACCGGCCGCGTGCAGCGCCCGCTGTTCGCGAATATAAATCACCATCGCGCGGATCTCCTTGTCGGGGATTGCGCTGCCCCACGCGGGCATCCCCTTCTCGGGAAACCCCTGGCGGATGCTGCGCTCGATCGCGGCGTCATCCGCGCCCGCGGTCCACACGTCATCCAGCAGGGATCCGGCCTGCGCCCCCTGCAGCTTGTCGCCGTGGCAATTCGCGCAGAGCTGCTGGTAACGCTGGGCGACGGTGCCCGTGCGGGGCTGAGCGGCGGACAGGATTGCGGCGCCACCAAGGGCGAACGCGGCGGCGAGGGGGGCGCGGAGGGGGAAGATCACGGCCGCCGAGCAAAGACGGATCGGCGCGCCGGGCGCAATCCCGGTTTAAACCCGCGCCGCCGG
>CAIOTK010000385.1 GCA_903861185.1 uncultured Opitutia bacterium | reverse complement strand
CCGGCGCGGCTGGTGCCCAATGGCGCGAACCCATTCCCGATCACGCCGCAGCGGTGGCACTTCGCCCAGTCGATCCAGTACTCCCTGAGTATGAACTACGCGGTGCTGGACTACGCCGCGCGGAACCGAGACACGCTCCTGTTCGGGATCTGGCGGATGGGACGCAACGCGATCGAACGGGGCAGCCGCGACCACTGGACGCACTACCCGCGGCGCATCGAGGCGATCCGCGAGGCCCACGCGCGCGACCAGCCCGGCGCGGCCAAGTCCGAGCCCACCGAGGGCCCGCGGGCCCCGGCCGCCACGCGGCTCCCGGCCAAATACTATGACGAGGTGGTGCGGCGCCCGGAGCTGCGCGACCCGCGGGGTTACATTCTCCCCGCCGACCAGGCGGACTTCCCCACCGCGGTGAAGTTCATCAACGCGCTCCTCAAGGGCGGCGTGACCGTGCACCGTGCAACAGCTGCCTTCACGGTGGCGGGTAAGTCCTATCCCGCCGGCTCCTATGTGGTGAAGACCGCGCAAGCTTTCCGGCCGCACGTGCTGGATCTGTTCGAACCGCAGGACCACCCGAACGATTTCCGGTACGAGGGTGGCCCGCCGATCGCCCCCTATGATGCCGCCGGCTGGACGCTCGCGTATCAGATGGGCATCGCCTTCGACCGGATCCTCGACGGCTTCGAGGGCCCGTTCGTCGCCGTGCCCGCCGGCGAGCTGCAGCGCCCGCCGGCCGCCCCCCTGCCCCCTTCGGCCGCGGGCTGGACGCTCAGCCGCCGGGCCAACGACAGCTTCACTGCGGTCAACCAGCTCCTGCGGGCCGGGGTGGCGGTGACGGTGGCGCCGGGCGGTGACTTCCACGTGCCGGCCGGGTCGAGCGCAGCGCTCGCGCCCCTCGCCGCGGAGCTGGGCGTGCCGGTCCGCGCCGCGGCCGCCCCGGCTGGGGCCCGGCCGCTGCGGCCGCTGCGGATCGGCCTGTGGGACCGTTACGGCGGTTCGATGCCTTCGGGCTGGACCCGCTGGATTTTGGAGCAGCACCAGTTCCCCTTCGAACTGGTGTTCCCGCCGGAGATTGATGCGGGGAACCTGCGCCAGCGCTTCGATGTGATCGTGTTTCCTTCAGGCGCTGTCCCGCGGCCGGGCGTCGTCACCAACTCGGCGGAGGCGTACGGGGACAGCAACAGCGGGGGTGGGCCCGCGCCGGCGGACGTCCCCGCGCCTTACCTGGACCGCATCGGCCGGTTCTCCTCGGCCAAGTCCGTCGACCCGCTCCGCGCCTTCCTCGAGGCGGGCGGGACGATCGTGACCGTGGGCACCAGCGGCCACCTCGCCTCGCATCTCGGCCTGCCCGTGCGGAACGCGCTCGTGGAGCGCGCGGCCGGTGCCAAGGGTGAGCGCACCCTGCCGCGGGATAAGTTCTATATTCCCGGCAGCATCCTGCGGATGAACCTCGACCCCGCCGCGCCGGCGAACGCAGGAATGGCCGCGGAGGTGGATGTGTTCTTCGATGAGAACCAGGTGTTCCGGCTGTTGCCTGAGGCGGAGACGCAGGGCATCCGGCGCCTCGCGTGGTTCGCCAGCGACGCGCCGCTGCGCTCAGGCTGGGCCTGGGGGCAGCAGCACCTGAAGGACGGGGTGACCGCGTTCGAGGCTCCGATCGGCCGGGGACGGCTGCTCGTCTTCACCCCGGAGATCACCTTCCGGGCGCAGGCGCAGGGCACCTTCCGGCTCCTCTTCAATGCGCTAGTCGGCGAGGCGCCCTAAAGACCGCTCAATCCGAAAAGGCGGCCGGACGCTGGAAATTCCCCCGCCGGCCGCTTTAATCCCCTCCTATGACCCGCCTCCTGCGTCTACCCCTCGCCCTGCTTTTCCTCGCCCTGCTCGCGGCCTGCGGCCGTAAGGAGCCCGCCCCGACTCACGCCGGCGGCCACAGCCACGTGGCGCCCCACGGCGGCACCTTGATCGAGCTCGGCCACCACGCCTACAATCTCGAACTCCTGCGCGACCGCGCCGCGGGCAAACTGACCGCTTGGGTGTTGGACGGCCACGCCGAGAACTTCGTCCGGCTGCCGATCCCGGCCCTGGAGGCCGTGGCCACCGTCGGGGGCACGCCGCGGCCCCTGAGCCTCAAGGCGGTCGCGAACGCGGCCACCGGCGAGACGGTCGGCAATACCTCCCAGTTCGAAGTGCAAGCCGACTGGCTGAAGGGTCCCGAAGCGTTTACGGTAGTCGTCCCTTCCCTTGAGATCCGCGGCTCCAGTTTCAAAGAGATCAAGGCCACCTTCCCCGCAGCGGCCAAGTAAGGCCCGCGGTCGGCGCTTCGGCCTCGCGCTCCTGCTGACGCTCGCGCTGGGCGCCGGGGCGGCGGAACCCGCGCCGCCTCCCACCGAGGATCCCTTGGCGGCCCTAGCGCGCGAGTTGCCGACCGTTTCCGGCTACAGTCACCTGTCCTTCGTCCAGCTGGCCGGCTTCAAGTTCCGGCCTCCGCCCCAGCCCGTCCCCACGGGGACGCCGGCACCGGATGTCCTCGCCCAAGTGCCGGCGGCGATCCGCCGCTACGACGGGCGTAAGGTGGTGCTGACCGGCTACCTCTTGCCCCTGCGGCTGGAGCAGGGCCTGGCGGTCGAGTTCTTCTTCCTCAGCAGTCCCACCCTGTGCTGTTACGGCACGGTGCCGGAGGTAAACGAATGGATGCTAGTGCGGATGCGCGGCGAGGGCCTGCCGCCGGTGCAAGACGTCCCCGTGTTCCTGGCCGGGCGCCTCACCGTACGCCCGCGCTGGGAGGAAGGCTACCTGCACGGCATCTATGAGCTCGAGGGTCACGGCCTGCTCCGGGCGCCCACCAGCCGCTGACCGCCTTTGCGGTTGAATCCCCCGGGCCTTGCCCGCTCCCTCCCTCCTTATGATTCCCGTCACCGTCCTCACCGGCTTCCTCGGCGCCGGCAAGACCACCCTGCTCAACCGGATCCTGACTGAGCACCACGGGCGGAAACTCGCCGTGATTGAGAACGAATTCGGGGAGATCGGCATCGATCACCAACTGGTGGTCCGCAGCGACGAGGAGCTGTTCGAGATGAACAACGGCTGCATCTGCTGCAGCGTGCGCGGGGACCTGATCCGCATCCTCGGGCGACTGCTCAAGCGCAAGGACAAGCTGGATGGCATTTTGATCGAGACCACCGGCCTGGCTAACCCGGCCCCCGTCGCGCAGACCTTCTTTACCGACGACGAGATGAAGCGCTCGTTCCGGCTCGACGCGATCGTCACGGTGGTCGATGCGCGGCACGCGGCGCGGCATCTGGACGCCGATGATGAGTCGGTGAAGCAGGTGGGCTTCGCGGACGTGATCTTGCTGAACAAGACCGACCTCGTGGCCCCGGAGGAACTGGCGGCCCTCGAGGGTCGGCTGCGGCGCATCAACGCCGTGGCCCGGATCCACCGCACCGTACAATGCGCCGTGAACCTCGACCACGTGCTCGATGTGGGCGGATTCAACCTGCAGCGTGCGGTGGAGCTGGACCCGCGGTTCCTCGAGCCAGAGCACCCCTTCGAATGGGCGGGTGCCTATCCCCTGCCCGCTGGCACCCACACCTTGGAGATCGGCCATTGCGACCACGCCCACGAGCCCGGGCACGTCCACGCCCACCCGGGCAACGCGGATGAGCTGGACGTGGTGATTATGCCGGTGACCGCGGTGCCGCCCGCCGGCGAACCGGCCACGGCCCACCCCGCGACCACCGCCGCGGTGGGCGCAGCCGACCTCGCTTTCGCCGATTGGGAGAACCGGGTCCGCGAAGGTGAGCCCGTGCAGCCGGGCGCCACCCTACACCGGCTGCAATTGCAGGGCGGTGACGGACGCTACCCGCTGGTCGTGCGGGAGGCCGGGCTGCACCTCGTCTTCGAATCCTGCGGGCACCACCCGCTGCATATCCGGGTGGATGGGGCGACCGTGAAGCCGGCCTGGCAGCAGGACTTTCACGCGGCGCACACTCACAACGCGGCCGTGACCTCCGTCGGGATCAGCCTGCCGGGCGACCTCGACGGCAAGCGCCTGAACGACTGGATCAGCGAATTGCTGCGGGTGAAGGGCGGCGACATTTACCGGATGAAGGGAGTGCTCGCCGTGAAGGGCACCCCCAAGCGACTGGTGTTTCAAGGCGTGCATATGCTGTTTGACGCGACCTTCGACCGCGAATGGCGCCCGGGTGAGGCGCGCACGAACACCCTCGTGTTCATCGGCAAGAACCTCGAACGGGCCAAGCTCACCGAAGCCTTCAAGGCCTGCCTCGCCTGAGGCGGGCCCCCGCGGGTCAGGAGCGGCAGGCCAGCACGTAGACTGCTCCGCGCTCGGTGCCGCTCGCGCGGTAGGCGTCGTCCGGGCTCCACGCGAGGCGGGTCGCGGGACTGGGCATCCGCACAGTCGCGCGCAGGGGTTGCCGCCGCTCGGGGCTCCACAGCTGCACCGCCCCGTCGGCACTCCCGGTCGCGAGCAGGCCGTGAGTAT
>CAIOTK010000384.1 GCA_903861185.1 uncultured Opitutia bacterium | reverse complement strand
TGGCCTGCGGGCTGTCCGGTGCGTTGGCGGAGCCAGACGGTGATCGCGGAATGGGCGGCGTGGTGGAGTTCACCGAGCAGAGTACGGTCGAATTTGAACGCGTTTCGGATCAATCGGGGAATCGTGAGCACGAGGTGCCGGTGGGGCACCGGGGCGCAGATCTCATCGGCGATGAAGGCGCCCTCGATGAGGGTGCGGCGCTGGTGGCACGAGGCGCAGAGGCCGCGTTGCTTGCAGGAAAACGGGCAGAGGAATTCATGGCCGCAGTCGGGGCAGTGGAGGCGAGTGAAGCCGGCGTGGAGGTCGCCGCAGTCGAGGAAGGCGGCGATGGCTGCGGCGGCCTCGGGAGAAAGGCCGGGCACCTTGGCGGCGTGGTCGTGGAGAATCTGCCAGACCGGCGAGGCGCGGGGCTGGCGGGGACGGTAGCGATGGCAGACCAAGGGGAGCAAAACACGTGCTCCCGGCGGGAAGGGAAAGTTCGCCGTCTACCCGATTCAAGGGCCCGAGGGCGGGAGGAAGGAATCTTTTTTCCGCCAAGGAGCGAAGCGGGTTGCGCGACCCAACGCGTTTCCGGACGGCTGAACTTTTTACGAAACTTGGTCCACGATGACCGATGACGCCCAACCCGAAACGCCCCGCGCGCTGGCCGCGGCGCTCAACCTGTCGACCGAGTCGCTCCGCCTTTACCGGAAGCTCAAAGGCGCGCCGGAGGGCTGGAACGTCGAGGAATGGCGCGGCTTCGTCGACCGGCTGGGCCTAGCCCGGGCGGGAAACGCCACGCTGAACGAGCTCAAGGCCGAGCTCCTGCGCGAGCAAATCCACCTTGCCCGCGCCAAGAACCGCCGCGAAGAGGAGGCCGTGGTCGCCCGCGAGACCGTCCGGGAGATGCTCGGCCTGCTGGGTCAAAAGCTCGACCTGCTGCTGCGGTTGAAGCTGGAGGTGGAGCTGCCGAGCCGCTGCCTCGGAAAAGACGCGGCGGAACTCGGGATCGAGGGCGCGGCCATCCTCGACGAAATCCGCGAGGTGGTGAACGGGAACCTCGCCCGCTTCGAGACCGACGCCGTGAAGGCTTCCGCGGGCCCGTAGGCGCTTCCGCCGCCTCTTGCGCCCTCAAGGGCCCGGCCTCCGCTCGAGGCGGGCTCTTTCGTGCTCCTTGCGGCCGCCAGGGCGGCCGGCGAGGAGCGAAAAAGGGGGGCACTAGGGGGACACCAGAAAAACGAAGAGGGACCGGCGTTTCCGCAAGTCCCTCATCCCGAATGGCTGCCCGGGCTGGGATCGAACCAGCGACCAAGTGATTAACAGTCACCTGCTCTGCCACTGAGCTACCGGGCAGTGGCTTTTCGACGGCACAGGCCGGCGAAAGAAGGGATGAAGGACACGACCGCGCCCGGGCTTGTCAATGCTCCTTTTGGGGCGCGGCTGCCGTACTTCGCGGCGCGGAAGGAATTGCCGCCGCGGGTCGGCCCGTCACGCTGCGGCCGATGCTTAAGCTCGGGATCACGGGAGGAATCGGCTGCGGCAAGTCCGCCGCGGCGAGGTTACTGGAGGCGCACGGCTTCCGGCGCCTCGATTCCGACCAGATCGTGCGCGAACGGCTGCTGACGGATCCCGAGGTCATCGCCGCCCTCCGCGAGCACTTCGGACCAGAAATTCTTCGCGGCGGCGTCGTCGACCGGCCCGCCCTAGCCGCCCGGGTATTCCCGGTCCCCGCCGAGCGGGAATGGCTGGAGGGGTTGCTGCACCCGCGGGTGACGGCGGCGTGGGCGGAGGCCTTTGCGGGCGGTGGCGCGGGCACCCGTTGGGTGGTGGAGGTGCCGCTGCTGTTCGAGAAGGGGCTCCAGAAATGGTTTGATTTCACGGTGTGCGTCGCGCTTTCTCGGGAGGTTCAGCTGATGCGCGTCGTCGAGCGGGGTTTGTCCCCTGAGATGGCGGCGCAACGGATCCGGGCACAGTGGCCCCAGGGACGGAAGATCGAGCTGGCCGACTTTGTCTTGTGGAACGACGGTGCGTCGGAATTCCTCGAGGCTCAGGTGGGTCGGCTCGTCCGGAGCCTGCGCCCGGCTTGAAACTTACCGCTCCCCCCTACGTCTGACGCTTCGCGGTCCGACGGCCTCCCTTTACTCCCTCATGTTCCCGCCTTCCGCTGATGACGCTCCATCGTCCTCCGCCCGCGCCGATGCCGGCGAGGGCAAGAAAAAGTCCCGTTTGACGCGTGCGCGCGGACGGGCCGGGGCGGCGCCGGCGCCAGCGGCGGCGGAGACGCCGGCGAAGGCCGCGGGCCGGGCACGTACCCGGCGGGGACCCCGCGCGG
>CAIOTK010000383.1 GCA_903861185.1 uncultured Opitutia bacterium | reverse complement strand
GGAGGGCGGATGACGGAGGACGGGGCAGCTGTTCCGGGGGCGATGCCAACGGCGGGAGGCACGCGTGAGGCACGCCGGGGAAGGATTCCCCGGCTACATCAGACGGCGCGGAGGGGAGCAAAGGGCGAGGGCGAGATTGTCGGGGGCGCCGTCTTGGCGGTACGCCTCAAGTTGATCCGGCGTGAGCGCGTCGGTGACCTGCTCCACAAAGCGGGCGTTCATCATAGAATTCCCCTCCGCAAGAACCCAGTTTTCATCCGTTGGCCGGGGCATCCCTTCCTCTGTCGTTCGCGACGGACAGGCGCCGGGGTTTCTTCTTTGTCCAATCATGGTGGTGGTTCTCCACGGCATGCTTCCTGCCCATCACAGGTCGCTCGCCGTTTCGATCACCTGGATACCATGTCCTGACACTCCACATGGTTACTATGTCCTGAAACCGTACCTGGCCGTTCGGGAGCCGGTAAAAGGTGACGCGGCGGAGGACGAGGCCGAGGGCGGAGGTCTTTCGGCAAACCGGCTCGCGTCAGGTCTACAGGGCCCGTGGCAGGCGTTTCTCCAAGAACGCAGCCAGCCGGGGCAACTTCGGGTCCCCGAGGCCACGGAACCAGCCTGCCGGATCCACCTGCAGGCTCCGCAGCACGCGCCTCGCCTTCGCGGCGGTGACCACGCCCAGCAGACGCTCCAAATAGCCGATCAGTTGGCGCTCCGGCAATCCACCGGCCCCGGCTCAGCGTCCGACGGCAGCGGAGGCATGGACGGAGTGGAAATCGATCATCCGCACCGGGCGCGAAGCGGGCGCGACAGAGTTGCGCCGCTGGAGGGCAGCGGGACTGACGAGACCCAGATCGAGCAGCACCTGATCGAATTCGCGCTGCGCGCGCTTGAAGCGCGCGACCTGGGCGGGGGTCTTGAAGCGACCCGGCATCCGCGGGGCCTTGGCGAGCACCAGGGCGCGCAGCGATTGATCCGGGGCCGAGGCCTTTTCGCGGACCAACTGCCGGGCCGCCCGGCGCAGCAAGGCCATCGCGGTGGTGCCTTCCCGGCGCGCGATCTCTGCCAAGGCGCTCAAGACAGCCTCGTGCTCGGCCAGGCTCTGGCGGCGCTTGGAGGGGGAAAGCTGGTTGGGCATCGAGAAGGTTGAATCAACCTCAGCCCAAAAACGCCTCCTGACAAGCTTGGGTTGGTCTGGGGCGAGGGCGCGGGGCTGCAGTCGGGCTACAGTCGGTGCCTATCGGAGGCGGGGGGCCAGCGCGGGCGTAAGTAGCAGGATTGGATCAGGATTGGAGGCACACTGGAGGCAGGCTGGGCGGGCGGGCGGCGGGGAGCGACTAGCGAGTAGTGAGTAGTGAGTAGCCGGTCGGGAGCCGGTAAAAGGTAGCGCGGCGGAGGATGGGAGACCGCGGGCGGAGGGCAGCCCTAAGGCGCGGCGGGCGCAGGGCTCCGGTCCGACGTGCGAGGGGCGCGGGCGAGGCGACCTTCAGCCGAAATCCGCGATCTAGGTCCCCGCTTGGGATGCTCTCGATTCGCCAGCCGCGGCCAAGAGCTGGTCGATGAGGGCCGGGCGCAGGTAGAGACCGTGCTGCTGAAGCGCTCCCAGCTCGGCGGCTAGCGAGGTCAGGTGACCGAGCTTTCTGGCCCGGAGGAGCAGTCCAGCAGTGCCGATGACCCGCACGCCAAATTCTCCGGCCAGGGTGCGACCGGCACCATCGTCGATGAGGAGAAGGCAGCCGGGGTTGACTCGCGCGAGCGCGATGGCCTCCGCCTCGCCAAGGTCAACCCGTTCCCACAGCCCCACCACGTTCGAGGCCTCAACCTGAACGACCGCCGAGGAGAGGGCCTGCTCGATGCGCGCCACCTCGGGTCGCAATCCGCCCGCGGTGACGACCTCCCGCCAGACGGCGTGGGGGATCAGGACCTGACTCGCCAGCGCCGGCAGGAGCCCGAGGCGATCGATCTTGGCGAGCCCGATCAGCGGGCTGGCGTCAGCGATGATGAGGGCCTCACGCGTTGCGGAGGTCATCGGCGAGCTGTTCCGGGGTCAGGTTGGACCAGGATACGCCCCACGAGCGCAGGATGTCGTGGAACTCCCAGAGGCTCATCCCGCTCAACTGCGCGGCTTGTCCGAGGGTGATCCGACGCAGCTCGAAGAGTTTGACCGCCGCCAGCGTGCGCATCGTCTCGCTCTCCCGTCCGGGTTCGAGGCCCGCGCGCGCGAGGAGGGCTTGGTCCACCGGGATCTGCAGCAGCGTCATACGGGCAGGGTGCGCTCCGGGGTCCGAACGTCAACCCGCCACGGCCCCGCCTGCGCGGCAACCCGCCCCTGGATACCATGTCCTGACACTCCACATAGTTACTATGTCCTGAAACCGTACCGAGGACTTTCGCATAATCGAAGGCAAGTTACTCCGGGATGCCGCGGGCAACCCGCTGGGCACGGGCCTGATCGTGCTGCCCAAATGAAACAGGCCGGGACCCGCTACGCAGTTCCCAGCCCTGAGCCGAGCAAACTCCGGGGAGTGCGGGACGTCAACAAAGCAACTGGGGGCCTCCTCGGACCAAGGAGGCAAGGAGCGGAGGGCAGCCCTGAGGAACGGGCCCTGCCGGGGGCGATACGCTGGTGCGGGCGGACGGAATCGAACCGACGAGACCTGCTTGGAAGGCAGGAGTTTTACCACTAAACTACGCCCGCGCTGGCGTCCCCGCACGCTCCCGCCGGATCGCGGGGCGGTCAAGCGCGGATGCACCCACGCTTTGCCGCTGGCCCCTCCCCTACCCGACTGTTAACCGCTCCCTCCCAATGCCTCAGGACCTGCTGCTGCTCCGCGACCTCGAACCCCCGATGGGTGACCTGTTCACGCAGGCCACCTGGTCCGCCGGCCGTTCGCTCTGGAGCCCCCGCAGCCGCGGCGAGGCCGACCTGCCCGCCCAACGCATCCTCCACACCCGCATCCTCCGACTCCCCGGCCCCGCCCGGCTCCAGCGGCTCGGACTCCGCCTCGGCCAAGGCTACCACAAGTGCGGCAGCCGCCAGGACCCGGACTGGGTCACCAGCTGCCGACTCCTCGGGCTCCGCGACGGGCGCTGGGTCGAACTGCTCCGCCACGACGCGCTGCCCCGGCCCGACGAGGGCACGGTGCAATGGCACGACCTCGGCGACACGGTGGTGACGGGCGTTTCGCTCGAGCTGCGGCGCTCGGCAATCGATGGCGGCTGGACCCCCTGGAACCTCGCGCTGTCCGCGCCGGTGCTCGAGGGCGAACTGCTCGCACCCCTGCCGCCGCGCCGCGAGCGGCTGCTGCGGGTCGCGGCGCCGCGGCTCACCGGGCTGCCGCGCGGCGTGACAGCGGAAGTCCGCGACGGGGAGGTGCGTTACCGGACGCGCGGGTTCGAGGTTGGTTTCCTGCTGGGCCGACCCGGCTTCTCGTTTCTGGGGCTGCACGGGGAGGATCCGGCCCTGG
>CAIOTK010000382.1 GCA_903861185.1 uncultured Opitutia bacterium | reverse complement strand
TCGGCAGCACGACGCACGGAGTGCTCCTGCGCGCGTCCTGCCCCGTCGTGATCACGCCTGGCCCCAAGACGGCGAAGCCAGCCTGAGCCGCCGGACCCGACCCCGCCCCGCCGCCGCGCGGCCTCAGCGCGCGCGGAAGGCGGGTCGCATCCCGAGCGACACAATCCCCAGCGTCGCGAGCGAATTGACGGGCATCAGAATCGCCGCGAGTAGCGGATTCATCCGGCCCGCAACCGCCAAACCGACAGCCAGCAGGTTGTAGGCGACAGAGAAAACTAGAATCACACGGTGCGTACGCCGGCGAAACCGGTCCGTCTCGAACAGCGCCCGGATCCCGCCGATCCCGCGGCCCAGATAATAAAAGTCCGCTTTACCCTCGAGCACGCCCCGGTGGATCACCGGCGTGCCCCGGCAGCCTGCCGCGGCAAACGCGAGGCTGTCATTCGCCCCATCACCCAGCATCAGCGTACGGTCCGGCTCCCCGGCAGAAACCCGGGCCGCCTTCTCCTCTGGCGTGAGGCCGCCCGCGGCTTCCGCCAGGTCCAGCCCAAGCTCCTGCGCCAGCGCAGTCACCTTCGCCGGACGATCCCCGCTCAGAATGCCCACCGCGAATCCCAACCGCCGGAGCGCAGCCAGCTCGCGCGGCGCGTCCGGCCTCGCCGCGTCTGCAAAGCGGAAGCGCGCCACCAACCGCCCCGCACAGGCCAATTCCGTATCGTGCTCCGCGCCCCCCGCTGCCCGCGCCGGCGGCGTCCGCCAGCCAGGTCGGCCGAGGGACCAGCCGTCCTGCTCAACGCCTTGGCCGATCACCTCGGCGACCGGCCCGAGCAAGTCAGCTCCGACGGGCGCGGGCCCGGCGGAGAGCAGATGTTCGAGGAGGGCCTGACTGACGGGATGCGGGTTGTCGCGCACCAGCCGGAGGAGCGCGGCGCGCGCCTCTGGGGTCAAAGTGGCGACGGACTCCGGGTTGAGCAGAACGGGAGTTTCCAGCGTGAGGGTACCCGTCTTGTCGAAGAGGATGCGCCGGACTTGGGCGAGTCGGGGCCACAGGCCCCCTTCGCGCACGAAGACCCCGCGGCGGCGCAGTGCCACGGCCGCCATCTCGTCGGCCAGCGGGAACGCCAGCGCGATCGCGCAAGGGCAAGACACCACCAGCACGGCCGTGACGACACTCCAGGCCTTGGCCGCGCCGCCTCCGAGGAGAAACCACCCCGTGCCGGCCCCGGCAGCCGCCAGCAGGATTCCGGCGACGTAGCCGCGCACGATCCATTCGAGAAACGGATGGCGCGCCCCGGGCCGGACCTCCGTCGCGAGGAGCCGCGCCAGCAGCGAATCCCCCCATCCTTGCAGGGCGGTAAGCGCCAGCGGCTCGCGACCGACGTGCACTGCGCCGGCGGGCACCCGCTGGCCGCTTTGGAACGAGCGGGGCTCGGCCTCGCCGCTGATCGAGGCGAGCGAGAACGCGGCGGCGGGGGACTCGAGGCGGGCGTCGACGGGCAACTGGGCCCCGGGGGCGAGTCGTAACTCGTCCCCGACGGCCACCTCCTCGGGCGGGACCTCACGGCCATCCCGCAACCGCACGGGCGCGGGCCGGGGCTGCCGCGCGAGGAGCCGGCGGCGGTTCCGCTCGACGGCCGCCACCTGCGCCCAGCGGCCCACCAGCATCAGGACGATGAACGCGGAGACGAAATCGAAGTAGACGAACCGCTCGTCGCCCGCCAACCAGCCGTAGAGCGACCCGAGATAGGCACCCGCAATGCCGATCGCGATCGGCAGATCAAGGTGCAGCGTGCGCGCCCGCAACGCCCGCACCGCGCGGACGAGGAAGTAGGATCCGCCGACGAACAGGCTGAGCGTCGCGAAGCCGGCGCTGAGGGTCCCGAAGAGTCCCGCCCACTCGTAGGACGGCGCCATCCCGAAATAAACGGGGAGCGAGAAAAGCATCACGTTCAACGCGAACGCGGCGCAGAGGCCGATGCGCCGCAAGAGACCGCGGGTCTCCGGCTCCTCGACCTGTTCCTGGGGCGGACCTGCGAGATAGCCGAGGCCCTGCAGACGACGCGCTAACTCCGGCGCGACAAAATCGCCCGGCCACCAGCGGAGCCGCAGCGTCCCGTATTGGGGATTTACCACGATCTCACCCGCCCCGGGCAATTCCTGGTGCACCCGCTCGATCAGCCACACGCAGCCCGCGCACGAGATACCCTGGATTCCAAGCGTGAGCTCCGCCGGGCGCTCCCCTCCGGCCACCCTCTCCGCGGCGCGCTGCAACGCCGCGAGCCACGCGTAGTCGCGGGTCTGGAACACGGCCGGATCCGCCGGCGCAGTGACGGCATCCTTCAAGCCGTAGTAGTCCGCCAGACCCTGTGCGTGGACCAAGCGATGGACGTAACCGCACCCGGCGCAGCAGAAGCCGCTCTCCCGCGCCGTCGTCCCGAGCAGCGGGGCCCCGCAATGTCGGCATGCCGTCGCGGCGGGCGCGGGGCGAGATTCCGGTTCTAGGGCGGCGGTGGCACTCATCTCAGTGGCAGACGAAGCTGGCAGGGTCGGGCCCGGGCAGCCCGAAGGTCGCGCGCAGGCGCCAGCCCGCCGTCAGCGCCACGGCCAGCGCGAGCCCGATCCGCAGCCGGACCAGCCCGCGCGGCGACAGGAGCGCCTGCAGTCGGCCGAGCCGGGATTGCGCCAACCAAAGCAACGGAATCGTGCCGCAACCGAAGGCCAGCAGCCAAGTCGCGCCGCGCACGGCCGAGCCCGACAACAGGGCCAGCGCGAGGAGGAAGTAAAGGGGCCCACAGGGCAGCAACGGCGTGGCAAACCCGAGCGTCGCAGCCGCGCGCGTCCGACCCATCCCCCGAGCCCACCCGTGCACGCGCCCCAGCCCGCGCGCGAGCAGCGGGACCCGCGGCAGGTGCCGCTCCCAGCCGAGCGCGAGCGCGACGAAGAGCAGCACCGTGAGCCAAGGTAGCCAGCGCGCCGCCTCACCTGCGACCCAGCTGAGCGGCGCGGCGCCCAGCCCCCCCGCAACCGCTCCGAGCAGCCCGTAGGCCGCGAGGCGGGCGCCGTGGTAGGCCGTCGCCACCGCTTGCGCCGAACCTGCGCCGGCCCGCGCCGGCAGCAAAGCGCAGGCCAGCGGACCGCACATCCCCGCGCAGTGCAGGCTCGTGACGAGGCCGGCGACGAAAGCGGCGGCGGGTGAGTTGACGGCGGCGAGGTCCATCGGGTTCACCGCGCGCGGACGAGCGGCACGTCCTGCACCGGATGCCGGGCGGCGATCGTCAGCCACACCCCCCAAGCCGCCAACTGCACCGCGAAGGCAGCGACAAACCACCACCAGAGCCGCGAGCGCGGCGCCGGGCCGGCCTCAACGGGCTCCATCGCGCACCTCCCCTCGGCGGCCGACGGCCTCGGGACCGAGGAACTCGACCTCGCGGCTCAGGCGAAACGTGCCCGCCGTATCGCGGAGCTCCACCTGGAAGTGGAACTGCCCCCCGTAACGGGCTCGGTCCTGCTGCAACACCAGCGGACGCACAATTTCGCCGAGCGGGGCGACCTCGAGTTCCCCCTCGAAACCAGCGCGCCGGAGGCCAGCCGGGGCACCCGCGACCTCGATCCGTAACCGCACCGGCACACTCCGCTTGTTGACCACCCGGACGAGGAACTGATTCCGCACCACCCCCTCGTCGACGAGGTAGGGCGCACCAGTCATGCGCGTGACCCCAAACGACGCCGGGCGGATGGTGGACAGCGCCCAGCTGCCAACCGCCGCGCCCGCAAGCAGCAGCACGAAGTAGAGCACCGTGCGGGGTCGAAGCCAGCGGGTGCGCCCGCCCGAGAAACCGACCAGCGAATCGTAACGGATCAGCCCCCGGGGCCGGCCCAGCTTGGTCATCACCGGATCACAGGCATCGATACACGCGGTGCAGCCGACGCACTCGAGCTGCAAGCCCTGGCGGATGTCGATCCCGGTGGGGCAAACCTGCACGCACCGGCCGCAGTCCACGCAGTCTCCGGCGCCAGTGCCGTGGCCGCGCGGCTCGCCGCGCCGCTGGTCGTAACCGACGGCGAGCGTGTGGTCGTCGGTGAGCACCGACTGCATGCGGCCGTACGGGCAGAGCACGATGCAGACCTGCTCGCGAAACCAGGAGAAGATAAAGTAGGTCAGCCCAGTGTAGCCCGCCATGAAGACGAAAGCTCCCCAGTGCTCCGCAGGAGCCTGCCGCACCATCGCCCAGACCTCCGGCAGCGAGACGAAGTACGCGAGGAACAGGTGGGTAAAGACGGCGGAAAGGAGCACGTAGACTCCCTGCTTGAGCGCGCGGAGCCGAAATTTGC
>CAIOTK010000381.1 GCA_903861185.1 uncultured Opitutia bacterium | reverse complement strand
GACGACGGCAACCACGCGATCGCCTTCTTCAATGCTTTAGGTGGGGGTAAACAGACGATAGGCGCCAATGAATCGCTCCAAGTTAGTTTTACCCTGACGTTTTCCGCGAACGTAGCACTTAACCCAAACAGCTCAACCGGCATGCGGATGGGGCTCTACGATTCAAATCTCGCGAGCATACCGCCGGCAAACACTCCCACTACCTCTTCGGCTGTTTTCCAGAATTACGACGGCTACTTATTCAGTTGGAACGCCGCACCACCCTCGGGAAACAACAATCTCACCCTGCGTTATCGCGTGCCAGGCTCTACGGCCTCGACCGCGCTAATGAGCACGTTTGGGCCAACGTATTCGACTACGGACGTCTCGTCAGGCTCTCAGCCGGCTCTGTTTGTATTTCAGAATGCCGTTGACTATCGGGTTACTTATAAAATCAGCCGCCAGAACACTTTGTTACCCAATACCCTCAGTTTTTCTTTCAGCGTCACTGGGGGCTCAATACCTGCCGGCAGCCCGTTCGGACTGACGTCTACGGTAGCGGCGCCGACAACCTACGAGTTCAATGCATTCGCAATTTACGCACTCGGAGGAGCTTACGACTTCGCGATGGACGACGTCCTGATCACGCACACCGCCGTCCCCGAGCCCTCCACCTACGCGGCCTGCGCGGGCGCGGCGGTCCTCGGGCTCGCCTTCTGGCGCCGGCGGCGCGCCGCGGCCAAGGCCGCGGCGGCCTGAGGCGGGACGGAACTCCCGAATTCCCGGGTCCGGGGCGGCGCGCCCCGGCTACACCAGACCGCTTGCCGCGGCTGGATTGAGGGCGGAACCAACCTCCGGTCCCGCACCCGATCAGGCCAATCTAGCCGGCATCCTGGAACCTTCTCCGTACCTTCATCCTTCGGTAATCCTTCGGTTCTGACTGTAGAAATGACCCGGTTCTCCTCTGAAGGACCGAAGGATAACCGAAGGATGACTGTAGGAGCACCGCAGGAAGACCGAGGGCAGGCTGGCGCCAGGCGGTGAGGCGGGGGTCTCGCAGTTATGAGGGACTGACTTGACCCGACATCATGGTGCGGGAATCTGATGTATGGTCCGCACTCAAATCCAATTGGAAGAGGCCCAGTACCGCCAATTGCGCTCACTGGGCAACCAGACCGGGAAGGGCTTGGCGGAGCAGGTGCGCGAGGCGGTCGGGCTTTACCTCACGCGGCAGCGGGGTCGCAGCGAGCCACTCGACTCGGTGTTGGGGAAGTTTCGCCCGGCCCCCGAAGGGCGTGAGCCCAAGCCCCACGATCGGGATTACGCCGCCACGCTCCGGTGAAGGACGTCTTCGTCGACACCTCGGCATTTTATGCCGCCCTCGATGCGAGCGACGCCTTCCATCGCCGGGCAGCCAACCTGGTGCGTCAAGCCGAGACGGAGGGCTGGCGCTTGATCACCACCAACTACGTCGTCCAGGAATCCTGGGCGCTCCTCCAGAATCGCCTCGGTTGGGAGGCGGTTGAAGCCTGGCAGCGGGTGCTGCTGGCCCGTTGCGAGATCATCTGGATCGACGCGGAACTGCACCAACTCGGGGCGGCAAGGTGCCGCCAAGCCGGCGAGCGCAGGCTGAGCCTGACCGACTGCGTCTCCTTCGGAGTGATGCACCGGGAGCGGATCCGGGAATTCCTCGGCGACGACGAGCACTTCGTGGCCGAGGGGTTTGCGCCCGCCCGCTAGCGGCATCGACCGCGACAGCGACGCCACGCAACCCAGCGGCGGCGGCCAATCCCCATTCCGTCCTCCCGAGCACGACTCAGACCGGCTGAGGCCGGCGGCGGGCCACGAACCGGATCTCCACCCGGCGCTCCAGGGCCGCCGCGATGCGCTGCAGGAGCGCGAGCGAGTGCCCGCCGTAGTCCGCGTCCTCCAGCCGGGAAATCACCGACTGGGTGGTCCCCACCCGCCGCGCCAGTTCCGCCTGCGACACGCCCGCCTGTTTGCGCAGCGCGTACAACCGGCGGGCCACCTCCCGGTGAGCGCACTCCTCCGCGAAGGCCCGGCGCCGCACCGCGCTGGGCCCGGCAATGCCCGCCAGGATCCGCGTGGCATCCGTGGTGGACCGCCTAGGCATCCCCGGCCTCCTCCTCGCAGGCGCGACCGCGGCCCGGCATTTGTCGAAGGCACGCGGGCTCGTGCGATCCAGCTCCCGCAGCCACTCCACCACCGGGGAGTCCCCCGGCGCCCGCTGGAAAAAGACCACCCTGACCGCCGGCATTGCGCATCAGCTGCTTATCGCAGCATTGCGATAATCCGTCAAGCTGGGCCCGCCCACTCCGCCACCATCGGCGGGGGCGATCCGGATGCAGGGCAGGAGCGATAAGACGGCGGGCAGCATTGGTCAGCGCCCGGATCCTGACGCGGGCGCGTTCTCGTCCTCCAGCCGTGCACCCCGCGAATTTGCGGGTCAGCCTGACCTTGTGCGCGCGCTTCGGCAAGGGGTCCGTCCGCGGACGGACCCCGACCACCGCCCCCCGGCTCAGCCCCGCCGGCCGGCGGCAATGGTCTCCCGGACCACGGCCACCATCCGCGCCTGACGCGCCTCCGCGGTTGCGCGGATGGCTTGCGCCTTCGCCCGCGCCGCGGCCGGATCCCGGTGGATCGCACCCAGCCGCGCCCAGAGCTGCGCGCCGTCGGTCTCGTCCACCTCGAAGAACCAGTCCCCGGCACCGAGATCCCGGTACATCTGCCCCTTGCAGGTATCGGTCGGCTGCCGGACGTAGAACGTGGGCGTTCCCTGATGCAGGGCGATGAGCGGCGAGTGGCACTCCACGCTGACGACCGCGAGCGCCTGCGCG
>CAIOTK010000380.1 GCA_903861185.1 uncultured Opitutia bacterium | reverse complement strand
CCGTCCCGGTCCGCCGAGCAGAGGTCTCCACGCATCATCGGCCCCGCCGATGTGGGCATCGGAAACGTCGATTGGGCGGAATCCGCGGCCGTTGGTAGTCTCGCCTCACACCCGCGAAGGCCGGCCCTTCCGCCGTCCCGGTCCGGGTGCCCATCCAACGAAAGGAAAAAAAGAGATGAACCTGAACGTCAGCCAACCCCAGTCGCGCATCCCGCGCATCCCCGGTGCCCGGACCCTTTGGCCCGGCGAAACCCACCCCCGCCTCACGCGAGTGGCCCGGCAACTCGGCGACCTTCCCGCCGGGCTTTCCCCGGTCTCCGCGGTCCCCTTGCGGATCGAACGAGAATCGAAGGAGAATCGAATGAGAACCGAAGGCATCCGCGAAACGGCTCCGGGCTGGTCCCGGCGCGGGGAGGAGGTGCGCCATGGCTAAGGCCATCCTCAGTGCGGCGCTCGCCGGCCTCCGTGGCCGTCTCGACGGGATGGTCTTCCGCCTGCGGGCGGGCCAGACGGTCGTCGCGCCTCGGCCCCAGCGCACTTCGCGGGCGGGCACGCCGGCGCAGCTGGCGGTCCGCGCGCGGTTCAGCCGCGCGGCCGCCTTCGGGCGCAGCGTGGCGGCCGACCCCGCCCTGCGGGCCCTTTATGCCCCGGGCCCCGGAGCAGAGGGCAACAGCTACCTCGCCGCCCTCACCGACGCCCTCCGCGCCCCGGTGATCGACGCCGTCGAGACCGCCGCGTTCCGCGGTGCGATCGGGGATCCGATCGTGATCCGCGCGCACGATGACCACGCGGTCACCGCGGTCAGCGTGGCCGTGAAGGACGCCGCGGGGATGACCCTGGAGCAGGGGCCGGCCAGCGCCGCCGATGGCGCCTGGCGCTATAAGGCGACGCGGAGCGTGTCCGCAGGCAGCACCGTCACGGTGGAAGCCACCGCGATGGACCGCCCTGGCAACGCGACCACGCTGGCGCAGACCGTGACGGTCTGAGCCCAGCACGAACGCCGAGCCCGGGGTTACCCCCGGGCTCGGCCTTTGCCGGCCTTGGAGGCCGGTTCCGTGGTGCGGAAGGGGTCGTGGTGCGGAAGGGGTCAGGCCAGCGCAGGATGCAGTCGCTGCCCGCGATGAAAATCTTCCGGCCGACGGCCGCCAATGCACCGTGCGCTGGCCTGACCCCTTAATGAGCCCCCCCCGGCCTCGTCGCCCACCAGTCTGCCCTGCACGACGGGGAACGACTAAAGATTCCCGGATTCGACGCCTGAGCCGCGACGGGCCGCCAACGCTAAACGGTCAAGGACGGCGGAAACAGCCGTCCGGCTGATCCACCCACCCTGCGGCGGTCTTCCTCAGGCGCCTTCCTGAACACCCTCCCCACCGCGATCCCATAGGCGGTTGATGACCACCAGGAGGGTCGCTCCGCTGACCACGAAGACAGCCGTCAGGGTCCACGCCATGGCGGACCGCCCGTACAGGAAGCAGCCGATCGCGAACAGCGAGGACCAGATTACCGCGCAGCCTGAGACCCAGCCCAGCGTGGCGAGACCGAGGTCATCGCCCCCCGAGGTATCCACCCCGGCCTCCTGACGGACCGAGTTCCAGCCGGGCCCAGCCGGGCGGACCTTGCGCACGAAGGCGACGAGCGTGGCCCGATCCGTGCCCGGAGCGATGTAGGCCGCCACCAGCCAGCAGACGGTCGTGAAGCCGACCTGCAGGATCGTCGTCGGGGCGAACCCCAGCGCGGGAAGGAGACCCGCTTTCTGCAGGTACGGGAAACCCGCCGCGCTGACCAGCGAGGCGACCATGGCGGTGATCTCGCACCAGGCCGAGACGCGCCACCAGAACCAGCGCACGATGTAGAGCAGGCCCGTCCCGGCACCGATCGAAAGCAGCACCTGGAAGGCCTGCTGCGCGGAGGTCAGCCCGTAGCTGAAGGCCGCCGCCAAGACGTAGAGGCCGACCGTGCAGACGCGACCCGCGTTCACGTAGTGGCGCTCCGGCGCCTGCGGGCGCACAAAACGGCGGTAGAAGTCATGCACGAGGTAGGACGAGCCCCAATTCAGGTGCGTCAGGATGGTCGAGGAATTGGCGGCGATCAGCCCGCCCACCATCAGCCCCACGAAGCCGACCGGCAGGAACTTCAGCATCGCCGGAAAGGCACTGTCGTGCCCGATCAGGGCGGGGTCGGCGTTGGGAAACGCGGCCTGGATCGAGGCCAGGTCCGGATAGATGATGATCGAACACAGCGCGGTGATGATCCAGGGCCAGGGGCGCAGGACGTAATGGGCGAGGTTGAAGAACAGCGTCCCGCCGAGGGAGTCCTTCTCGGACTTCGAGGCCAGCATCCGCTGCGCGACGTAGCTGCCGCCACCCGGCTCGGCGCCCGGGTACCAGTTGGCCCACCAGCCGATGGCGATCGGCATCACGAAGATCATCAGCGCCAGCTGCCACAGGTTGAAGTTCGGCAGCAGGTCGAGGAGCGGCTGCCCCCGTCCGTCAATCGGCGAAATCACCGGTTGCCCGCCCTCCGGGAGCACCACCTGCAGGGAGCCAAGCTTGCTGATCAGCACCTGCAGCCCGCCGACCTCGCGCAGCGAGAAATACGCCGCGGCAAAGACCGCGGTCATCTTGATGAAGAACTGCACCATATCGATGACCAGCACGCCCCAGAGCCCCGAGTGCGAGGCGAAGAGGACGTTGATGACACCGCAAAAGACGATGGTCTGCCAAGGCGGCAGGCCGAAGAGGATGTTGGCGATCTTGCAGGCCGCGAGCGTCACCATGCCCATGATGAAGCAGTTGAAGAACAGCCCGAGGGAGAGCGCCCGGAAGCCGCGCACCAGCGAGGCGGCCCGTCCCGAATAGCGGAGCTCGTAGAACTCAAGGTCGGTCATCACACCTGAGCGGCGCCAGAGCCGGGCAAAGAAAAACACGGTGGCCACGCCAGTGAGGACGAAGGCCCACCACTGCCAGTTGCCGGCCACGCCGTACTTGCGCACCTGCTCGGTGACCCAGTTCGGGGTGTCGCTGCTGAAAGTGGTCGCCACCATCGAGAGGCCCGCGAGCCACCACGGCACCGAGCGTCCGGAGGCGAAGAACTCCGCGGTGCTGCTGCTCCCGCGGCGCCCGAAGAACAGCGCGGGGACGAAGCAGACGAGGAGCGAGGCGATGACGATGACCCAGTCGAGGAGCTGGAGCTTCATGGGGGAACCCGCTCATAGCCGGAACCCGCGCCGCAAGGCAAGCCCCCGGGGCGCCTCATCGGACCGGCCGATCGGCAAACCAGACGCGGGGGTGCGGAAGGGGTCAGGCCAGCGCAGGATGCAGTCGCTGCCCGCGATGGAAATCTTCCGGCCGACGGCCGCCAAGGCACCGTGCGCTGGCCTGACCGCGTCAAGAGCGCAGTCGGCGCTGGGCGTTTTGTGCGCACTTTCTCGGATTTTCGTTCCCACTTTCCCCCTCCCGGAAACAAAAACCCCGGTAACCTTTTGGGCTACCGGGGCTTATCGCGAAATGGAGCGGGCGAAGAGACTCGAACTGCTCCACTCCCTTTTGCAATCGTGCTTGGGCGAAGCGACTTACAACAGCCTCATGAAGGTCGGTGCACACGGAGGTGCACACGCCGAAAAAGCGCCGGAAATTGACCTAAAATTGGAGGCTAGGATCGCGGAGATGGAAGAGGTCATCGCAGCCTGGCCGAAGATCGAGCCCGCCGTGCGCGCCGGGCTGATGGCGATGGTCCGCGCGCATCGCGGAACTGCGGTGCGCAACCCCGCGAATCGAATGGCATAAGCCAAGAACCAAGCCGGTGAGTGGAAACCGGTGTGATCAAAGCCCCTCGGAGAGAACTTCGGGGCTCCGGCATCGAGATTATTCAATATCAGTAATGATTGCTTAACTCTAAAATGAGTTCTTAAGTGATCATATGTTATCTCTTAAAAATGAGACCGACATCATCCGAGAGGCGCGCGACTTGATCCGAGCCCATCGCATGGCGCTGTCTTGGCGGCAGGACGATCTCGCCGAACGCAGCGGAGTCGGGATCGCGACGCTTCGCCGTTTCGAGAGCACCGGGCGCATTGGATTTGTGGGCTTGGCGAAGCTGTTGGCGACGCTCGGGCTCGCCGATCGATTCCTCGGCGCACTGAAACAGCCCGCGCCCGCCCCCAAGGACATCAACGAATTTCTCGCATCCGCGCCTGCGCCCGTCCGCCAACGCGCGCCTCGTCGGGCCGCAGGGAACTAAGCCATGGCCGAGCCTAACCTCCTTCGTCTGCGCTTCCTCGGTGCGCCCATGGGCACGCTGGCGTATCGGCCCGACGGTCCGTTTCACGCTTTAGAATTGGAGCGCGCGTTCATCGCTGCCGGCCACGACCTTTCGCCGCTCAATCTTCCGCTCGACAGTTTTTCCCGCGGACCGCGCGTGTTCCGACCCGGTGATTCGCCGTTCGACGGCGGACTCCCCGGGCTCCTCGCCGACTCGCTGCCCGATTCGTGGGGCGCGCGGATGCTGAAGATCGAGGTTCCGGGCGTTCAAACCATCTTGGGCAAGCTCGCCGCCATCGGCGAACGCGGTCCAGGCGGAATCACCTTCGAACCGGTGCTGGGCAAGGGCGCCGACGACGAGTCGGTTTCCACTGACCTCGCCGGCTTGGCGCGCGACGCCGCGCAACTGGCGAAGACTCCCGCCGTCCTCACGCCCGAAGACGTCAACGCCGCGCTCGCCCGGGGTGGCGGCAGCCTCGGCGGCGCCCAGCCGAAAGTAGCGGCGCACCTCCCCACTTCCGGTGACTTTCAGGAGCTACGAAACATCCTCATCGGCGGCGCGACGCCGGCCGGTCAGGTGCCAAGCGTCGTGAAATTGTCAGCGCTCAACGACGAAGGCGGCGGCGCCGTCGAATTCGCGTTCTGGATAATGGCCAAGAACGCCGGCATCCGCGTCCCGCAGGCGTGTCTCGTGCATGATGGGGAACGCCGTCATTTCGCCAGCGCGCGTTTTGATCGCTATCTCCGGCGCGATGGCACCTGGGGCCGGCGTCACGTCCATACGTTGAGCGGGTTCTTGCACCGGCGCGCAGCCGACGGCCAAATCGACTACGAGGAATTCATCCGCTCCGCCCGCACTCTCGGCGGTGCGGCAGAGGCGCGCGAATGCTTCCGGCGCGCCGTCTTCAATCTGCTCACCACCAATCGCGACGACCACGGCCGCAATCACGCTTTTCTCTATAACGAAACCGAGCGGACGTGGACGCTCTCACCGGCCTACGACCTCACTCCCAATGTCGCCAACGTCCTGATTGCGCTGACGTGGCTGGGGAGCTCCGAAATCCCTACTCGCTTCGAGCAGCTGACCCGGCTCGCGGAGATCGGCGGCATTACGGCTCGAGCCGCGAGAACGATCTATGAAGAAGTCGAGGCAGCAACGCTCGGCGGCTGGAACGCCGCCGCCGCTTACGCCGGTGTGCCGGAAAAAATCGCCGCTCTCTGGGAGATAGAAATGATCCGACAAACCAAGCCGCTGCGGGAGAACGCACGGCGTCCTGCGGCCACCAAGGCGCGTGCCGCGGCGCCAAGGCGAAGCCCGAAAACCAGACCGCCCGGTTGATTTAGACCTGCGCATCCGAGTCCTGAGCGATCTTCACCGCAACGTAAGGCTCGTGAATTTAACCGATCCGGTTCAACCGGTGCGGAAGGGGTCAGGCCAGCGCAGGATGCAGTCGCTGCCCGCGATGGAAATCTTCCGGCCGACGGCCGCCAATGCACCGTGCGCTCGCCTGACCGCGTCAAGAGCGCAGTCGGCGCTGGGCGTTTTGTGCGCACTTTCTCGGATTTTCGTTCCCACTTTCCCCCGAGAGAAAACAAAAACCCCGGTAACCTTTTGGGCTACCGGGGCTTATCGCGAAATGGAGCGGGCGAAGAGACTCGAACTCTCGACGTCCACCTTGGCAAGGTGGTGCTCTACCAACTGAGCTACGCCCGCGAGGGAGGGAAAGAGCTAAGAGCCTCGCCCTCCGCGTCAACTGCTATTTTCCAAGCCCCCCACAAACCACTGCGAAGCGCACACCTCGGTTCAGAAGGAATAGGTGGTGGTGAAGCGGTACTCCCGCGGGGACACGAGGTCGTAACGGCTCAGCGCCACCCCGCGCCCCCCGGGCAACGTAAACCCATCCGCCGCCCCGGTCCCGGTCGCCAAACGCACGGGGATGATCTCGTTCTGGTCGAACAGGTTCGCGACGTTCAGCTGGAAGCGGAAGCGCCCCGGCAGGCGCCCCAGCTTGGTATTGTAGCCCGCCATCGCGTCCGCCGCCGCGATCTCCTTGCCGGTGATCTCCCGGCCCCGCGAATCAGAGCCGATCACGTTCGCACTCCGCCACCGCCAGCCACCGCCCACGGTGAAGCCCTTGAGCCACCCCTCCCGGAAATCATACGCGGTGAAGAAACTAATCTTGTGCGGCCGCACGCCCCACCGCTTCTCCTGCAACTCCTTCTCGTCGTTCAGGGTGCGCGTCAGGTCGTAGATCTCCTGCGCCACGGTGGTGCCGGTCGTGGTGGTGGTCAGCGCCGAGGGATTGGCCGCCGGCGTCAGCGCGCCCAGCTCCAGCCACTTGGCGACGGTCCCGCCCGGCGCGAACGCCGCCGGGTCCGCCACGTAGCGGCCCAGCGCATCCTGGTTCACCCCCTGCCGCACCAGCACGCCCTCCGCCGGGCGCAGGCCGTACCAGTCGGCCATCTCGTTGGCGAGGTTGGTCCGGCCGGAGTCGGTGTAGGAATAATTCAACACGAGCCGCCAGCCGGGCCGTAGGTTCGTCGTCAGACGGAACTCGTAGCCCTCCGACACAAAGTCCGACGAGATCGCGTTCGCCGGCGGGGTATAGGCCCGGTACAATTCCGCCCATTGCGCCGCGGTGAACGGCCGGCCCGGCCCCACGAGCACGGTCGCATAGGCGTCCAGCACGCGCTGGTTGCGCGCCGGCGCCCCGCCGAGGCCTGCGCTGGTGATGCGCCCCTTCTCCTCCGCCGTGAAATACACCAACCGCGCACTCACGCGGCCCTCCAGCAGGTCCAATCCCACGCCATAGTCCGCCCCCTTGCCCCGCGACAGCGGCGCCAGCTGACCCAGCGGGAACACGGTCCGCGCCAACGGCGGCACGCCCGTGTTGGAGGAACGGTTCGCGATCAGCGACAGCCACTCGGTGGCGTGGAACACGAGCCCGGCCGACTCCGTCCGCGCCTTCACGCGCGTCACGGTCGCCTTGGCGGGATCCCGGTCCGGCCGGTCGCCCACGGTCGGATCCACATAGTAGCCGAACTGGGTCACGGCCACCTCGTCCTCGCGGTAGCCGAGGGTGGTCACGAGCCGGTCGCGCCAGAACGAACTCTGTGCCACCCCGAGCAGGGAACGGTTGTCCTGCTGCATCCCGCTGTTGTTGGCGCCCGCCGCATCGTTCGCGAAGACGAGGCCGTAGTCGCGGCCGCCAAAGGAGAACTTGGCCGGCAAGGCCCGCCAGTCGCCGGCCCGGTAGGTGCCGACATCCCCCTCCGTGAAGTAATACCGCGCCGCCACCCGGTTGTTGGCGTTGCTGACCTGGGCGTTGAAGGGGCTGCCCGCGAGCGAGAGCCACGACAGCTCGTTCACATCCGTCTGGCGCGACTCCGCCCACGCGCCTGCCAGGCGATGGCGCCCGAGCCATTTCCAGCGCGGATTGAGGGCGTAGGTCGCCGAGACGCGCGTCTCGCGGAAATCGCCCTCGTGGAGGTTGCCGCGCCAGTTGCCATCGACATAGAGGCGGCCCGCGAAGGGATTGGCCGGGCCGTTCAGCCCAAGGGTGCGGTTCGGGTCGCCGCGGATCACCGGATCGTTGCCCACGAGGGTGCGCGTCGTGAGCAGGGTCCATTGCGCGTGCCGGGCGACGTTCACGGTCAGGTTCCGCGATACCTGCCAGTCCGCGATCAGGGTGTAATTGTGAAGGTCCTGCACGCGGCGTGAGCCGGAGCCGGTCGCATTCGCCCAGCGCGGGTAGAAGCGCGGGTCGTTGATCACCAAGGAGGAACTGGCCACCCCCGCCGTGCCGTCCGGCGCGCGCACACCGGCCACATTGTAGCTTCCGGAGAGGTAGGTCCCGATCGCATCAAAGATCCCCCCGCTATTCTCGATGAAGGTCGCGCGGCGGTTCAGTCCGCCCGCCGTGCCGTTGCGGGTGGCGATGCCATTGGCGATCATCGCCGCGGTGGGGGCCGCGCTGTTCGGGGCGACCGTCACCGCGTCCACGCCCTTGGCCACCCGATTGTCGTACCAAGCGAGGAACTCGTCCATCGGCGGCATCGTCTTCTGCACGCCGCCGCTATCGCGCCCCTTCTCGCCCATCGCCTGCAGGGTCAGGGTGCGGATGGGGCGGAACACTACGGCCGCAAATGCGCGTTCCTTGTCCTGGAAATCGAATTGCCGCCAACCGCCGTTCTCCTGGTGCACCGCGGCCACGGACAGGGCGAGGCGGTCGCGGACGAGGACCCGGTTGAGGTCGAATTCGGTGCGGCTGCGGCTCCACGAGCCCGCGCCGTAGCGGAGGGTGCCGGCATTGCGGGCGAGCGAGGCGGTCTTGGAGGTTTGGTTGAGCAGCCCGCCAGGCGCGCCGACCCCGAAGAGGATGCTGTTGGGCCCGCGGGTATCCTCGAATCGGCCCACGCGGTAGGGGTCCATATTCGTGATGCTCATAAAGTAGTCCATCCCCTGGCTAGCGGCGAGGCCGCGGACGGTCGTGCGGGTGAGCAGGTTTTCCCCGCTGATGGTCGGGTTCTGGCCGTTACCCGCCTGCCAGGCATTGGTGTCCAGTTCCGAGTTCATCGTGTAATCGAGCACGCCCTGCAGGTCCGTGATGGCGAGGTCGTCGAGGAACTCCTTGGTGAAGACGGAGACCGAGCCCGCGGTGTCGCGGAGGCGCGCGTTCAGGCGGCTACCCGCGAGGGTGTTCTCGGCCGCGTAGCCGACGTCGCGGCTGGTGTTCACCTCGAACGGGCTCAGCTCGACCACGGCCGGCGCGGGCTCGCGGGGCGGGGTGCCGGGCGCGATTTGGGCAAGTAGGGGCGAGGCGGCGGCCAGAGCCAGGGCGAGCGGAAGCAGACGCGCAGCGCGGCCAGCGGGGGTAGTCGGGGACGGCATAGAGGGGACTTAGACGGGCCT
>CAIOTK010000379.1 GCA_903861185.1 uncultured Opitutia bacterium | reverse complement strand
GGCGACAGCCTGACCGCCGGCTATGGCCTAGGTGAACCGTCGATGGAGGCCTATCCCGCGCTGATCGCCGCCCGCCTGCGCGCCTCCGGCACGCCCTGGAAGGTCGTCAACGCCGGGATCAGTGGGGACACGACCGCGGGCGGCCTCCGCCGGATCGATTGGACTCTCCGCGCCCCGGTGGACGTGTTGGTGGTGGCCCTCGGGGCGAATGACGGGCTCCGCGGCGTCGATCCCGCACTGACCGCCGCCAACCTCCGCGGTATCATCGAGCGCGCCCGCGCCCGGCACCCCGCGGTAAAGATCCTGCTCGCCGGGATGCAGCTGCCACCGGAGCTTGGGCCAGCCCACACCGCGGCCTTCGCCCGCGTCTTCCCCGAGGTCGCCCACGCCACCGGCGCCGCTCTCGTCCCGTTCCTGCTCGCGGGCGTCGGCGGCGACCCCCAACTCAACCTCCCGGACCGCATCCACCCAAACGCGGCCGGCCACGCCGTAATGGCCGCGACCGTCTGGCCCCACCTCGAACCTCTGCTCGCCCCATGAACCTGCTTCTCCTCGGTGGCACCGGCGTCATCAGCACCGCCTGCACCCACCTCGCCCTTGAGCACGGCCACGCCGTCACGCTGCTCACCCGCTCCGGCCGCGGACTCCCCCCGGGGGCCCGCGCGCTCACCGCCGACATCAGCGACCCACGGGCGGCCGCCGCCGCGCTCGCCGGCCACCGCTGGGACGCGGTGGTGGACTTTCTCGCCTATGACGCCGCGGCCATCGAGGGCCGCCTCGCCCTGTTCCGTGGGAACACCGCCCAGTACGTCTTCATCAGCACCGCCAGCGCCTACCGCAAGCCGCCCGTCCGCGCTGTTATCACCGAGGACACGCCTTTGGAGAACCCGTTCTGGGAATACTCCCGCCTCAAGATCGCCGCTGAGGCCCGCCTCACCCGCGCCGGCCGCGAGGAAGGTTTCCCCTACACTATCGTCCGACCCTCCCTCACCTACGGCGATACCGTCTTCCCCCTCGCCCTCAACTGCTGGACGCGGAGCTTCACCAACATTGCGCGGCTCCGCGCGGGTAAAGGGCTGATCGTGCCCGGCGACGGCCTCACTCCGTGGACCATCACGCACAACTCTGATTTCGCCGCTGGCCTGCTCGGCCTGCTCGGCCACCCCGGCGCACTCGGAGAGGCATTCCACATCACCTCCGAGGAAGCTCCCACTTGGAACGAACTCTACACGCTCACCGCCGCCGCAGCCGGCGTCGAACGTCCACGCCTGGTGCACATCCCCTCGGACTTCATCACCGCCTGCTTGCCCGAGTACACCGGCACCCTCCTCGGCGACAAGGCCAACCCCGCCCTCTTCGACCTCACTAAACTCCGCCGAATCGTGCCTAGCTATTCTCCGCACGTCTCCTTCCGCGAAGGAATTGCGCGCACGCTCCGCTGGTTTGAGGCAGATCCCTCCCGCCAAGCGATCGACCCCGAGGTGGACGCGAAATGGGACCGCCTGATCGCCGCCTACGAACGCGGGCTCGCCGCCGCGCGCGCCGAGTTTGCCCCGCGCGCCAACTGACCCCGGCGCCGCGGCCGTCAGGCCCCGCCCGGTGGCGGCGCACGCAGGAACTCCTCGAGCCGGTCGAAGGAAGCTCCGAAGTAGGCGTGGGAGTAAACGACCGCGTTGAGGCCGGCTAACCGCGTCAATTCAGGGGGCAGATCCGCGTCCGGGGGAAACTGAAACCCCTCCGCCACCAGCGGTACGATGCGCCGCCCGTGCCGCACGGCGTGGGCGATCTCGCGCCGCAGCCAGTCGTCCGGCTCCCGGCAGCGGTCGAGGGACCCCGCGGCAAGCACGAGCACAAAGTTTGGCGCAGCCTCGATCTCCCGCAGCAGGCGCGCGTCGAAGCGACCGGCCCCGACGTCATCCACGTCGAGGAAGCACGGGTACCCCCGGCGCTCGAGCTCCATCCGGACGACGCGCGCGAGGTCCGAGGCGCCCTCGCGGCGGTAGCTGATGAAGACCCGTCGCTGCCGGCCCGGCCGCAGGAACGGAAACGCGGTGTCGGTCCAATGCGGCCCCGGCCCAGCGGG
This sequence comes from uncultured Opitutia bacterium, assembly GCA_903861185.1. Lineage (GTDB taxonomy): Bacteria > Verrucomicrobiota > Verrucomicrobiia > Opitutales > Opitutaceae > ER46. The sequence goes on along the minus strand of CAIOTK010000379.1, from coordinate 1,612 downwards.
CCGCGGGTCAGCCGCCGGGATAAGCGCACGGGGTACCGGCCACTCCTCAGGGTACCACGCGCGGCTCCAGCGCACGGTGAGAGCAAAGGCGAGTCCGGCTACCGCCACGCCCATCGCCAGTCCCGGTAGCCAGGTCAGGCCAAGAAAAAACGAGGAGGCGCCCGCCAGCAGGCCTAGGCAGAGCACGACGTGCCGCCACCGCGCCCGCACCGCGTAAGCCACGATCACCACCACGGCAGCCAGCGCCGCGTGGAGGCTGGGAAAACCGTCGTCCGGACTGCTCCAAACCCGCGCCGCGCGAATCCAGCCCTCGCCGAGGCGATCCGAAAGCAACATCGCACCCGAACCGGGGAACGCCCAGCGCTCCGGGACCGGGAGCAGGAGATGGAACGGCAGCGCGAGCGCATAGGCCACCGCGAGCGAGCCCACCAACAACCGCAGCGCCCGCGCCGACGGAGCCTGGAACCAGACCCACAGGGATCCCGCGAGCAGCGCGGGCTGGAGCAGATAGTACGCGCCCGTGAGCGTTGCCACCATCCAGCCGGGAACCGCCTCCGCCCCGCTAAAATCGAGGCCACCCTCGAGTTCCTGCAGGGCCTGCGCGACCCGGTGGCCCAACGCATAGGTCTCCGGGCTTCGCCGTGTCGCCTCCGCCTGCGCTTGGGCCAGCGCCGCCACCGCCACCGCCAGCGGCAGCAGCAACAAGCCGCCCCGCGTCCGCAGAATTTCGCGCGGCCCCCTCATCGCGCCGGCCCGACCGGACGCCGGACTAAGGTCCACAGCGCCAGCACCGCCGCCAGCACCGCGAGGACCAATACCACGGAGGTGCCGAGACGAAATAAGAAGGTGTCGGGCACCGGCCTGACCAGCGCGACCCGATAGGCCGTGCTGCCCAAGGGATCAAGGTCGAGGCGCGCGCCGTCCTGCCGCCGGGGAAACCCTTCGGCCTTCAGGCGGAAGGCGTGGAAGTCACCCGTGGCAACCTCGGTGATGAACGGCGAGCCCACGGCCCGGTCGTTGTTCGCGGGATCGTTCCAGACCACCCGCACCGCCGGTAGCCGCGTCCCCGGCGGCAACGCAAAGCGTACATCGCGGAGGATGGTCGGCGTCCGATCATCGAAGCTCCAGATCTCACGGAGGCGGTGCATCCGGTTCGAGAGGCAATCCTCGAGCCGGCCCACCAGACTCTCGGGATCGTCGCGGCGGTGGCTCAGGTGAAACTCCTGCGGCGGCAGGCCGAAGTCGGGATATTCGCTGGTGAGCACCACCGCGTCGTCGTGTGCACGCCGCAGGGTCCAAAGGACGTCGAAGTGCTTGTGAAAATCCTCGTCGTACAGCGTGAACTCAGTGCCCGCGAGGAGCACGGCCTGTCGCGCCGCCTCCAGCAGCGCTGGGTCGGGCGGCGCATCCCCGCCCGCGGGCCCGCGGATCTTGATCGGCACCGGTGGCGGCCCGCCCCGCGTCTGCCGTCGCAACGTCGCCAATGCCCGCCGCGCCTCGGGCGCCGCATTGAAATCCTGCCAGCGCAGGACGTCGCCCACCCCGATCTCCGCGGGCCGCATCGCCCGCACACCCGCCGTCAGTCGCTCCCGCAGGCCCCGATCCGCCCCGG
>CAIOTK010000378.1 GCA_903861185.1 uncultured Opitutia bacterium | reverse complement strand
TAAAGGTTCTGCTTCCCCTGCAGGCCGTGGCGACCGATGGCCATCCCGTGGTCGGCGGTGTAGAAGACGTAGGTGTGTTCCAGCTCGCCCATCGCCTCGAGCCGGCGGAGGACGCGGCCGAGCTGGGTGTCGATGTTCTCGCTGCAGGCGAACTGGCGGCCGATCTCGTTGCGGATCGTGGCGGGGTCGCGGCGCTCCCAGACTCCGCTCACGGCGACCTCGTCACGCAGGCCGGGGTGGCCGTGGGGGAACGGGTGGGCGGGAAGGTAATTGGCGGGCAGGGGTGGCTGGCGCGGATGCGCGGCGGGCGGTTGCGCGGGGTCGGTGTGGTTGGTGGCCCCGTACTGCGCGAGTAGCTCGGGCTTGCCGTCGCGGGTGTCGTGCGGGTGGGAGAAACCGAAGTGGATCAGAAACGGCCGCTGGTCGCGGGCGGTCTCGCGCTCGCCGAGGTAGGCGAGCACCTGCTCGGCGTGCCAGGCCGAGCCGGAGGCGTCGTCGCCGCCGCGCTTGGTGGCGTCGCGCCGCACCTGGAACAGGCGGTTCGCGGCCTCGTAGCTGTTGCCCACCTTGCAGGTCCGCATCGTGGCGTAGCCCGCACGGTTGAAGACCGCGGCCAAGGTGTGCTCGGGCAGGTCGGGCGGGACGAGGGCTGGGTTGCTGGAGTGAGGATTCGCGCCGCGGCCGCTCCCATCCGGGATGTGCCACACCGTGCGCCCGCTCATCATCATATGCCGCGAAGGGGTGCAGACGCCCCCGACCCACGCGCCCATATGGTAGGCGCCGTCGATCACCATCCCGCGGGCCGCGAGCCGATCCAGCTCCGGCGAACGCAGGACCGAGGCGGGATCGTAGGCCTTCAGGTCGAAGGGCGACTGGTCGTCGACGACCACGATCAGGAGGTTAGGCCGGCGGGCGGCGGGCGCGGGATTCGCGGCGGCCAGCAGGGCTGGCAAGAGCAGGGCGACGGCCAGAGCGAGGGCGGGGCGGGAACGCATTGGGGTGGGGGACGTCGCAGCAAGCGCCAACGCGGCCGTTCCGGCAAGCCCGCGCGCCCGGCGTCTCAGCCGGTGGCCTCGCGCACGAGCGCGGCGATCCCGTCCGGCAGGGGCAGCGCGGCGGCCGCCGCCTGTGCCCCGGGGCTCATCTTGCGCCAGGTCTTGCGCAGGATATCCACGAACTTCTCCCGCGGGTAGTCGGCGTGCCGGGCGGCGAACGCGCCGATCTCGTTCTCGAGGAACACGAGGCACGCCGCGTCCTCCAGCGCCTGCGTCCCCGCGTTGGTGCGCAGGCCGGTCTTCGAGACCCACGTCGCCACGTCCGCCGCCTCGGCCGCGTCAATGCCCGCCGCCAGCAACAGCTCCCGCGCGCGTTCGGCCTGGCGAGTGTAAAGCGAGCGGCGCCACGTGAGGTAGCCCGCGCGGCCCTCAGGAAAGGTCGTCCGCGGGACCAGCCAGCGTTCGAGGTGCTGCGCGCGCGCGGCGAGGCGGAGCGCGGGGGTCGCGGGCGCCACCAGCCGTTCCACCCACGCCTCCATCCGGTCCGCGTAGACTAACTCGGCCGCACGACCGTCCGCGGCGCGCTGCGGGTCCGCGGCGTGGGCGGCGTCAATCAGCTGGCGGGCGCGGGCGTGGGCATCCATCTGCCGGAGCACACGGAAGCGCGCGGCCGGGTCAAGCGGGCCCGTGGTGCCGGCTTGCCTGCGACGGCGTCAGGGCCACGCTCGCGGCCCAACCCCTCCTGCCATGCAAACCCCCACCTCCCGGAGCGCCTTCGCGGCGCTTGCCCTGCTGCTGCCCGCCGCGCTCGCCGCGCAGACCTCCCCGGCCCCCGCCGCCCCCCGGCCGGCCGACCCCGAGCGCCCCGTGGTCGAGCTCTCGCCCTTCGAGGTCCGCGCCGAAAACGACGTTGGCTACCAGGCCGCGAACACGACCAGCGGCAGCCGCCTCAACTCCCGCCTGCGCGACACGCCCGCCGCGGTCGCCGCCTTCACCCCTGAGTTCCTCGCCGACATCGCCGCCACCAATCTCGAGGAGATGATGGCCCACGCCACCAACATTGAGATCGACGTCGAGGACGCCAACGCCGGTTTCAACAACCCCCAGGGCCGGGGCGCCGACGGCAACGACTACCAGTTCCGGATGCGCGGCTCCCCCGCCGGCGCCTCCCGCGACTTCGTCGAGTCCAGCATCCCCGTCGATCTCTACAACGTGGAGCGGGCTGAGGTCGCCAGCGGCCCCAACTCCATCCTCTTCGGCCTCGGCCAGGCCGGCGGCCTCGTCTCCCTCTCCGGCAAGCGCGCCAACCTCCAGCGCACGCGCACCACCCTCAAGGCGATGCTCGGCTCCTGGGCCTACGAGCGCTACGAGGCCGACCACAACCAGGTCCTCCTCCCCCGCAAACTCTCCCTCCGCCTCCTCGGCCTGTACCAGAACAGCCAAGGCTGGCGTTACTGGGACTTCACCGACCAGGCCCGCTGGAGCCTCGCCGCCGCCTACCAGCCCTTCCGCCAAACCACCGTCCACGTCTCCTTCGAGAAGGGGCAGATGGACAACAGCCTCACGATGGGCTGGAACGCCGCCGATCAGGTCACCGCGTGGTGGGACGGCGGCCGCCGCGTGTTCGACGGCACGGCCGTCCCCGCCGGCTCCGGCACGGCCCGCTTCAGCGCCACCAACAACCGCTTCACCTTCAGCCAGCAGACGGGACTCGTCACCAACCTCCGCGGTGAATTCCAGTCCCTCGGCCGCACCGGCGTCGAGACGCTCCTGCCCCCCTCGGTCTCACCCTACGACTACAACCTCACCGGCCCCGGGGGCGTCCGCCACCAGACCTTCAACTCCCGGCAGGTCATCGTCCAGCAGCGCCTGCCCGCGCAGGTGAGCCTCGAGCTCGCGTGGTTCCGCAACCACACCGACGTCGAGGCCCACGGGCTCGCGATCGCCGGCGGCAACCTCCGCGGCGACCCGAACCTCACCCTGCCCGCGCCCGACGGCTCCGCGGCCGCCGTCCCCAACCCCCACGCCGGCCAACTCTACTTCGAGTCCAACTGGTTCAAGGACTGGATCGTTACCGACAACGAGATCCTGCGCCTGAGCGCCGCCTGGGAGGGCGGGCGTTCCAACCGCTGGTTCGGCCGCCACCGCCTCGCCGCGCTCGGGGAGCGCTCCGAGCAGGATCGCCTGCGCCGCTGGCGGGACGAGATCCTCGTCGACGAAACCAACACGCCGATCTCCAACGCCACCACCGCGGAGGGCGACCAGAACAAGGTGACGCGTCGCAACTACGTCGACCCCGCCGATTACCGCACGTGGTACGGCAGCGACGGCAGCCTGCCGCTCGCGCCCTTCACCTCGAACGGCAAGCGCTACAGCGCCACCTACGCGTCGCGCGCCCGCGCCAACACCCACTCGGTGAAGGAAATCACCTCCCTGATGTTCGCCGCCCAGAGC
>CAIOTK010000377.1 GCA_903861185.1 uncultured Opitutia bacterium | reverse complement strand
GTCATCAGCACGAGTCGAACCTTGGCCCGCGTCATGCCTACATAGAGCCGACAGAGGCTGCCATAAGCCGACTCCGCGCGCAGGGCATCGATCGCGTCCCGCAGAACAGGCACATGCTCCGCGAATGCCCGATTCATCCCCGCCAGGATCCACGCCGGCCGGAACAGGCTCTCATCGTAGATGCTGCCCGTCACGGCACCATCCCGCTTCTCCATCATCGCCGGCGTCAGGTACAGCAACCCACCCCGCAAGTCCGCCATCCGGTGCTGCGCGTCATTCAGGCACGGCAGGTACACCATCCCGTACTCCAATCCCTTCGCTCGGTGGATGGTGATGACTTGGACCGCATTGGCCATCGCCTGATCGCGCAAGTGCGTGCCTTCGGCGTAAGCGATGAAGTCCGCCAAGTCCCGCCGCCCCGTCGTGTCATAGTCCGCCGCCACGGCACGGAACTGCCGCAACCGCTTTTCCACGAACTCATTGGTCGAGTCCTGCGCGAGCGAGCCCACCAGCCAGTCCACCACCGCCTCCGCCCCCCGCGCTGCAAAGAGGGCCGCAATCCGCCGGGTAACCTTGCCCCAGTCCGGTTGGCCGGTCTCATCCGCCACAAGGCGACGCGCGGTCGGGGACATCCAGGCAAGCCCGCTCGCGAGGGCATTTTCCGGGTGCGCGGTCACCTCGATCAACGCGAACAAGCCCGCCGTCACGGGGTTGTCCCGCACCACCGCCACCGACGCCTCGTCCGTGGCCTCCACGCCGCACAGCCGGAGGGTCTCGGCGATCACCCGCGCCTGCTGATTGCTGGAGACTAAGACCGCGCACGTGACCCCCGGGCGCAAGCCCCGCGGCATCCCCGGCCGGGCCTCGGCCAACACCCGGCTGCGCTCGAGATCGCCGGCCATCCACTTCGCGTGCCGCTCCGGCATCCTCCCACCGGCTTCCCCCGGGTCGCCGCCGTTGCCGTCCTCGCCGTCACCCGCGGAAGGTTTCCCCAACCGCACCCACTCCGCGCGGCCCACCGCGGGCGCCTCCGGATGCGCCCGCTGCTCCTGAAAGACCTGATCCCAGTCACTCGCCGCCAAGGGGGAAAAGAAGCGACCCAGCTCCCGGCCGCCGAGGCTCTCCAGCAACGCGTTGACCATCGTCAGCACCGCGGGCGAACAGCGCCGCGTCTCATTCATTGCCGCACTCACCCCGTTCGCCCGAATCATCGTGTCCACCCGGTGGAGCAGCTCCCGGTTCCCCTGGCGCCACTCATACAGCGACTGCTTGGTGTCGCCGACCACGAACACGCTCCGATCCTCCCCCGCCGTCCCCACGATCTCATCGAGGTTCCGACGCAGAACATCGTACTGCCGCGTGCTGGTGTCCTGAAACTCGTCCAGCAGCCAGTGCTTCACCTTCGCATCGAGGCGGAAATGGATGTCCTCCAACGCCGCCGCCACGTCCTCCCGCCGCCCCAGCGGGCTCAACCACTCGTTCAGCAGAACCGCATAATCCGCAAAACTCAGCCGCCCCTTGCGGCGGACCTCGGCATCGTACGCCCGCTCAAAGCCCGTCAGGCAGGCGTGCAGGGCCTTCGTGCGCCGCACCGCCGTGCGCACCGCCAGACTAATCAGCGCCTGCACCACCCGCCGCGCCGCCGCCACCTCAGTGGCATCCAACCGCACCTCCTGCTTGTAATAACGGATCCCCCACTCCGTCCGCGTCTCGTCCAGCACCGGAGCGTACCGCTCCAGGAAGGCCGCCAGCTTGCCCGCATCCAGCTCCGCGATCCGGCCGACCCGGGCCACGTCCTCAAATTGCGCCACCAACTGCT
>CAIOTK010000376.1 GCA_903861185.1 uncultured Opitutia bacterium | reverse complement strand
CTGATGCGGGCGACCGGCGGGCGCCACGAGGTTTTCTTTAGCCTGCAGGCGGCCCTGCGCGATCCGGATGCGAGCGTGCGGGAGGCGGTGCTGGCGGCCTTGGCGGCGTGGCCGGACGCGGCGCCGGTGTGGACCTTGCTGGCCGAGGCGGCGCGCGCGGAAACGAGCGAGGCCGAGCGTGGCGTGGCCCTGGCGGGGGCGTTGCGGCTGGCGGCCAATGTGGCGGCCGGGCGGGAGCGTTCGCCGCTGGATGTCGTGGGGGCCTTTCGGGCGGCGGCGGGTCTGGCGCGCACGCTGGCGGAGCGGCGCGAGCTGGTGGGCAGCCTCGCCAGCCTGCGCCATCCGGAGGTGGCGGGCCTGCTGGCGCCCCATTTGAATGATCCGGAGGTGCGGGAGGAGGCGTCGCTTGCGTTAGTGCAGGCAGCGGCGGATCTGACTGGACCGACGCACCTCCCGTTGGTGCGGCCGCTGCTGGAACGGGTGGCCCGGGAAGCGAAGGACGAGGATGTGCGCCGCCGGGCCGCGCGGCTGGCTCGCGGGGAGGCGCCCGCGGCGAAGGGGAAGGCCGCGAAGGCGGCGCCGGTTCCGGTGTCCGCTGCGGCCGGCGGGAAGCCGGGACCAGTATTCAACGGCGTGGACCTCACGGGCTGGGACGGCGATCCGGGCGTGTGGCGCGTGGCGGACGGGGTCATCGTGGGTGGCAATCCCCGCGGCAACCCGCGCAATGAGTTCCTCGCGATGACGCGGCGCACGGGGGACTTCGTGCTGCGGCTCGAGTATCGCCTCACCGGCACCGAGGGGTTCGTGAACGGCGGGGTGCAGGTCCGCAGCGAGCGGATCGCGGATCCCGCGCACGAGATGAGCGGGTATCAGGCGGACGTTGGCGCGGGCCATTCCGGGAGCCTGTACGATGAGTCGCGGCGGAAGCGTTTCCTGGCGCGGGCGACGGAGGAGCAGGTCCGGCGCCTGGAGCGGCCGGGCGAGTGGAACCGTTACGAGATCCGGTGCACCGGGCCGCGGGTGGAGATCTTCCTCAACGGCGAGCGGACCGTCGACTACACCGAGACCGAGCCGGGCGTGGTGCCGGCGGGGCGCATTGCCCTCCAGATCCACGGCAAGTGTAAGGCCGAGATCGCGTTCCGAAAAATCGAACTGGAGGAGCGCTGAACGGGGCGCCAACCGGCGCCCGCGCCGGCGGGATCAGTCGCCGAGGTGGCGACCCGGGACGAGGTAACCCTGGACGTAGTCGCGGACGGCTTCGGCGAGGGGCGTGACGGGCCGGGTGTAGCCGGCGGCGCGGAGCTTCCCGATGTCGGCGCGGGTGTAATACTGGTACTTCCCGCGGAGGGCCTCGGGCATCGGGATGAAATCGATCTGCGGCTCGCGGCCGAGGGCGGCGAAAAGGGCGCGGGTGAGCGCGAGCCAGGTGTTGGCTTCGCCGCTGCCGAGGTTGAAGAGGCCGCCGGCGGTGAGGCCTGCGGGGTTTTCGGCAAAGTGGAGCGTCATCTCCACGGCATCCTTCACGTAGAGGAAATCCCGCTGCTGCTCCCCGTCCCGGTAGTCGGGGTGGTGGCTCTGGAATAGCTGGACGCGGCCGGTGGACTGGATCTGGCCGCAGGCCTTGTGCACGAGCGAGCGCATATCGCCCTTGTGGGCTTCGTTCGGGCCGAAGACGTTGAAGTACTTCACTCCGACGAGGCGGTCCAGCCAACCGGCCCGCTGGGCGTGCAGGTCGAAGAGGTGCTTCGAGTACCCGTACATATTCAGCGGCCGCAGCCGGGCCAGATTGGGATCGCGGTCGTCCATCCCCTGGGCCCCGTCCCCGTAGGTTGCGGCGGAGGAGGCGTAGACGAAACGGGTCCCGCGGGCGAGGGCCCAGGCCGCGAGCTCCTTGGTCAGGGTGAAGTTGTTGTCCGCGAGGTAGCCGGCGTTGCGCTCGGTCGTGGCGGAGCAGGCCCCGAGGTGAAACACGGCCGAGAAGCGGCCGAAGGCGTCTGGGTCCCGCGCGAGGGTGGCGCGGAAGCGGTCGGCCTCGACGTAATCGGCGAAGCGCAGCGGCGTGAGGTTGCGCCACTTCTCGTCGGAGCCGAGGAAATCGGTCACGACGATATCGGAGTGGCCGCGCTGGTTGAGGGCCCAGACCAGGGCGCTGCCGATGAAGCCGGCGCCGCCGGTGACGAGGATGCGTCCGGATAAGGCGCTCATAAGGGGATCAGGAGTCGCGGGAGAGTTCGCGGGAGCGGGCGGTGGCGGCCTGGACGGTGGCCGCGAGGAGGGGGCGGAAGCCGCCGGAGGCAAGGACTTGGAGGCCGGCGTAGGTGGTACCGTTCGGGGAGGTGACCTGGTCGCGGAGGGCCTCGGGGGGCGTGCCGGAGGTGGCGAGCAGCTTGGCGGAGCCGTGGAGCGTTTCGAGGGCGAGCTGCCAGGCGGTCTCGCGGGGCAGGCCCGCGGCTTCCCCGGCATCGCGCAGGGCGGCCGCGAACTCGAACACGTAGGCCGGGCCGCTCCCGCTCAAGCCCGTCACCGCATCCAGTTTTTCCTCCGCCAGTTCTAGCACGGTGCCGAGGGCGCCGAGGATGGCCTCGACGGCGGCGCGGTCGGCGGGGGCGAGAGGGGCGCGGGCGCACCAGGCGGTGACTCCGGCGCCGATCTGGCCGGGGGTGTTGGGCATCGCGCGCACGAGGTTACGGGCGCGGGGGAGGACTTGGGCGAGCCGGTCGAGGCGCTTGCCGGCGAGAATGGAAATCACGAGCCGACCGGCGGTGAGTTCGGCGAGTTGAGGGTCGAGCGTCGCGAGTTGCTGGGGCTTGCAGGCGAGGACCACGATGTCAGCCCGGCCGAGCAAGGCGGGGAGATCCGCGGCGGCGTGGACCCCGGTGCGGGTCGCAAGGAGCGCGGCCGTGCCGTCCCCTCCGTCGATGCAGTGGAGGGCGGTGGGCGGGCGGACGTGGCGGCTGAGGAGCCCGTCGACGATGGCGGAGGCCATGCGGCCGGCGCCGAGGAAGGCGATATCGCTCATAGGATCAGGAAGGGCGGGTGCGGGGGGTGAGCGGATGCGTCAGCACGGCAACGGTGCCGCCACCGGGCTGGGGATTCACCGCGATCTCGCCCCCAAGAGCACGGATGGCGTGCCGGGCGATCGTAAGGCCGAGGCCGGACGCGGGCTGATCCTTGGTCCCGAGGAAGGGTTCGAACACCCGGTCTTGGATGTCCGGATTGACGCCGCGGCCGCGATCGAGGGCCCGGAACTCGACCAGTTCCGAACCGTCGGGACGGGCGAGCTTGCGCGCCTCGAGGCGGAGGGGACGTTCGGGGGCGTCGACCGGGTAGGCTTCCCAACCGTTGGCGAGCACACGGGCGAGCGCGTCCTCGATCGCCTCTCGATGGGTGGGCACCGCGAGGTCGGGGCAGTCCGTCTCGACCGTGACCGGAGCGTCGGGCCGGTGGTCGGCGTGGAACCGAGCCACCGCGCCGGCGAGGAGGCAGCCGACGGTGGCGGGGGTCTGGACGGGCCGGGCCCGCGCGGCGACGGTGGAAAGGTGGCGGACCAGCTGGATCACCTTCTGGAGCGAGTCGTCGACGTTCTGGATGTAGCGGCGAACCTTCTCGGGATCGTCGCTGAAGGTCCGCACGAGCTCAACGTAGCCCAGGACGACGCCGAGGAGGTTGTTGAGGTGGTGGGTAACGCCTTGGGCGGCGGCGCCGACCAGCGCGCCCCGGCGGGTCTCGTCGAGGCGGGGCACCAGTTCCGTGGCCTCGCGTTCCAGCCGCGCGAGGCGGAGGTGCAGGCGGACGCGGGCCATCGTCTCGTCGAGGTCGATCGGCTTAACGAGGTAATCGGCGGCGCCGGCTGCGCGGCCTTCTTGGCGGTGTTCCTTCGAGGGGCTGGCCGTGAGGAAGATTACTGGGATGTCCCGGGTGGCAGGGTCGGCCTTCAGTTGCCGGCAGGCGGTGAGGCCGTCCATATCCGGCATCAGCAGGTCCATCAGGATGAGGTCGGGCCGGGCGTTGGTGGCTTGGGCGAGGGCCTCGCGGCCGCTGGGGGCCGTGAGGACCTGCATTCCCTCGCGCTCCAGCTTCAGCCGGAGCAGCTGGACGTTGATCGCTTGGTCGTCGACGACGAGGATCCGGGGCACGCTCATCGGGCGGGGGCGGGCGGGTGGAGGAGGCGGGCCTTGACCGTGTTCTTCATCAGCATGGCGACCGTCATCGGGCCGACGCCGCCGGGCACGGGGGTGATGAGGGAACAGCGGGGGGAGACGGAGGGGAAGTGGACGTCGCCGGTGAGGCGGTAGCCCGTCTTGCGGGTCGGGTCAGGGACGCGGTTGATACCGACGTCGATGACTACGGCCCCGGGCTTGACCATCTCGGCGGTGACGAATTCCGGCCGGCCGATGGCCGCGATGAGGACGTCGGCGAGGCGGGTCAGGGCGGGGAGGTCCGGGGTGGCGGAATGGCAGACCGTGACCGTGCCGTTGGCGCCGGCGCGTTTTTGGAGGGCGAGCAGGGCGACCGGCTTGCCGACGATGAGGGAGCGGCCGAGCACCACGACGTGTTTCCCCCGGAGGTCCACCCCGCTGCGGGCGAGCAGCTCCATAATTCCCGCGGGGGTGCAGGCGACGAAGCCGGTGTCATCTTCCTGGGCCACCTTGCCGAGGTTTACCGTGTGGAAGCCATCGACGTCCTTTTCCGGGGTGATGCGGCGGAAGACGGCGACCTCGTCGAAGCCCTTGGGTAGCGGCGACTGGATCAAAATCCCATCCACCCCGGGGTCGGCGTTGAGGTCATCGATGAGCCGGCAGAGGTCGGCCTGGCTGATCGTGGCGGGGGGGAGCAAAATGCGGCTGGTGACCCCGATTTCGGCGGCGGTCTGCTCTTTCTTGCGGACGTAGGAGACGGAGGCGGGGTCGTCGCCGACGCGGACGAGGGCGAGGCAGGGGGGGCGGCCGGGGAGGGCAGCAACCTGAGCCTTGAGCTCGGCGATGAGGGAGGCGGCGATGCGGTTGCCGTCGATCAATTCCATTGGGTTCAGCGGAGCTGGAGGGTCTCGACCGTCAGGATGATCTCGCGGCCATCGGGGCCGGGGCGGGCGGTGCCGTAGACGTTGACGGGCAGATCGACGTATTTCTCAACCTGCTCCGTCTGGAGCAGGCGGGAAACATCGAGGTAGGCGAAGCGCTGGCCGGAGTCATCCAGAAGCGCGTAATCGTAGGGGCGGCGCGGGGCGAAGGGGCGGCGGGTGGAGACGAAGCGGCCGGCGTACTGGCGGGGGAGGGAACTGCTGCCGCCGTCGCCGAGGTTGACCATCGCGACGGGTTGGCCGGCGGTGGCAGAACCGTAAACGCCGGGATTCACCGGGGCGGGAGCGGTTGCGCCCGCGGGGGTCTCCGGGCGGACGGGGGCGGGGACCGGGGCAATGCCGGTGGTCTGGATGAAGCCAACGAGAGGGCGCTCGAGGCTGAGCTGGGTCCAGCGGCCGCGGATGCCGGTGAGGGTGGCCTTTTCGGCGGGACCGGCGGTGACCAGAATTGGAGCGTCGGCCTTCGGGGCTTGGCGGAGGGCGGCGCCGGGGCGGACGTCGAGGCTCTTGGTTAGGTCCTTGTTCTCGACGTAGACTTCGAAGGGGCCGGGCAGCTCGACGGCCAGCCAGCCGGCGGGGGCGGTCGCACCGGGGGCAGGGCGGGGCTCCTCCCCGGCTTTCAGGTAGGTCGCCACGGCGCTCTGCGTGGACGCTTCGACGTGGACAGCGGTGGTAGCGGGCAGGCCGGCGCCGTGGGCGAGGGCGACGGTGAGGGTGGCGAGGGCCAGCAGGCTAGGCTTCATGCGCAAGGGCGAAGGTTCCGGTGGCGCGCGGGGCAGCGACCGCCTCGTGCGGGGCGTGCGGGGTGCGGGGGTTTTGGAACAGGGATTTGATCTCCCTGGGGGAGAGCACCTTGCCACCGCGGAGCGGGATTCCCTTTAGCTGGAGCGCACCGATCTGGTAACGGCGCAGGCGCTTCACATCGAACCCGAGTTGCGTGAACAGCAGCCGGATCTCCCGCTTCTTGCCGTGGTGCAGGTGAACGTCGAGGTCGGTCGCAATGCCTCCCGCGTCCGCGTTGATCAGGGCCGCCCGTTCCACCTTGAGCCGCTCACCCTCGACGATCACCCCGCGGATCAACTGATTGAGCCGGCTAGCCGGAAACGGGGTCTTCAGCACCACGTGGTAGCGCTTCACCACGACCTGCGAGGGGTGCATCAGGCGGTGGGCAAGGTCGCCGTCCGTCGTCAGGATAACCAGCCCTTCGCTGTCGAGGTCGAGGCGGCCGGCGCAAAAGAAACGGTGGCGGGCGAGTTCGCGGGGGAGCAGGGTGAACAGCGTGTCCGCGTGGTGGGGATCGTCGTTGGAGCAGATCAGCCCGCGCGGCTTATGGACGGCGACGGTGATCTTCGGCTGGACGGCGGCGCGGACGGGCTTGCCGGAGACCGTGACCTTGTCGACTCCGGGCGTGACGTGGGTGCCGGGGGTGGCGGCGGCGCCGTTGACCCAGACCTCTCCGCGGGCGATGAGCGCCTCCGCCGCCCGGCGGGAGCAGACCCCGGCGTCGGCGATAAATTTCTGGAGGCGGATGGCGGCGGCGGCGGACACGTTTCCACTGGGCGGCAATTCCGCCACCGCTGCAAGCCTGCGCGCGCGGGGCGCACTTGGCGGTTGCCCCGCGCTGGCGCATCCGTCACTTCATCGCCTTCCGGGCCCGCGTGGCCCTTTTCTCCTATGCTCACCTTCAAGAACCGCACCGCCCTTGTCACCGGCGCCGGCCGTGGGATCGGCCGGGCTATCGCCGAGACCCTCGCCCGCCAAGGGGTGACGGTTATCTGCGTCTCCAAGTCGGCCGAGTCCTGCGGGTCCACCGCTGCTGCCATCACGGCGGCGGGCGGCCGGGCCAAGGCCCTCGCGGTGGACGTAGCGGACGGCGCGGCGATCGCCAAGGCGTCCGAGGAGCTGCTCAAGGAGTTCCCCGCCATCGACATCTT
>CAIOTK010000375.1 GCA_903861185.1 uncultured Opitutia bacterium | reverse complement strand
CCACGACCCGCACCAAGGCGAGTCGCTGAAGGACGGGGGCGCGCGCGCGCTGGTCGCCCAGACGAACGCCACCTGCGCCAAGTGCCACCCCGCGCAGTCCGGCCACCACACGTTCGTCCACGAAGCGATGCGCGAGGGCTGCGTCAGCTGCCATTCGCCGCACGGCTCGGTCAACGACAAGATGCTCAAGGCCCGCGGCAACGCGCTCTGCTACCAGTGCCACTTCCAAAACCAGACCGCGGACACCGCGATCATCCACGGCGGCGTTAACCACGCCGGTAACGTCATCCGCGGCACCTGCTGGTCGGCGGGCTGCCACGAGGCCGTCCACGGTTCCAACGTCAACTCGTCCCTCCGCTACTGATGCACTCCCCAGCCTTCACCTTCCGCGGGGACCGCGCCCGCCTTGCCCTCGGTCTCGCGGCCACGCTCGGCCTCCTGGCGGCCGCGGCGCCGGCGCAGACCACCTCCTCCGGCTCCATCAGCGTAGGCGGCGGCGGCGCGACCTCCGTCGACGGCAACGCGGCGACCTTCCAGCAGCGCGTGCGGCAGAGCGAGAGCGGTTACGGCGGGCTCGAGCAGTACACGCTCACCCGCACCGACGACGCGTCGCTCTTCCGTTTCGAAGCCCGCGCGATGCCGGGCGACGGCGACTACCGCCTGCTCGGTCGCTTCGAGAAGCACGACGCCTTCTACCTCGAGGCGAACTTCCGCCAGTTCCGGATCTTCTATGATGGCTCCGGCGGCCGCCTAGTCCCCCGCAACCTCTCGTTCTCCTGGTTCGACGAAGCCCTCGAGCTGGATCGGAGCTACTTCTCCTTCGAGCTGGGCACGCTGGGCGAAAACCGCCCGCAGTTCCGCCTCCGCTACGACCGCAACACCCGCGAGGGCGCCAAAAATTCCATCCGCTGGGGCGATTCCAACTTCGCCGGCGCCCCGTTCTCGCCGCGCGCCTTCATCCCGTCCTACCTGCTGGTGGACGAGGTCCGTGACATCGTCACGGCCGAGGTCAGCCGCCGCACGGAACAGGAGGCCTGGAAGGTCGCCGGCCGCTACGAGCGCAGCCGCGTGAATAACCGGCACGTCGGCCGCCGCCGCATCCAAGAACCGCAGGATCGCACCGTCACCACGTATGAGGGCTCGGACAGCGAGCTCTTCTCGGGGCACGCCACCTACGAGCGGGTGCTGGACGAGCAGCTACGCCTCGCCGCCGGCGGCCTCTCCACGACGATCGATACCAACCTGAGCGGCAGCAAAATCTACGGGGCCGGGCCCGACGCCACCTACTCGCCCACCTTCGCGGCGCGCCAGCAGGGCGACGTGGGCTACTACGGGCTCACCGGCGACACGCGCCTCCGCCAGTACGTCGGGAACCTCAACCTCGTCTACACGCCCGACAAGTATTGGACGATCCTGCCGGCCATCCGGTACGAGCACCTCCGGGTCGACGCCGGCGAGAGCCATACGGACACCAACTTCGCGGGCGCCGCCCTCGCGGCCACGCAGAACCTGATCGAGGCCAGCAGCCGCGACGCGTGGAACGAGGTCACCGAGGACATCGAGTTCCGCTACCGGCGCTCCGCCGACTGGAACTTCAGCGCGCGCGCCCAATGGAATCAGGGCGAGGGCAGCTTGCTCGAGCAGAGCATTCTGCTCCCCGCCGGTTCACCGGTCATCGATCGCGACTCCGACTACGAGCGCCGCGGGGCCCGCTACACCGCCGCCGCCTCCTGGTACCCCCGGCCCGGCCTCACCTTCGGCGCCCAGTACAATTACCGCCTGAAGCTCGCCGATTACCGCGCGCGCCGCGACCGCACCTCCAACGCGACCACCGCGAACGACCGCTACCCGCACTTCATCGTCGATCAGGACATCGCTAGCCAAGACGTCAGCCTCCGCGCCTCCTGGCGGCCCACCACCAGCCTCAGCCTCGTTTCCCGCTACGCGCACCAGCGGGCCACGATCACCTCCACCTTCGACAACCTCCCCGAGATCCGCGGCGGCCGCCTCGTACGGCACATTGTCACGCAGACCGCGACCTGGAACGCCTCCACGCGGCTCTACCTCACGGGCGCATTCAACGTTACCTACGACCAGCTTTGGGTGCCGTCCAACCGCTACCTAGTGATCGCCGATAACAACCACACCAGTGCGTCCCTCGGCGCGGGCTACGTGCTGGGCAAGGTGACCGACCTCTTCGTCGATACCTCGTATTACCGGGCCGACAACTATACGGACAACCAGGACTTCACGCTGCCGCTCAACGCCGGCCACTTGATGCACTCCTCGTACGTGACCTGGGTCCGGCGCCACACCGACCGCTTGGTCTACACGCTCCGCTACGGGTACGTGACCAATCGGGACGGCACGTTCGCCGGGCTGAAGGACTTCGACGCGCACGTGGTTTACGGGCGCGTGCAGTACAAGTTCTGACCTCGTTCGAGCCCCCGGTCTCGGTTGCGGGACGGGGGCGGCTCAGCGCTCCTTAGCGAGGCCGGTTTCGCCGCCGCTGCCGGTGCGGGTAAATTCGATTTCCCAGCGGGAGATACCCTTCAGGTAGAAGCGCGCGAATTTCCCCGCCTCGGTGTCGGTGCCGCGCGGGCCGTAGCCCAGCACCTGCGGGTAAAAGTCGGTCCAACTGGGGATGTCTTCCGTCGCGAGCAGCACCTTGGGCTGCTTCCACGCCTCGGGCTGGCTCAGGTCGCGGCTGTAGGAGACGTACACGCCGTGCTGCGACCAGCCGGGTTCTCCTTGGGCGCGATTGAGGAGCATCACGAAAGCGTTGAGGTAGGTGTTCCAGTGGACCGCCGGTCCCCAGAAGCAGTCTGGATCGCGGTTAGCCCAGCCGCGGCGCGCCGGGAAGATCGGGGTGACGCGCCCCCCGATGCCGGGCTCGTTCCATTCGCCGGCGTAGTACTTGAAGACTTTGCCCTCGGGATTGAAGCGGTCCGCGTACGCCATCCGCGCTGCGCACACGCCGTGGGTCTCCTCTGGCCCGGCGTAATTGGTGAAGAAGAAGTAGAAATGGCTCCGCTCCTGATCCAGCACGACCGAGAAGTCCCCGTGGCCACCGAGGAAGAACCCGTTCGCTGCGAGGAGATCCGGCGGATCGCCCGCGTCGAGGATCAGGCCGAGATCGTGGACGCTCTGCCCTTGGTCCACCGAAATCAGGGCCCCAATCTTGGGCGCTGTGAGCGGGGAACCCTCGATCAGCCCCGCCGGCTCGTGGTGGTACCAGCCAAGCAAGATCCCATCCGGATCCATCCAGGCCCCCTCGACCCAAGTCGGGTGGTGGCGCATCCCGGTCGTGTCGACCTCGATGGTGGTCCAGGGATAGAATTGCCCGCCGGACCGGCTGAGTTTCAACGGCCAGCCGATTGAGGTGAAGAGGTGCAACTGCCCATTCCACCAAAAAGCGGGGCTGTTGCCGTCCGCCTGTGCCGGCAGCTTCACGTCGTCGAGCCAGTGCAATCGGGCCTCTTGCGCGACCAGCGGCGCGGCGACGGCTAGCGCCAGGCCCAGACCGCAGCGGGACCAGACGCGGGAGAGGGAGGGGAAGCAGGCGGCTTGCACGACTGGCTGTCAGGAATGTCAGTAATGGGCTTGCTGCAATTTAATTCTCTTAAATCTGCCTTCTGCTGGCGACCGACGCGACCGCGGCGCGCTGTGCTCGGCGCGGGCGTGGGCGAAGCGCCCCGCAGGGGCCAGCTGCCTGCAAGCGGGCCCGACAAAGAGGGGGTAGGGGCGGCGCCGGCGCGAGCGCAGGGGCCCCGCCTAAATTGGCAAACCATTGATGGAGAATACGAAAAGATTAATTGAAGCCGGATTTTGGCCCGGGCCACGTGCGGAGCGGGTGCGCTCCTTCCTCCTTCGGTTCTGGTCCAGTAATCCTTCGGTCATCCTTCGGTTATCCTTCGGTCTCTCCTAGGTAAAATAAAGCGCTCGCCTCTAAAGAACCGAAGCTTAACCGAAGGATTACCGAAGGATATCGGCAGGAGAAAGCGGGGGAGCTGGGTTGAGATCTGGTCTGGGGAGGGGGCACTTGGCGGGGCCACGTCCCGCCCCGACT
>CAIOTK010000374.1 GCA_903861185.1 uncultured Opitutia bacterium | reverse complement strand
GTGAAATCCCCCGGCGCCGCCAGCAGCAGATGCGCGGCCGTCGAGAGCCCCGCCAGGCCGCCGCCGACGATGCCAACGCGCAGGGGAGATTTTTGGGGGGCCGGGGTGCTCATCGCTCCGGCCACTCTGGGCAAGGCGCCGTCGGACGTCGAGCGGCGAGGCGCGCGCACCCCGCCGCGCGGGGCGCCGTCAGGGCACTTCGTAGACTTCGACCAAGACGGAGCCGGTGGGGCTGGGCGCGACGAAGTTTGCCGGCGGCTGAGCCGGGAGGGGCGCGGCGCCCGCCTGCAGCGTGTAGCTGCCGGGGGCGAGTGCGCTGAGCAGGGCGGCGTCGCTGGCCGCCCGGAGCGGGAAGGCGCCCACCGCCGGAAACGCGGCGGTGAGGGCAGCCCCGTTCACCTGCGCCCAGTTATTGCTCACCTCGACCGTCTCGCTCCCCTCGAGCACCGCTACGCGTGCATCGCCGAGCACCGCCTCCTCGGGCAACCCGAAGTCGCGCAGGCCCTGCGCCACCGCCCGGATCAGGAGAG
The DNA here is from genome assembly GCA_903861185.1 of uncultured Opitutia bacterium. Taxonomy (GTDB): domain Bacteria; phylum Verrucomicrobiota; class Verrucomicrobiia; order Opitutales; family Opitutaceae; genus ER46. The sequence goes on along the minus strand of CAIOTK010000374.1, from coordinate 2,584 downwards.
AACGCGGGCTGTTGCCGGCGATGACGATCCCCGGGATCAACAGGTCGCCGGGGGCGTTGATCCGCGCGAGAGTCGAGAGGTTCGTGAGCCGCGTGGCGTTGCGGCTGACGTCGTAGATTTCCGCCAGTACGTCGCCGGTCGCGCCGCCGACGCCGCGGATGGTCGCCGTGTAGGTGCCAGGGTCGAGGGTGATGAGCAGCGCGGCGTCGCGCGCGCCGGGCTCCAGCGCGAACGCCCCCACGGACGCGGCGGCAGCCGCGATCTCGGCAACGGACGCGGAGCCGCCCGCCCGATCCCAGCCCTCGTTGGCCTGCAGCAACGTCTGCCCGCGGTTGAGCTCGAGCCGCGCCGCCGGCAACGCGCCGGCCAGTCCGAACTTCGCCAGCGCGGGGCCGATGCCGCGGACGAGTAGCGTCGCCCGCGCCGGGCCCGAGATATTGAAGCCCAGCGCCAGTGAATCGTCCAAGGAGACGAGGGCGGAGCGGGTGGAGAGATTCACCAGTCGCCCCGGCGGCGCGACGGGCGTGTCGGCCGCGCGGGCGTTCAGGAAGGCCACCACCCGCGGGTTGGCTTCGCTGAAGAATTCCCGTTCCGCCGCCGCGACCGCGATCTCCGCGGCGATGTCCGCCACGCGGGGCCGCAGCGCCTCGGGCAGCGCGGCATTGAGGGCCGCCCGGGTGGGCACCGTGCGCACGTAGTTATTCTCATCGACCCAGCCCGCCCCGCGCAGCGCGGCCGACACGGCCTGGGCGTCGCTGGTGGTGAAGGTGGAGCCATTCACGGCAAGCGCGCGCAGCCGCGCGGGGTACAGCGGGGAAACGGGCAGCACCGCGGAGGCGGAGGCGACGCCGCGGCCGAGGAGCAGGTCGCTGCGGTCACGGGCCTCGGCCACACCGGCGGCGCCCTCAACGTCATCGTTGGCGGCGAGCGCGAAGAATTGCGGCACGCGCGACGTGACGCCGAGCGCCTCGAGGCCCGCGTTGAGGTAAGAGACGGCGCCCTTCACCGAGCGCGCGGGCGTCGCCGTCGCGAGGAAATCTGCGTAGCGGATCGCCGCCCCACCGCCGTTGCCGCGACCGATAAAAAAGATCGGCCGACCGGCGGCGAGGGCCCCGTCGGCGACCAGCCGCGCGTGGGCGGCGGCGTGGTTGAGCGCGTCCAGGTTCGTCGCCAGCGTCGCCTGCCCCGCCCAAGCGCCCGCGTTGCGATTCAGGCTGTTGAGGGTCGCCACACCGTAGCCGGCCGCGACGAGGTCGCGCGCGAGCAGCAGTGCCTGGGGACGCTCGAACCAGTCCGCCCCAGAACCACCCGCATCGTGGAGCAGGAAAACCAGCCCCGCGGCATTCGGCGGGACGAAGTGGCGGAGGGTGGTCGTAACGGTCGTGGTCGTGCTGTTCTGGCCGGTCTGCGTCTGCGGGTTGAAGTTCTCGATCACGCGGGGCGTCCACGCCGCGGCCGCGCGATAAGTCGCGGTGAGCGTCGCCGCGGCGGCGGGCACCGTGATCGTCACTCGCGGCAGGGACACCGCGAGCGGGGCATTACCGAGGAGCGCGACGTCGCCCGTCCAGCGGTCGAACACCTGCCCGGTCGCGGGCGGATCGGCGATGACATCCACCCGCGAGCCGCCGGGATACGTGCCGCCGCCGGAACCGGCGTTGACCGTGAGCGCCACGGGGGCGCCGGTGCCGGCGGCGACAAGGTAGGCGCGCAGCGGGACGTTGACGAGATTCCGCAGGTTGACCGTACACGTGACGAGCTTGAGGCCAGCGGCGCCGGGGCGGAACGTGATCGTGTTCGTGCCCTGGCCGCTGAGCAGCGTCGCGCCCCCGCCGACGGTCCAGCGGAACGTGCGGTCCCCGTTCTCGGCGGGCGGCACAGAGGCGGTCACGGGCGTGTCACCCGACGGCGCGGTGGTAGGCGCCGTGAGCGCCCCGGCGGCGGCGCCAGAGACGGCGGTGACCTCGAGGGTGGGGTTGATCGTGTTGCCGCCCACGGTGACCACGACGGCGAGCACGACCGGGCCGGGGGCCTCGGCGACGAACTGGGCCGCGGCGACGCGGGGATCGGAGAGGAGTCGGGCGCCGGTGACGCTCCACTGGTAAGTCGCGTTGGCGCCGGCCTGACCGCCCCCGGCCTGGCCGAGGTTAACCGTAGCTCCGACCGGCACGCCCACCAGCACCCCCGTGGGCGCGATGATGGCGGGCTGGGTCGGGACCACCACTCCCCCGCCGCCACCACCACCACCGCCGCCCCCGCCGCCGGGCGGCCGCACTTGGGCGAGGACGGCCACGGTGGGGAGTAGCAAGAGCCAGAGGAGCAACGACGCGCGGCGGAGGCGGGTGGAGAGCCGGTTCATCAGGGAAAGGTTGTAAGAGGGACGCGCCGACCCGGCCGGCGGTTAAGGGATTTCTTGCCTGAAGCTTCAGGGGGCGTGGCTCACCGGCACCACGGGCGCGATGCCGGCCCGGGCAAGGAACTCCCGCACCAGGGCCAGCCGCGTCTCGTCGTAAAACTCCCGGCCGCCGTGCTTGGCCCCGTGGAGCGGCACGAAGCGCACCGGCAGGCCCGCCGCCTCATACGCCCC
>CAIOTK010000373.1 GCA_903861185.1 uncultured Opitutia bacterium | reverse complement strand
GCCCTCGCCGCGGACCCCGAACACCTGCCGGCCAAGGCGCGCCTCGCCAGCGATCTGCTCCGTCTAGGCGAGCACGCCGAGGGCTGGGCCCTCGCGCAGGTCGTGCACGAGCGGGATCAGTATGATGTGGAGGCCTTCAACCTCGTCACGCTCCGCGAGACGATGGACAAGTACGCGACTCTCGCGAACGAGGATTTCGTCGTGCGAATGGCCGCCCCCGAGGTCGCCGTCTACGGCCCGCGGGTGGTCGCGCTGCTCCGGCGGGCGCACGATACCCTCGCGGCCAAATACGGCGCGGAGCTCCAGCGGCCGACGCACATCGAAATCTTCGCGGATCCGCGGGACTTCGCGGTCCGCACCTTCGGGCTACCCGATGTCGCGGGCTTCCTCGGGGTCTGCTTCGGCCGGGTGGTCACTGCGAACAGCCCGGCCAGCAGTACCTCGCCCACGAACTGGGAGGCGGTGCTCTGGCACGAGTTCTGCCACGTCGTCACCCTTCAGCTCACCCGTAACCGGATGCCGCGTTGGCTCAGCGAGGGCATCTCGGTCTACGAGGAGCGCCAAGCGAACCCCGCTTGGGGGCAGCGCATCAACCCCGCTTACCGCGAGATGATTCTGGGCGAGGACCTCGTGCCCGTCGGCCGCCTGAGCGCCGCCTTCCTCGCGCCCAAGTCGCCCCGCCACCTCCAATTCGCCTACCTGCAATCTTCGCTGGTCGTGGAGTACCTCGTCGCGCGCCACGGCCTCGATGCGCTGCGCGCGATCCTGCGGGACCTCCGCGAGGGGGTGGAGATTAACGCGGCGCTCGCCCGGCGCACGGTGCCCCTGGAGGAGCTCGAGCCGGCCTTCGCGGCCTACGCGCGCGAGCAGGCGGAGCGGCTGGCCCCGGGCCTCGGCTGGGAGCGCCCCGAGGCGGCGGTCTTTTTGGAGGAGGGCGCGACCGAGTTCGCGGCGTGGGAGCGCCGGCAGCCCGACAATTACTGGGTGCTGCGGGCCAAGGCCCAGCGCCTCGCGGCCGCGCAGGACTGGTCCGGGGCCGTGGTGCCGCTGCGGCGGTTGGTGGAACTCTATCCGCACCAAAAAGGGGAGGACGCGGCCCACCGTCCGCTCGCCGCTGCGTTGCGGGCCCTCGGGGATACGGCGGGCGAACGGGAAACCCTCCGCCGGTGGGCGGCCACGGACGACGAGGCTGTCGAGGCCTACCAGCGCTTGATGGAGCTGGCTGGCGCCGAAGCCGCTTGGCCCGAGGTGCGCGAAAACGCCGAACGCAGCCTCGCGGTAAACCCTCTGGTGCCCGGTCCTTACCGGCAACTCGCGCGCGCGGCGGCGGCGATGGGCGATGATTCGGCTGCGGTGGTCGCGTGGCGCACGCTGCTCCAGCTCGACGTGCCCGAGCGCGCCGAGCTGCACCACGAACTCGCCCGCGTGCTGCTGCGGCGCGGGGAACGGGCGGAGGCGCGCCGGCACGTGCTGCTCGCGCTGGAGGAAACTCCGCGTTTCCGCGCCGCGCTGAGCCTGCTCCGGGAACTGGGCCCCGCCGCCCCGGAGGGCTCCGTGCCATGACCCGCTCCTCCCGCTGGCTTCTCTGCGGCGCCGGGCTCTGCCTTGCGGGCCTGCTGTGCGCCCAGCGCTTCCCCGGCCGCGGCGGCTTCTGGGGCGGCGAGGGCGGCGCGCGGCCCGACGTCCGCACCGCCCGCGAAATCCCGTCGCACAGCACCGGCACGCCCCTCTGGGAGAACCCGCGGGGCTTCGAGACCGACGTGTTCACCTTTACCCGCGTTCGCTACGGCAGCGGGCGCTCTGGCTACGGTCGCCGGGGCGGCGGCTGGGCGACCGACCTGCCCGACAGCGACCTGAATCTGTCCTATCGGCTGCAGCAGATGACCTCGCTCAAGTGCAGCCCCGACGGGCGCATCCTCGAGCTCACCGACCCCGACCTCGCGTCCCATCCTTGGATCTACATCGTCGAACCGGGGGCGCTTCGTTTCACGGACGAGGAGGTCGCGGCCCTCCGGAAATTTCTGCTCAATGGCGGCTTCCTGATGTTCGACGATTTTTGGGGCGAATCTGCCTGGCAGAACGTCGAGCGCGAGATGCGCCGCGTGTTCCCGGAGCGCGCTTTCGCCGAGCTGGCGCTCGATCACCCGATCTACAGCTGCGTGTTCCAGATCAAAGCCAAGGGCCAAGTCCCCAACGTCCGCACCGGCGAGGAGAGTCAGTACACCGGTATCACCTGGGAGCAGCACGACGGCGACTCGCGCACGGTCCACCACCGAGCGATCCACGACGACAAGGGCCGGATGATGGTCTTCGCGGCCCACAATAGCGACAACGGCGACGGGTGGGAGCGCGAGGGCGAGTACGAGTATTATTTTAAGAACTTCTCCGAGCGCATCGCCTATCCCCTCGGCATCAACGTCGTGTTCTACGCGATGACCCACTGAACCGATGGCCGCCCCCCTTCCCGCCCTGCCGTCGGTCCGCCGCGCCCTCGTCGCCCTTGCCCTCCTCGGGGGAGGGCTGGCGATCACCGGGGCGGGTCGCGGCCCCGCGGGCGGCGCTTGTCCGCCCGGCGCGATCAGCCCGGTTGCCGCCCCGGTTCCGGATCGCGCCGCCGCGGTGATGGCCCAGCCGGCCCCGGGCGGCCGCGGGCCTGTGCGCTCGCCGCGGTGGGGCAACGAGTCCGATGCCGGCTCCTCGTGGGTCCGCACCGAGGGCAGCGGGATGATCGACGAGAACTCGGTGCGCACCGCCCGGGAGGTCGACTCGCACAGCACCGGCACCCCCGAGTGGAGCAACCCGGCTGGCTTCGAAAAAGACGTGTTCACCTTCGCCCGCGGCGTCTTCAAGGCCGGGCCGACCACCGCGCCTTCCCCCGTCTTCCACCGCGGCCGCAGCATCGGCTGGTGGGTGGATTTTCCGGATGCCGACCTCAACCTCTCGTTCCGGCTCCAGCAGCTCACCTCGCTGCGCGCCGACCCCGACGGCCGCGTGCTGCGACTCACCGAGCCCGAACTGCACGACTATCCGTTCCTTTACCTCACGCACCCCGGCTACTCGATCCTGAGCGACAGCGAGGTGGCGAACCTGCGGAAGTACCTCCTCGCGGGCGGCGTGATTGCGATCGTCGATTTCTGGAACTCCATCGAGTGGAACGGCCTCGCCGCGCAGATGCGCCGCATCCTCCCCGAGCGCAACTGGACGGACCTCAGCATCGAGCACCCGCTCTTCCACTGCGTCTACGATTTGAAGGGGCCGTTGCAGGCGCTGCAGGTGCCGACGATGCAGTTCTGGAACCGGGCGCGGAATCCCGATGACCCTTCCGCGCCGCTGCAGATCGATCGCGGGCCCGATTCGGAGAAACTCGCCGTGCGCGCCCTGCTCGACGATCGCGGCCGCATTATGGTGATCGCGTTCCACAACAGCGACCTCAGCGATGGCTGGGAGCGCGAGGGCGAGAACGCCGACTACTTCGCAACCTTCTCGGAAAAGATCTCCTATCCCCTCGGTATCAACTTGGTCTTCTACCTGATGACGCACTGAACGCGCGTCGCTTCTTCCCTCATGAGCATCCCCGCTGACCCCGCCCCCTCCGCCCCTCCTCTCGTCGCGGCGCCCGCTTCCGAGCGGGAGATCGCCGAACGCCTGCTGGCCGGGCGGGGCCGTATCGAGGTGGAGCTCGCCAAAGCGATTGTCGGCCAGCGGGAGGTCATCGAGCAGATCCTCCTCGCGCTCGTCGCCGGCGGTCACTGCCTCATCACCGGCGCTCCCGGCCTCGCCAAGACCCTCCTCGTCAAGTCGATCGCCCAGGTCTTTCACCTGCGCTTCGCGCGCATCCAGTTCACCCCGGACCTGATGCCGGCGGATATCACCGGCACCGAGATCCTGCAGGACGATGGCGCGGGCGGCCGGCGACTCACGTTCGTGCGCGGGCCCGTCTTCGCCAATCTGGTGCTCGCCGACGAGATCAACCGCACGCCGCCGAAGACCCAAGCCGCGCTGCTCGAGGCGATGCAGGAGCACCAAGTCACCGCCGCCGGGGTCCGCCACGCGCTGGAGGAGCCGTTCTTCGTCCTCGCCACCCAGAACCCGATCGAGATGGAGGGGACCTACCCGCTGCCGGAGGCCCAGCTCGATCGCTTCATGTTCAACGTGGTGATGGACTACCTGCCGGCCGCCGACGAGGTGGAGGTGGTGCGGCGGACCACCGCTGGCCGTCCGGCCGCGATCGAGCCGCTGTTCACCGGGGAAGACGTCCTACGCTTCCATGAGCTGGTGCGCCAGGTGCCCGTGGCCACCGAGATGGTGGAGTTCGCCGTGCGGTTGGCTGCGCTCTCTCGGCCCCGCCAGCCGGGCACCCCGGAATTCGTGAACAACTGGGTGGGGTGGGGCGCGGGCACGCGCGCGGCACAATTCCTCGTCCTAGGCGGCAAGGCGCGGGCCCTCCTCGCCGGGCGCGCGCACGTCACTCTCGACGACCTCGCCAGCCTCGCGCTGCCGGTGCTGCGCCACCGCATCTTGCTGAATTACCGGGCGGAGGCGGAAGGGATCCGCGTCGACGAGGTGATCCGCCGTCTTGTCGAGCTCGCGCGCACCGGGCCGGGCCGGACCTGAGCCGATGGCCATCCTCGCCGCCGCTCCGGGCGCGCTGATCGATCCGCGCGCGCTAATGACCATCCGCAGCCTTGAGCTGCGGGCGCGGGCGGTCGTGGAGGGTTTCTGGAGCGGGCTCCACCGCAGCCCCTACCACGGGTTCTCGGTCGAGTTCACTGAGTACCGCCAGTACACGCCGGGGGATGACCCTCGCCACGTCGACTGGCGGGTCTTCGCGCGATCCGACCGCTTCTACCTCCGCAAGTACGAGGACGAGACGAACCTGCGGGTGCACGTGCTCGCCGACCGCAGCCGCTCGATGGAATACGGCTCCGCTGGGATGACCAAGGCGACCTACGCCGCGACGCTCGCGGCCACGCTCGCCTACTTCCTCCACCAGCAGGGCGACGCGGTGGGGCTCACGACCTTCGACGAGCAGGTGCGCGACCACCTGCCTCCGCGCCACCGGGCCGGCCACCTCCGCCAGATTCTGCACACTCTGGAGCGCCCCGCGACCGGCCGGGCCACGGACCTCTCCGCGCCGTTCCAGCATTTTTCCCGGCTCACGGCCAAGCGCGGCCTCGTGCTGGTACTCTCCGACTTTCTCGCGCCGCTCGAGCGGCTCGGGCGCGACCTGTTAACGCTCACCGCCGCGGGCCACGAGGTGGCGGCCTTCCGGGTGCTCGATCCGGCCGAGCCGACCCTCGGGCTCGGCGGCCCCGCGATGGTTGAGGACGTCGAGTCGGGTCGGACGTTGTACATCGATCCGGCGCAGGCCCGCGAGGCCTACGAGCGGCGCTTCGCGCAGCACCGCGAGGAGCTGCGGGGCGTCACGGCGCGTCTCGGGGTGATGTTGCATGAGGTGCGGACCGATGAGCCGCTCGAGCTGGCCCTGTTCTCGTTCCTGCAGGCTCGCGCCCGCCGGGGCCGGTTGGTCCGGCGCGCGACCGGGGGAGGCGGCGTATGAACTTCCTGACGCCCCTCTTTCTGCTCGGCGCCCTCGCGGTGGCGGGGCCGATCCTCTACCATCTGGTGCGTCGGGCTACCCGCGAGCGCGTGCCCTTCAGCTCCCTCCTTTTTCTTGAGCCCAGCCCGCCCCGCGTCTCCCAACGTCACCGCGTGGAGCACTGGCTGCTGCTGCTGTTAAGGTGCCTTGCCCTGCTCGTGCTTGCCCTCGGGTTCGCGCGTCCCTTCCTGCCGGAATCCCCGGCCGCCGATCCCACCGCGAACCCGCCCCGGCGCATCGTGGTGCTGCTCGACCGCAGCGCCAGCATGCGCCGCGAGGGCCTCTGGGATGATGCCCGCGCCCGCGTCCGCACCGTGCTCGAGCGGGTGGCGCCTGCCGACCAGGTTGCCCTCGTGGCCTTCGATCGCTCAGCTGAAACGCTACTAGATTTCCGCGCGTGGAACCAGGCTGCCCCGGGCGAGCGGAGAACGCTGGCCGAGGGCCGCCTCGCCGCGCTCCAGCCCGGCTGGGCTGGCACCCAACTCGGGCGGGCGCTTGCCTTTGCCGCAGAACTGCTCGCCGAGGACGAGCCGGGCCGGGCGCCCGGCCCGCGCCAGATTGTGCTGGTCAGCGACCTCCAAGAGGGCAGTCGCCTCGACTCCCTGCAGGCCTTCGAATGGCCGCGGGGCGTCGAGTTGCAACTCGAGCCGGTCGTGGCGCGGTCCACCACCAATGCCGGGCTCCAGCTTCTGACGGATGCCGCCGAGGGCGCGCGTACCCCGGAGGCCAAGGTGCGGGTGCGGGTAGCAAACGCCGCGGGTTCCCGCCAAGAACGGTTTTCCCTCACGTGGCGGCGGCCCGGGGTCACTCCGGGCGCGGAGGGCCCCGCGGTCGGCGAGGCGGTGGAGGCTTACGTGCCGCCGGGCCAGACCCGGACCTTCGCGCTGGCGCGCCCGGCCGGGGCGAGAGGGGACGAGCGCCTAGTGCTTTCCGGCGACGAGGATGCCTTCGACAACACGCTGCACTGGATCGCGCCGGTGCAGGACCGCCCGCTGGTCCTCTGGGTGGGCGCGGAGCCGCCCGAGGATCCCGCGCAACCGCTCTTCTTCCTGCGCCGCGCGTTTGCCGAGACCCCGCGGGTTGCCGTGCGGGTCGAGACGCGTCCGCCCGCGGTCCCCCTCGCCGCCGCCGACCTCGCCGCCGCCCGCCTGACCTTTGCCTCCGCGCTCGCCGGGAACGAGGAGACCCTCCGCGCGGCCGTTGCGGACGGCGGTACCGTAGTGGTGCTGCTCCGTGGCGCCGGGGTAGGGGAGGGCGAAGCGCTGGGCCGGTTGGCCGGAACGCCCGCGGTGCCGTTGCGCGAGGCTCAGGCCGACCGGCCCGCCCTGTGGGCCGAAGTCGATTTCGGACATCCGCTCTTGGCCCCGTTCACCGACGCCCGCTTCAGCGACTTCAGCCGTATCCGCGTGTGGCGCCACCGCGAGCTGGATCCGGCGGCGCTCCCCGGCGCGCGCGTGCTGATCCGCCTCGACTCCGGGCATCCGCTGCTGGTGGAGGTGCCGCGGGGACGCGGTCGCCTGCTCCTCTGGACCAGCGGTTGGCATCCGGCGGACAGTCAACTCGCCCTCTCCTCCAAGTTTGTGCCCCTGCTGTGGTCGCTGCTCGAGGCGTCTGGCGGTGCCGGCGGGTTCAACGCGCAGTATGCCGTCGGCGAACCGATCACGCTGCCCGCCGCCCACGCGGCGGGGCCAGTGCGCGGTCCGGGTGGCGAGGTCCTCGCGCTGCTGCCGGGCCAGCCGTTCCGCGCTGCGTCCGCTCCCGGCGTGTACACGGTGGGCACCGGCGCGACGCCCCTGCGCCTGGCCGTGAACGTGGATCCCGCGGAAAGCCGGACGGCGCCGCTCGGGGCAGATGAACTGGAGCGGCTCGGCGTGCCCGTCACCCGTGCCCGCATCGCCCCCGCGTCGTCCGAGCCCCCCGCGACGCTGCTCGGCGCCGAGGCCGAGGGCCGCCAAAAACTCTGGCGGTGGCTCGTCGCCGCCGCGCTGCTGGTCCTGCTGGCCGAAACCTTCCTCGCCGGACGGGCGATTCGCCCGGCCGCCCCCTCCCCATGAACGATCCTGTCCTGCGCCAAAGGCTCCGGCGGGTGGCCGCCCGCTTCCGCTGGTTCCGGTTCTGGCGCGCGCTCGCCGCCGGCTGGGCCGTCTCCGCCCTCGTCGCGCTCAGCCTCGCCTGGCTGCAGGGACCGTTGGGCTGGACTTCCCCCTTGGTGCTTCCCGCGGTCGCCGGCTTCGGCGCCGCCTTGGCGTTCGGAGTCGCCCTGAATCAGCTCACCCGTCCGATCGACGATCGCTGGCTCGCCCGCCGGATCGAGGCCGCTCACCCCGAACTGGACGGGCTGCTGCTCACCGCGGTTCAGCAGACGGGGGACGCCTCCGGGCCCGGCGGGTACTTCCGCGAACGTATCGTCCAAGAGGCGGCCGTCCGAGCGGCGCGCGCGGACTGGCGCGACGTGCTGCCCCGCAGCCGGCTCATCGTCGGGCAGGCCATGCACTGGATTGCCTGCGGACTTTTTGTCGCCTCGTTGTCCTACCTGCGGGTGTCTCCGGTGTTGGGCGAGAAACCCTCGTGGAAGGGTGCGGATGGCGTGACCGTCACCCCGGGTGACACCAAGTTGGAGAAGGGCGAAAGCTTGGTCGTGCTGGCTCGTTTCGGAACCGAGGTGCCCGCCGGTGTTGCGTTGGTCGTACGCGAGTCCGGCACCGCCTCCCGGACGATTCCCTTGGTGAAGAGCCTAGCAGATCCGGTCTTCGGCGGAAGCGTGCCGGAAGTGCAGCGGGATCTGACCTACCACGTCGAGTATGCCGGTGGTCGCACCCCGGATTTTCGCGTCACGGTCTTCGAGCATCCCCGCCTCATCCGCGCCGACTTCGCGCTCACGTTCCCCGATTACACGCGCCTGCCTGCCCGGAGCATTGAGGACACGCGACGGGTCAGCGCCGTTGAGGGGACTCGGTTGGACCTGACGCTGACCCTCAACAAGCCCGTGCGCTCCGCGCGCCTGGTCGGCCGCGGCGCCACCAAGGGTGCGCTCGAGCTGCAGGCGACTCCGGACCGGCCCGAGGCGCGGCTCGCCGGCCACGTACCCGCCGCCAGCGGCACTTACGAGTTGCAGTTGGTGGACGACGAGGGCCGAGCCGCGAAGACGCCGGTGCCCTTCACGATCGACGTCCAGCCTAACCGGCCGCCGGAGATCCGCCTCGCGTTGCCCCGCGGTGACGTCCGCCCCTCTGCGCTGGAGGAGGTCGGCTTTGAGGGTACGGTCTGGGACGACTTCGGTGTGCTGCGTCACGGTTTGGCCTACTCGCTCGCCGACGGCGCGCAGGTGGAGCTGGAACTCGGCCAGGCAGCCCCGGCGCGCGAGAAACGGCCCTTCACCCACCTGCTACGCTTGGAGGAACTCGGCGCGAAGCCCGACGACCTCGTGACGTGGCACGCGTGGGCCGAGGACATCGGTCCCGACGGCCGCCCGCGCCGCACCCAGGGGGATTTGTTCTTCGCGGAGGTGCGTCCGTTCGACGAGATCTTCCGCGAGCAGCGCCAGGACTCCGGCGAGGGCGAGGGTGGTCCTCAGGGCCAGCAGGCCCAGCGCCTCACGGAGCTGCAGAAGCAGATCATCAGCGCGACCTGGCGCCTGCGCCGTGACGGCGCGAAGGCGGGTTACGCCGCCGACGCCAAGGTGGTCCTCGAGTCCCAACAGCAGGCGCTCACGCAGGCGGGCGAGGCCGCGGCAGAGGCCCGCGGTCCCCGGCAGGAGGCGCTCTGGCAGCCGGTGATCCAAGGGATGGAGCGCGCCGTGGAGCGCTTGCGCGAGGCCGCCACGGCCCCCGAGCCCCTCGCACAGGCCCTCATCCACGAGCAGGCCGCCTATCAGGCCCTGCTGCGGCTCCAGAGCCGCGAAACTTCGGTCGCCCGGCGCAACCGCAAGCAGGGTGGGGGGGGCGGCGGAGGGGGCAATCAGCGCCAACTGGACCAGCTCGAACTCGAGCAATCCGAGAACCGTTACGAGACCCAGCGGGTCGCCCGCGCGCCGCAGAATCAGGAACGCCGCGAGCAACTTGCGGTGATGAATCGCCTGCAGGAGCTCGCGCGCCGCCAGCAGGACCTCAACGAACGCCTCCGCGAGGTCCAAGCCTCCCTGCAGGAGGCTAAGACCGAGGCCGAGCGCGAGGAGGCCGCCCGCCGACTCCGCCGCCTCGAGGAGGAACAGCGCCAGATGCTCGCCGACGCCGATGAGATCCGCCAGCGGATGGATCGCGCCGAAAACCAAGCCTCTCTCGCCAACCAGCGCCAGCAACTCGAGGAGACCCGCGATCAGCTCCGCCAGGCCGCCGACGCCGCCGCCGGAGGCTCCGTCGCTCAGGCCCTCGCCTCTGGCTCCCGCGCCCAGCGCCAGCTGCAGGAGATGCGCGATGAGCTCCGCCGCCAGAACGCGGGCGAGTTCGCCGAGGAATTACGGACGATGCGCGGCGAAGCCCGCAGCCTCGCCCAGCAGCAGGAGGAAGCCGCCCGCCAGCTGGAGCGCCTCGCGCAGGGCGGCGCCGCCGGCACGCGCAAGACCCTTTCTGGCGCTGGCGATCGGCAGGAACTGCTCGATCAGCTCGAAGGCCAGAAGGAACAACTCAACCGCCTCGTCGAGCGCGCCAGCCGCCTCTCCGAACAGGCCGAGAACTCCGAACCCCTCCTCTCCCGCCAACTGTATGACAGCCTCCGCAAGGTCAGCCAGGACGACGCGAAGGCCGTGCGCGACGCGCGCGATGCCCTCCTCTCCGGCGGCGCCCTCTCCCGCGACCTCAACGAGCGCCTCCAACGCGCCCAGGAACGCGAAGAGGGCGGCCGCGCGGTCGACGTGACGCGGGAACTCCTCCGCGACGGTCTCCTCAGCGAGGCCCGCCAGGCCGGCGAGCGCTCGCGCGGCTTGGTCGACGAGCTCCGCCGTGGGGTGGAACGGGCCGCCGAACGCGTGCTGGGGGACGATGCCGAGCAGCTAAAGCTCGCTCGCTCGGAGTTGGACGCGCTGGCCGATCAATTGCAGCGCGAACTCGCCACCGCGGGCGCCCCGGGCTCCGGCCGCCCGGGTGAGGAACGGCAGGCCGCTGCCGGCGCCCCTGGCGGCGAACGCCCCGCCGGAACGGAGGGATCTGCCCCCGACGCGGCCGGCGAGCCCGGTCGCCCGGGCAACCAGCCCGGCCCAACGCCGGGTGAGTCCGTCGCCGGGGGCAGCCCCGGCCAACCAAGAGCGCCCGGCGCGGGTGAGACTCCCGGCGAAGGTCGCGGGAACGCGGGCGCCCCCGGGGAGAACGAGGGCCGTGGCCGTTCCGAGGCGCGCCCCGCGGGGGAGCGGATGGCTGCCGATGGCCCCCGGCCCGTACGCCGCGGCGGTGGTGCCGGCGGCGGGCGCGAATCCCTCGGTCTAGACGCCCTCTTCAACTCCGGCGAGGAACGCGCCGGGATCGGCGGCGGTGACTTCGGCGGCGCCGTCACCCGCGGCCCGCTCACCGGCGAAGAATTCAACCGCTGGAGCGAGCGCCTCCGCGACGTGGAGGACCTCGTCGAGTCCCCCGAGTTGCGCAACGCCCTCGCCTCCGCTCGGGAACGCGCCCGACTTGTGCGCCGCGACTTTCGGCAGGAACGCCGCAAGCCCGATTGGGCTTCCGTGCAACTGGAGATCCTGCGTCCGCTCCTCGAGGTCCGCAGCCGCGTCGCGGAGGACCTCGCCCGGCGGGAATCGAAGGACCCGCTCGTGCCGTTGGACCGCGATCCGGTGCCCGCCCGCTTCGCCGAGGCGGTCCGGCGGTACTACGAAGAGTTGGGCAAGGACCGCTGAGCAATGGGTTCCACGCTCACCTTCTCCGCCGGAGCTTGGCTTTGGCCCGCACTGGCCACCGGAGTCGTCGCTCTAGTCGCGCTCGCGTGGGGCTATCGCCGCGCCGCCGGTCACCCGTGGCGCTGGCGCCTCGCGGGGCTCAAGGCGCTCGGCTGCGCTGCGCTCGTGCTCTGCCTTCTGGAACCTACCTGGGTCCGGCAACGGGCCCGGCCCGGCGCGAACCTCTTTGCGGTGCTCGCCGACAACAGCCAGAGCCTGCAGGTCCGCGATCCGGGCGCGACGCGCGCCCGCGGCGAGGAGCTCCGCGAATTACTCGATCCTGCCCGCGCGACGTGGCCCGGGGCGCTCGCAGCTACGTTTGACGTCCGGCGTTACGTCCTCGACGCCCGACTGCAGGCCTCCTCGGACTTCCGCGACCTCACCTTCGAGGGCCGCGCCACCGCCCTCGGCCACAGCTTGCGCGCGGTCACCGAGCGACTCTCGGGGCGTCCCCTCGCTGGGATTTTGCTCTTCACGGACGGCAACGCCACCGACCTGCGCGCCGGCCTGCCCGCCGACCTCGCCGGCCTGCCCCCGGTCTATCCCGTCGTCCTCGGCCGCCCGGGTGCCGTAAGGGATCTCTCGCTCGCTCAAGTCGGGGTGACCCAATCCGCCTTCGAGGACGCTCCAGTTGACGTGCAGGCTGAGGTGGTTGCGGGCGGCTTCACCGGCCGGCCCGTGACGGTGCGCCTGCTAGACCGGACCGGCAAGGTCCTGCAGGAGCAGACCCGTGAAGTGCGGCGGGACGGCGAGACGCTGGGCTTCCGTTTCCGCTTTAAGCCCGCGGAGGCCGGCCTCTCCTTCCACGAGGTGCGCGTCTCCCCTCCGCCGGGCGAGGAGGCCAACGAGGCCACCCAGGTCAACAACCAGCGCGTGATCACCGTCGACCGCGGGCGCGGACCGCTCCGCGTTCTCTACGTCTCTGGCCGGCCGAACTGGGAGTATAAGTTCCTCAATCGGGCGATCGAGGGTGACGAGCAGCTGCAACTGGTAGGGCTGATCCGCGTGGCGAAGCGGGAGCCGAAGTTCGATTTCCGAGGCCGAGCCGGCGAGACGAGCAACCCCCTGTTTCGCGGTTTCGGCAACCAAGCTCCAGAGGACGTCCAGCGCTACGACCAGCCGGTCCTCGTGCGGCTCAACACCCGCGATGAGCTGGAACTGCGAGCGGGCTTCCCCCGCACGCCGGAGGAACTCTTCGGTTACCACGCGGTGATCGTCGACGACCTCGAGGCCGAGTTCTTCTCCCCCGATCAGGCCGCACTCCTGCAGCGCTTCGTGTCGGAGCGGGGCGGCGGTTTTCTGATGCTCGGGGGAATGGAATCGTTTCAGGAGGGGCGCTACCACCGCACTCCCGTCGGCGAGATGCTTCCCGTCTATTTGGACCGCTCGGCGGACGAGCCCACCGGTCCCGCCAAGGTTCAGTTCCAACTCTCGCGGGAAGGCTGGCTCCAACCGTGGGCCCGCCTGCGCGAGACCGAGGGCGAGGAACGCGCGCGGCTCGAGGCGATGCCCCCGTTCGAGGTGCTCAACCGCGTGCGCGCCCTGAAGCCCGGTGCCAGCGTGATCGCCAGCGTCCGCGACGAAAAGGGTGGGGAACTGCCCGCGCTGGCGGTGCAGCGGTTCGGCCGCGGGCGCACCGCCGCCCTGATGGTTGGCGACCTTTGGCGTTGGGGGATGCGCGACGCCGCCGCCCAAGAGGATATGGCCCGCTCCTGGCGCCAGCTGGTCCGCTGGCTCGTTGCGGATGTCCCAGGCCGTATTCAGGCCACCGCGGAACCGGTTCCGGGCGACCCCAACGGGGCGCAGCGCCTGCAGGTCCGCGTCCGCGACGAGAAATTCCAGCCGGTCGACGACGCGGTGGTGAGCCTAGAGGTGGAGCCCGTTCTCCTCGCTGGTGCCACCGCGCCACCGGGACCGCCGCTGCGGCTCGCGGCCGAGCCCGCCGCCGCCGAACCGGGGTTGCACGAGGCCACCTACGTGCCCCGGCAGACCGGCGGCTTCCGGGCGGTCGCCACGGTCCGCGGGCCCGACGGCGCAGACCTCGGCCGCGCCGAGACCGGTTGGAGTAGTGACCTAGCAGCCGAAGAGTTCCGCTCGCTTCAGCCCAACGTCGCCCTGCTCGAGGATCTCGCCCGCCGCACGGGCGGTCGCGTGGTCGCCGCGGAGGAGCTCGATGGCTTCGTCCGCCGCCTGCCCGAACTGCGGGCGCCCGTGATGGAAACCTGGTCCCAGCCCGCGTGGCACTCGCCCTTCTTCTTCGCCTTCGCTCTCGTCTGCCTGCTGGCCGAATGGGGCCTCCGGCGCTGGAAAGGACTCCCGTGATTCGCCGCCTGCTGCTCCTCTTCGCCCTCGCCGCGGGTGCCCTCCGCGCGGCCGATACGCCCACCGTACTCCTGGTCTACGGCCCGGCCGGCGACGCGGAGTTCGCGCCGGACTTCACCGCGCAGGTCAAGGCTTGGACCGACGCCTGCGCCCGCGCCGGGGCGAAACTGCGGATCATCGGCGAGGGCGCAGCCCCGGCGGACGGCGCCGAGGCGGACCGGGAACAGCTCCGGCGGTTGCTCGCGGAGGAGGCCGCCGCCGGCGGCGCCGAGCTGTGGCTCGTGCTGGTTGGCCACGGCACCTTCGATGGCCGCGAGGCCCGCTTCAACCTCCGCGGACCCGACTTTACGTCCGCGGAACTCGCGGAATGGCTGCAACCGGTCCGGCGGCCGCTAGCGTTCGTGCACACCGGCTCCGCCAGCGCCCCGTTCTTGCCGCGCCTCGCTGGCCCCGGCCGGATCATCGTTACCGCCACGCGCAGCGGCCAGGAGCAGAATTACACCCGCTTCGGTCGCCACTTCGCCGAGGCCGTGGCGCAACCCGCCAGCGACCTCGATCGCGACGGCCAAGTCTCCCTGCTCGAGGCCTACCTCGCGGCCGCCCATCGCACCCGCGAATTCTACAAGGCGGCCGGCCGCCTCGCCACGGAGCACCCGCTCCTCGATGACAACGGCGACGGCCTCGGTACGCCGCCCGACTGGTTCCGCGGCGTCCTCGCCACGCGCCGCGCCCGCGACGGGGCCGCTCTCGACGGACTCCGCGCCCACCAGTTCCACCTCGTCCCGAGCGCCGAGGAGCGCCGGCTTTCGCCCGCGGCCCGCGCCCGCCGCGACACGTTGGAAGGCCGGCTCGCCGAAATCCGTGCTCGCAAGGCCCAGCGCACGGAGGACGCGTACCTGCGGGAACTGGAGGGCGTGCTGCGCGAATTGGCCGAAGTCTACGCCGCCCCCTGACCGCCTGCCGTGCGGATCCTCGACGCCCACGTTCACCTCTATCCGCCGGAGATCAATCGCGACCCGGCGGGTTGGGCTGCCGCGCACGGCGAACCCCATTGGGCCCTCCTGAGCACGCGCCGGCGCCGCGATGGCCGGCCGGTCCAGAGTTTCCCGGACGCGGCTGAACTGCTCCGGGAGCTCGACGCCGCCGGGATCGAGCGTGCGCTTCTCCTCGGCTGGTACTGGGAACAGCCTGCCTCCTGCGCGCGCCAGAACCGCTTCTTCGCCGATTGCCTTCGCGCGCACCCCGATCGCCTCTCGGCCTTCGCCACGGTCCAGCCCGCCGCCGGCCCCGCGGTCTGCCGCGCGGAGCTGGAGCGCGCCCGCGACGAGGGGCTGTGCGGGGTAGGGGAGCTTTCCCCGCACGCCCAGCACCACGAGCTCGCGGCGCCTGGTCTCGAGGAAGTTCTCGCTTGGGCGGACGCCGCCGGCTGGCCGGTGAACCTCCACGTTACCGACCCCGCAGCCGGGCCGTATCCGGGACGCATCGCCACCCCGCTCGCGGACTTCCGCGCGCTGGCGCTCCGTTTTCCGGGGACCCGTTTCATCCTCGCGCATTGGGGTGGGCTGTTACCCCTGGCCGGCGATGGCCCCACCCCCGCGAATGTCTGGTACGACACCGCCGCCTCGCCGCTGGTGCACGGGCCCGAAATCTGGGAACGCTTTCTTCGCGCCGTGGGTCCGGAACGCGTCCTCTTCGGCTCGGATCACCCGCTGCACCTCTACCCGCGAGAAACCGGGTCCGGCCTCGCCCGCTTCGTCGCCGAGGCCCGCGCCGGCGGAGCGGACGCCGCGGTGCTCGGGGGCAACCTCCTCAACCTGCTCGGTCCGGCCGGAAGGTCCGTAAGGCCCAGCGTAGCACCGCACTCCGGTGATCCGGGACGATCACCTGCAGGCCCGTCGTGAGCCCGCTGGGCAACGCGACCGGTAGCGAGAGCACGGGTTGACCGCCCAAGCTCGCCGGGGCTGTCAGCTGAATGATTCGATTGCGCAGCTCCGGGGTGCACTCCGCCTTGGTCGGAGCCGCCGTGGGTGTCGCGGGCAGCACGAGGAAATCGTGCGTGCGGAAATACTCCCGCCAGACCGCACGCACGCCCTCCGTCGCGGCCCGCGCCGCCGCCGCCTGCTCCGGGGTGATGCGCGCCGCGTTCTCCAGCCTCTGACGCACGTTGGGATCGTACTCCGCCGCGCGGCGGGAGAACCAGCCGCGGTGCCACGCCCAGGCCTCCGCCGAGACGATCGTGTGATACGCCGCCAGCGCGGGCGCGAATCCTGCCGTGAGCTCGTCCGCGAGCTTCGCCGCCGCCGGTTCTGCCAGTTGCCCGGCCGCCGCTCCGAATGCCGCCGCCACTTCGGGGTCGAGCCCGGGCGGCGCCCAACTGTGGCCGCGCAGAGGACGCGGCGTGGGCTGCTCCGGGGGCAACAGCGCTTCGATCACAGTGGCGAGATCCTCCGCCCCGGCGGTGAACCAGCCCGCGGTGTCAAAGGTGGGCGCAAGGGGCACCGCGTCCGCGATCCACGGCTCGCCCGGGCTCAGCCGCAGGCCGAAAAGGCCGCAGAAGGCTGCGGGCACGCGGACGGAGCCGCCCGTGTCGGTCGCTAGCGCCAGCGGGACGATCCCCGCCGCGACCGCCGCCGCGGAACCGCTGCTGGACCCCCCCGTGGTCCGTCCGGGGAAACCGGGCCGGTGGCAGTCGCCGTGATGCGGGTTCTCCCCCGTGATGCCGTAGGCAAACTCGTGCAGGTGCGTCTTTCCGGCGAGGACGGCCCCGGCCCGGGCGCACGCCGCCACCAACGCCCCGTCCCGCGCGCCGGAGGCCCGTTCGCGCGGCAGAAAGGTGGCGCCCGCGGCCGTCGGCACTCCCGCCGTGTCGAAGAGGTCTTTCGCGAAATACGGCACGCGGCCCAGCGGCCTGCCGGGCTCCGTCGCCGTGAGCGCCGCCGCAAGCTCGGCCTCGGGTCGCAGCCACGCAATCACGGCCCGTTGCTGCGCGGGTTCCAGTCGCGTCCGTACCCGCCGGTGCACTTCCGCCGCCGCCATTGCCGGTTCCATCCCGCGCCACTCCGCGAAGGTCATTCCGCAAGCGTCGGCGCGCGCTCCGCCCGTGGCAATCCGTGCGTTTCGGGCTGGCCCGGCCCCGCCCTGCGAAGGTTGGATGGCTTATGCGTTCCCGCCCGTCGCGCCTTTGGTGCCTTGCCCTCGCCGTCCTGGCGCTGGGCGCCTGCGCGCGCGGCCCGGAACAACCCCCGCCCAACCCGGGTAGCCCCGCCCCGCGCGTTCGGGTCACGCTCCAAACGGACTGGTTCCCGCAGGGGGAACACGGTGGCTTTTACCAGGCGCTCGCCGCCGGGCACTACGCGGCCGCGGGGCTCGACGCCGAGATCTGGCCCGGGGGACCGGGGGCTGGCATCCGGCTCAAGGTCGCCCGGGGCGACGCGGATTTCGGGATGCTCCGCGCGGATGACGTCCTCCTCGCGGTCAGCCGCGGGCTCCCGCTGGTGATGGTAATGGCAACCCTCCAGCACGAACCACTGGCGCTGATGGTGCACGCGGACAGCCCGGTCCGCTCCTTCCCGGACCTCGCTGGCCGCACCGTGATCGGCAACGTCGGGATGGCGTGGATGCCGTACCTCGAGCGCCGCTTCGGAATCACCTTCGAGAAGCGCCAGAATACCTACGGTCTGGGCGAGTTTCTCAGCCGTCCAGAAATCATCCAACAGGCGATGGTCACGAACGAGCCCTACTTCGCCCGCGCTCAAGGCCGCGCGGTGCGTTGGCTCGGCCTCGCGGAAGCGGGGTACGACCCATACCACGTGGTGGTCGCGCGCCGCTCCCTCGTGCAGGATCGGCCCGAGCTGGTCCGGGCCTTTGTCCAAGCCTCGATCCGCGGTTGGCACGAGTACCTGACCGGCGATCCTGCGGCGGCCGACGCGCTCATCCTCCAGCGTAACCCCCAGATGACCCCCGGTTTGCTGGAGCACTCGCGGCGGGAACTGGTCGCGGGTCGCTTCGTGACCGGGGATCCCGACCGCGGCGAGCGCATCGGCCACTTGGACCCCGCCCGCCTCGCGGCGCTGGCTGCCCAGTTGCGGGAACTCGGGATCCTGGAAGCGCCGCTGGACCTCGCCGGCGTCGCGCTGCCGCCCGCACCCTGACCGCGAGGGCAGGAAGGGATTGCCTCGGGGTCGCCGCCGCGGTGGGGTGGGGGACGATGTCTCCCGAAGCCCGCCTTGCCGCCCTCGGCCTCACGCTCCCCGCTCCGCCGGCCGCCGCCGGCAGCTACGTCCCCGTCGTCCGCACCGGTAATCTGTTGTACTGCGCCGGCACCATCGCGGTGCGCAATGGCGTGCAGACCCACGTGGGCCAGGTTGGGCGGGAGCAGACCGTCGAGAGCGCGCGCGAGGCGGCCGCGGTCTGCGTGCTCAATACGCTCGCGAACCTGCGGGCGGAGGTCGGCTCCCTCGACCGGATCGCACGCATCGTCTTCGTGAGCGGTTACGTGAACGCGCTGGACGGCTTCACCGAGAGCCCCGCCGTCCTCAATGGCGCGAGCGACCTACTGGTTTCCATTTTCGGGGATGCCGGCCGACACGCGCGCGCCGCGGTCGCCGTGAATGGCCTGCCTCGCGGCAGCACGGTCGAGGTTCAGGTAGTTGCGGAAGCGGTGGCCGGCTGAGGCGGACCGAGCTGCGGCCGGACTTCCGGCTCAGAGCGGCTTGCGCAGCACCTTGGCGTTGCGCCCGCTCTCGTCGTAGGTGCGCAACCGCGCTTCGGGCAGGGCCTCCTTGGAGGCCTCCTCGAAGCCGCACACATTGGTGAAGAAGCCGAAGTTCTGCGTCGACAGCGCCAGCAGGGTGTCGGCCCCGCGCTCCTTGGCCACCATCCCGGCGTACTCCACCATCTTCCGGCCGATCCCGCGGTTGTGGTAGAACGGCATCACGTACAGCGAGCCAACCTCAGCCACCCGCGGAGAATCCGGGTAGAAATACAGGGTCACACAGGCGATAATGTTCTCGTCGACCTCGAAGACGTAGAACTGCTCGATGTTCTTCTCGATCGCCTGCTGGGTGCGGTGGATCAGCTCCTCGCGCCGGACCGCGTTGCGGGTCAGGTTGTAGATCAGGCGCACATCGCCCTTCCGCGCGCGACGGATCTGCTGGTAATCGTTCCCGTAGACCAGCGAGCCGACCCCGTCGTTGGAAAAGATTTCGTTCAGCAGCCCGTCGAAGATCCGCCCGTCCAAGATATGGACCCGCGGGGTCCCCGTCTCGATCGCCTTGATCGCGTGCAGCGCCTTGCTCTGGACCGCCGGATCGATGCGCGCGGGCGCCTCCCGGGCGATCTGCTGCAGCGCCTCCAGCGAGATTTCCCGGCGGAACTCGCCGTCGATCTCCAGCCCGGCCAACGGGCCCAAAAACAGAATCTTTGTCGCCTGCAACGCCTCGGCCACCTCCGCCGCCAGCAAGTCCGAGTTCAGCCGCAACGACTTGCCGTCCGGCCCGAAGCCGATCGGCGGCAGCACCGGGATGATCTGCCGGTCGATCAGCTCGCCGAGGAAATCCTTGTCGATGCGGTCCACTTTCCCGGTGAACTGCTGGTCCACGCCGCGGATGATCCCGACCGGCAGCGCCCGCACGGCATTGGTGATCGCGCACTTGAGGAGGTTCTGCGTGAGCCCCTCCACGAACGCGTGCGAGGCCCGCGCCGCCGCCCGCACTGCGAGGTCCAGCGTCGCGGCGTCGGTCACCCCCGAACCGTCGGCGTTCGAGATCGGAATGCCCCGCAACTCGGACAATTCGCGCAACTGGTGGCTGATGCCGTGCACGAGGACCACCTTGATGCCCAGCGAGCGGAGGACCGCGATGTCCACCAAGAGATTGCTGAAATTGTCATCCGCGATGATCGAGCCGTCGATCGCGATCACAAAGATCTGCCCCTGGAAACGCGGCACGTACTTCAGGATGCCGCGCAGGTCCGTCGGCTTGATCGTGGTGCTGATCGCCGAGGTTGGGGCGGGCGTGCCGGAACTGGAGCTCATCGTTGGGCGGCGAGTTGTCGGGGATGCGACGGGGCAGGTCAATAGCCGCCGCGGCTCACCGGACCTCGAGTCGCCACGCGCGGGATCCCCGGACGCCGGGCAGTAGCACCTCGTACGCGCCGGGCGCCAACGTGCCGCCGGGCAAGGTCAACAGCGCGATGGTCTGCCGCGAACGAGTCTGTAGCGCGCCGCTCACGCGCTCGAACCGCGGGGCGAGCACCAGTTGGTTGCCGCGCACGTACAGGTCCCCTCCCGCCAGTTGTTCCTGATCGGACGCCAGCCGGCAGGTCAGTTCAATGGTGTAGGGGAGGAGCCGCGCGACCGCCGGGGCCGCCCGCACGGTTAGGATCTCCTCCGCCAAGGGTAGGGGCTCGACCAGCGTCTCCACGAGATCCGCGGGCAGCCCGCCGGGGCCGCTCCGCGCGTCCGCTCCGCCGGCCACCGCCGGCCGGTCTGCCGGCCGTTGCGCGGTGAGGGGAATACGCTGATAGCCCGCCGCCAGGAGCCGCTTCACATTCGCCTGCCGGCGCAGGTCCTCGTAAGGCTGGAACGCCGGCCCCGGCTTGCGGTAAGACAGCGTCAGCCACGTGTACGGGACCACCACCGCGAGGATCGCAACCACGATCCATTTCAGCGGCCAAGGTCGGCGGGCGGACGAAGGTTCAGGCATCGCGGCGGAGCAAACCGGCGCCGTCGCCCGGTGCAAGCGCGCGCAGCGCAAGGGAAGCGCAGAAGGCGGCGGGCCGCGCCTGCGCGACCCGCCCAAGGACCCGCCTTCAACCCCCTTTAGCGCTTCCGCGAACGGGCTTTGGGCTTCTCCCCGTCGTCGTCGGAGTCCCCGCTCTTCTCGTCCTCGTCCTCATCCTCGTCCTCCTCGCCTTCCTTCTTCTTGCCCTCCTCGTCCTCGTCACCCTCCTCGTCCTCGTCCCACTTGAGGGAATCGTCGTTCTTGAGTTTCTCCTCCTCCTCGGCGTCCAACTCCGGCAGGTCCTCGTCGTCCGCCTCGTCACCCTCGCCCTTCGCGGGGCCTTCTTCGTCCGGGTCGTACCCCGCCGGCATATAGTCCAAGATGCCCCCGAGTTCCTCGAAGACGTGCACCGCTTTACCCTGGATGAAGCTGCTGTTCTGGTCCTCGCGGATCTCGTCCTCGACCTCGTCCACCGACAGCTTGGTCTCAAACTTGAACAGGTCGTTGAGCATCTTCACCCGGCAGCGAGTGAGGTGATCCAGCAGGTCAGCGTAGGGGCCATTCTCCTCATCGAGGATGTCCGGCAATGCGAACAGCTTATCCTCGGACTCGAACAGCGACTCCTTCATCCGCCGCAGGCGCACCTTCCCGTTGCCGAGGTCCTTGTCGATGCGGAACGGGATGAACGCTGCCTCGAAGATGTCTTGATTGAAGCCGTAATCTCGGAGCGGTTCCACCAATTCGACTAGGTGCTGGACCTGCCGAGGATCGACGATGCTTAGGCCATCGACGTCCCAGCGCACGGGGTCGCTGGTCTCGGCGACCCACCAGTTGTGATCCTCGCCGAGGCGGACGACGCACCATTCGAGCGGTTTGATTGCTTTGGCCATGGAAGAAAAAGGGCGGATGAAATTTTCGCGCAGCGTGCTTCCTGAGATTCAAAAAACAAGCAAAATTGAGCGCTGTTTCTTGCGGTCGCTCCGGGTCTTGGGCGGCTGCGGAACCACTTCAAAAAAAGGGAGTTCTGCCACTCGGCGCCTTGCCAAGGCCGCGGCTTTGGGCCCACGTAGAGCGAATGGGCAGCCTCTATGAAAAGCTGGTGCGGCCGGCGCTCTTTCGCCGCGACTCGGAACACGCCCACGAGCTGGGCGTCAGTGCGATGGCTGCCCTTGGCCGCCTCGCCCCCCTCTGCCGGCTCCTCGCCGCCCATCACGAGCGGCTCGCCCGCCTCCAGCGCCCGGTCCAGGCCTTCGGTCTAACCTTCCCCAACGCGGTCGGCCTCGCCGCCGGCTTCGACAAGGATGCCCGGGCCTGGCCCGCCGCCGCCGCGCTCGGTTTTGGCCACGTTGAGGTCGGCACGGTCACCGCCCACGCCCAGCCGGGCAACCCGCAGCCCCGGATGTTCCGCTATCCCGCCGAGGAAGCTGTCATCAACCGGATGGGCTTCAACAACGGCGGCGCCCCCGCGATGGCCGCCCGCCTCGCCCGCCAACCCGGTCCCGGCCGGCGCGCTATCCCCCTCGGCATCAACCTCGGCAAATCCAAGGTCACCCCCCTCGAAGAGGCCACCGCCGACTACCTCGCCAGCTTCCGCCTGCTCGCCGATTGGGCCGACTACGTCGTACTCAACGTCTCCAGCCCCAACACCCCCAACCTCCGCCAATTGCAGGACGAGGGCCGGCTCCGGGAACTGCTCCAGACTATCACCACCGCCAACCGCGAACGCCCGGCCGCCGGCCGGCCGGCGGTGCCGGTCCTGCTCAAGATCTCCCCCGACCTCTCCTGGCCCCAGATCGATGCCGTCCTCGCGGTGGTGGCCGAATTCCGCCTCGATGGCCTGATCGCCACCAACACGACGATCGCCCGGCCCGGCCCGTTCGCTGCCGTGGGTGAAGCCGGCGGGCTCAGCGGCGCCCCGCTCCGCCGCCGCTCCACGGAAATCATCGGCTACGTCGCCCGCTCCACCCAGGGGCGCCTACCGCACATCGGGGTCGGCGGGATCACCGATATCACCGGCGCCGCCGAGAAGCTCGATGCGGGCG
>CAIOTK010000372.1 GCA_903861185.1 uncultured Opitutia bacterium | reverse complement strand
GCTGGAGCGGGTAGAGGGAATCGAACCCTCGTATTCAGCTTGGAAGGCTGCTGCTCTACCATTGAGCTATACCCGCGAGCCGGGCGCGATTACGCGAAAATCAATGACAAGTCTACCGGCCTGTCAGCCGTCCAGGTCCTTCCGCATCCCGGCAAAGACGTTGTGGAACATCTCCTCGGTCAGCCGGCCGGTATTCGTGTTGTACCGACTGCAATGGTAGCTGTCGTGAAGGATCAGGGGGCCATTTGGTCCCTCCAGCACGTGCCGTCGGGCGTGGCCGAAGACATTAGCTGACGGCTTGCCGCCCAATGCCCGCACCGTTGAATCGTGGGCGATCCGGCCCAGCGCCAATAGGACCTTCAGCTTGGGCATCGCCCCGATCCGGGAGATCAGGAAGGGTCGGCAGGTCAGGATTTCGGCCCCGGTCGGCTTGTTCTCAGGCGGAACGCAGCGCACCGCATTGGTGATCATTGCGTCCTTGAGCTTCAGGCCATCGTCCGGCCGCGCCTTGAACGTCCCCGTCGACAGCCCGAATTTGTCCAGGGTCGAATAGAGCAGGTCGCCCGCATAATCCCCCGTGAATGGCCGTCCTGTCCGGTTGGCCCCCTGCAGGCCGGGAGCCAGCCCCACGATCAACAAACGGCCAGACGCTTCTCCGAACGACGGAACCGCTCCGTTGAACCAATCCGGATGAGCTAGCCGGTTGGCCGCAATGAACCCGTGCAGCCGCGGGCAAAGCGGGCAGTCCTTGGGGGCTTCAGGCGGGGAGGCAGGGGCAGGCTTTGGCATGGCTCTGTCCTGCCCGGGGCCGGCCCCCCAAGTCAAATCCCTGCTGCCAAGGGCCGGCCGGTACGGTGAAACTGGCTGAACTCCCGGTAATTGCTGGCAAAACTGCGCTGAAACGCCTATGTTGCGTCCGCGAACCGCTTCCTGTAGACGGAGCGGCCCCGTAAAGGAGACTCGCATGGCCCGTGTCACGGTTGAAGACTGCGTTGAAAAGGTCCCGAACCGCTTCAACCTGGTCCTGCTTGCTGCGCACCGCGCCCGCGTGATCCGCGAGGGCTCGCCCATCACGATCGATCGCGACAACGACAAGGACCCGGTCATCGCCCTGCGCGAAATCGCGGCCGAGACGGTTGATCTCGAAACCATCCGCGACAGCCTGGTCGCCGACCTGCAGGAAGTCCGTCCGAACGAAGAAGCCGAAAAAGAAGCCGACAAGCGCGCCCTGGCTGCCGCTCCGGCCTCGTCGGAAGAAGAAGTTCTCAAGGCCTATCAGGTCGAGCTGGAGTCGGCGCGCGAAGAGCGTTTCTAGGGATCGTAATGCATGGGGCAACCATCCACCGTAGCCCCTTTCAAGAAGCCTGATACGGCCCCTCCCGCCGCTGCGAAGCCGCGCCGCAAATTTCTGCGTCAGAACGAACTGGTCGACCTGGTCAAGGCGTACCAGCCAGACGCGCAGGAAGACGAGCTCAACAAGGCCTACGTCTTCGCGGTCATGAAGCACGGCCAGCAGCTGCGCCATTCGGGCGATCCGTATTTCGCCCATCCGGTGGCTGTCGCCGGCCTGCTCACCGACCTCAAGCTCGACCAGTCCACCATCATCGCCGGCCTGCTGCATGACGTGGTCGAGGACACCGATGTCTCGGTCGATGAGATCCGCAGCCTGTTCGGGCAGGACGTTGCGGACCTGGTGGACGGCGTCACCAAGCTGCCGAAAGTCACCGGCAGCCGCACCTACAACCCACCCGAATTTTCCCCCAACACGCTGACCGTCGGGGCGCGCTTCCGCGACCGGGCGTTCAAGGACGGGCTGGTCGACGACCTCCGCATCTTCAACCGAGCGGTGACCGAGCTCGAGGCGGCCGACCTGCACAGGTCCGGCGCGCTGGCGGGGGCCGCCCCGGAGGCGCGCTTCGACTATTACCTGACCAACCATGACCCCGCCTACCAGCAGGCGCGGGGGTCGCTTCAAGCCGCGCGCGCAGCCCAAACCGATGCCGCGGAGGAAGCCCGCGAAATCATGGTCATGCGGCAGAGCTTCCAGCCCCGGACCGCCTACGTCCTCCGGCGCGGAGAGTATGATCAGCGCGGCGAAAGTGTCGCGGCCGGCACCCCGGAGATCCTGCCCCCGTTTCCGGCCTCGGAGCCCCGCAACCGTCTCGGGTTGGCGAGCTGGCTGACCGACCCGCGCCATCCGCTTTTTGCCCGCGTGACGGTGAATCGTTTCTGGCAGGCCCTGTTCGGACATGGGCTCGTAAAGACCGCCGAAGACTTTGGTAGCCAGGGCGACCAGCCCACCCACCCTGAGTTGCTGGACTGGCTCGCCGGTGAGTTCATCCGGTCGGGCTGGGATGTGAAGGCTCTCCTCCGGACGATCGTCCTTTCCGAGACCTACCGGCAACGCAGCTTTGCGACGCCGGGGATCATGGCGGATGACCCGGAGAACACGTGGCTCGCTCGTGGCCCGCGCTACCGGCTTCCCGCCGAGATGATCCGCGACCGGTCCCTGGCAGCGAGCGGACTGCTCGTCGAGAAGATCGGTGGTCCTCCCGCCTACACCTATGATATCCCCGAATCATTCAAGCCCGCCCCCGCCGGCAAGGGAGAGGACCTTTACCGCCGCAGCGTCTACACCTTCTGGCGGCGCACCGGTCCGGCCCCGGTGCTGGAGGCCTTCGACGTGCCGAAGCGGGTGGTCTGCGTGGTCCGCCGCGACACCACCAACACGCCCCTCCAGGCGCTTGTGCTGCTGAATGGCCCCCAATTTGTCGAAGCCTCCCGGGCGCTGGCCGAAGAACTCTATCGCGCTCACGGAGGACAGCGGGACCGGATCGTGGCCGCAGTCTTCGAGCGGGTGCTTTGCCGACCGCCGGACGCCGCCGAGCGGGAAATAATTATCCGCCTCTTCGAGGACCAGTTGGCGGTGTTCACCGCCGATCCGCGTGGGGCCGAGACCTATCTCTCCACGGGCGCCACTCCCCGCGCGGTCGGCCTGCCGCCCCCGGTCACTGCGGCGGTCGCCGTGGTCGTCAATACCCTGATGAACCATGACGAGTTCGTGATGAAGCGCTGATCACCACCATGCCGACACACCCATCCCACTCACCACTCTGCACCGGCCACACCCCTTGGTTTTCAATGAGCCGCCGCGAGTGCCTCAACCGGCTCGCTCTCGGCCTCGGCGGCATCGCACTGGCCGACCTGCTGCGCCCCGAAGCGCGGGCCGCGACGCCAGCGCCGGGCACCGCGGGACTTCCCGAGCTCCCCCACTTCCCGGCACGGATCAAGCGCGTCATCTACCTTTTCCAGTCTGGTGGCCCCTCCCAGTTGGATCTCCTCGACCCCAAACCGCTCCTCAATCAACGCCACGGCGAACAGCTCCCCGATTCCGTGCGCGGCGCCCAACGACTCACCGGCATGTCCGGCAACCAGAGTTCCATCCCTATCGCCGGCTCGCCCTTCAAATTTTCCCGGCACGGCCAGAGCGGCGCTTGGTTCAGCGAACTCCTCCCCCACACCGCCAAAATCGCCGACGACCTTTGCATTATCCGTTCGATGCACACCGAGTCCATCAATCACGGACCAGGCGTCACTTTCATGCAGACGGGTTCGCAGATCCCGGGCCGTCCCAGTTTCGGCTCGTGGATCGATTACGGCTTGGGCAGCGCGAATGCCAACCTGCCGTCCTTCGTTGTGCTGATCACCAAGGACAAGAAGAAGGGCCAGCCGCTGATGTCCCATCTGTGGGGATCCGGCTTCCTGCCGGCCCGGCACCAGGGCGTGCGCTTCCGCTCCGCCGCCGACGCCGTGCTTTACCTGAACAACCCCGCCGGGCAGAGCGCGAAAGGCAGGCGCCTGGCGCTGGATCGCCTGCGTGAATTACATGAGCACCAGTTCGCCGGCACCCCCGATGCCGAGATCTCAACGCGCATCGCGAACTACGAAATGGCGTTCAGCCTGCAATCGAGCGTCCCCGAAGTCACCGACCTCCGCGGAGAGCCCGCGCATGTGATCGATTCCTACGGGCCCAACGCCCGCAACCCCGGCACTTTCGCCGCCAACTGCCTGCTCGCACGTCGGCTGGCCGAGCGCGGCGTGAAGTTCATCCAGCTTTACCATCAGGACTGGGATCACCACAGCAGCCTGCCGACCGGCCTCCGGAGCGAGTGCCTTGAAACTGACCAGCCTGCCGCCGCCTTGGTCGCCGATCTCAAGTCGCGCGGCATGCTCAAGGATACCTTGGTCGTGTGGGGCGGCGAGTTCGGGCGGACAAACTACTGCCAAGGGCCGATGACCGCGAACAACTTCGGTCGCGACCACCACCCCCGCTGCTTCACGGGCTGGATGGCCGGCGGCGGCGTCAAGCCGGGCCTCACCTACGGCGAGACCGACGACTACGGCTACAACGTCGTGAAGGACCCGGTGCACGTCCACGACCTGCACGCAACCCTCCTCCATCTGTTCGGCATCGACCACGAGCGCCTGACCTACCGGTTTCAGGGCCGCCGTTTCCGACTGACGGACGTTCACGGCCGCGTGATCAGCGCGCTGCTCGCCTGAACCCATTCTTCTTATGAAACCATCACTTGATTCCGCCAACCTTCCTCGCCGCGAATTCCTAAAATCCTCCGGTCTGGCCGCCTTCTCCGCCGCCGTCACGCCGGCGGCCGTGGCCGCGGAGGCAGCCAAATCATCCGAGGCTCCGGGGGCGCCCGTTACCCCGTTCCCGGTAAAGCCGTTTGAGTCAGCGCCCGGCGACACGCTGGATCTCTCACCCGCCAAGTGGCTCTGGTATCCGGGCGACCGCACGCTGCCGAATACCTTCGTTCTTTTCCGCCGCGTCCTGCAGCTGAACGCGAAGCCAAAGAAAGCGAAGGGCTGGATCATCGGCGAGAGCCGCTACCTGCTCGAAGTCAATGGCGGCCGGGTGCAATGGGGACCGGCTCCGAATGACCCGCGCTGGCCGGAGGTGGATCACATGGATCTCACCGAGTCCCTGACTTCGGGTGAGAACGTGATCGGTGCCACCGTGCTCTACTATGGCCAGGGTGACGCGACGTGTCCAATGAGCCGCGCCGGCTTCATCTTCAAGCTGGAGATCGAGCACGCCGACGGCCGGCTCGAAACGGTGGTTTCGGACAACGCGTGGCGCGTCCACTTGTCGCAGGCGTGGAAGCCGGGGCAGCATCGCATGTTCTTCATGCGCGCCCTCCAAGAGGAGTTCGATGGCCGCCTCCACCCACACGGATGGAACGAGCAGGGATTCGCGGAGAATGGCGACTGGCTGGAGCCGTATTTGCCGCCGTGTCCGGCCAATCAACCGATCTTCGCCGACCCGACCAACGAAGTGATGAACTGGATTCACGGCCCGCGGAAGTTCATCTACGGCGCGGAGGCTCGTTCCAAGTTCGAGCTGCGCCCGCGCCCCATCCCCCTGATGCGCGAGACCTGGATTTCAGCGGCGCCGCTGGTCGAGCAGCACCGCATCACCTGGAAGCGGCCGATTGCCGAGTATTTTGCCGTGCGTCCCGCCAATGCCTACCAGGCCGAAGTGACGCAGGCGGCCCAGCCTGCCGGAGAGAAGGCGTGGCGGCTCGAACTCGACCCGGAGCGCGGCACGACTCTGACCTTCGCACTGCCGGAACAGTCCGTGGGCTGGCCGGGCATCACGATCGAGGCTCCGGCGGGAACGACACTGGAGATGATGCAGCTGGACGGGCATCAAGTGGGCGGCCCCGCGCTGTTGAACACGCATTACCACAAATGGGCCCGCTTCACCTGCCGGGAGGGGGTGAATCACTTCCGCTGGTTCGATTTCGACTGCTTCCGCTGGCTGCAAATCCACCTGCATCCGGGACGCGGCACGGTCGTGGTGTCGAATCCGGGCATCTTGAAGCGCGAGTATCCCTGGCCGCACGAACCGCGCGTCATCACCTCGGATCCGGTGGTGCAACGCGTGTTCGATGCCGCGACCAACACCATGCGCAATCAGGCGCAGGAGACCTTCGTGGACGGCATGAGCCGGGAACGAAACCAATACTCCGGCGGATCCTCGCAGTGCCGGCACGCCATCCACACGCTGGCCGGGGAGAATCGACAGGTCGCGCGCTTCCTCCGGAGTTACAGCCAGGGCAGTACGTCCGAGGGCTACTTCATGGATGCTTGGCCGTCGCACGATCGGATCACTCGTCTGGGCCAGCGGGTGCTGGAAGCGACGCACTGCGGAGCCCTGCTCGATGTCGGCATCCGGTTCACCTTCGATTGCTGGGAATACTACCTCTACACGGGTGACCTTGCGCCGCTGCGCGAACCCTATCCGCGGCTGCTGCGCCAGGTGAACTACCTGCGCGGGAAGATGAATCCGGACGGTCTGCTGCCGGTGGATCAGGAAGACTATGGGTTCCCGATCGTCTACGTGGGCTTCTCCGGCAACTTTCCGCACCAGCGGGACCGGCAATGCGCTTTCAACCTGTTCTGGGCGGCCATGCTCAGCCGGGCCATGGCCCCGATGTGCCGCGCCTTTGGTGACACGAAACTCGCCACCGAAATCGAACGGCTGGGAGCACGCGTGCTGCAGGCCACCCTCGCCCGCTTCTGGAGCCGCGAACACGGCGCCTTTGTGGACAACCTGCCCTGGTGGCGCGAGGACGGAGGCGTTCACTTCAGCGAGATGACCCTCGGCATCTCCGTGGAGTATGACCAGTGCCCGGACGGCGCGATCGGGCGCAGCGTGGAACTGCTGGCAACGAAGCCCAAGAATGTCGGCATCGACAATTCGACAGAGCCGGTGGCGTGGGGCTGGTGGGCCCTGGCCAAAGGCGGACGCTCCGACGTGGTCGTGAAGGAACTACGTGAGGTCTATGGCGCCATGAACTCGGTGCGGCTCAACAATTCGATCGAGGAATTCTACGGCGGCAGCAAAAAGCCCGACACGCCGAACAACTGGAGCCACATCTGCTGCGCGCCGATCTACGTCGCGGTGATGAGCCTGGCCGGCATCCGCCTGCTGGAGCCAGCGTTCAAGCGTTACGAGATCCGCCCGCAACTGGCCGACCTGCCCGACCTCGCGCTGACGGTGCACACACCGCACGGGCCGATCGGGTTTTCCGGCAAAGGCCCGCTCGGCCACCGCACGCTTACTCTCAACCTGCCCCCGAACGCCGCGGGTGAGCTCGTCGTGCACCGCGACGAGCGGCTCGCGTTGAAGTTGATCGCCCCCGGCCGCTTCGCCCTGCCTGCCGGCCAGACCGTGACGATCGAACTCAAGCACAGCTAACCGCCCATCACCTACCTCCAATGAAACGAAGCCTCACCCTCCTTGCCGCCCTCCTGCTTGCACCGCTGGCTACGCTGCACGCTGCAGATGCGCCATACAAACAGCCCAACCTCGTCATTATCTTAACCGATGACATGGGCTATGCCGACATCGGCGCATACGGCTGCAAGGACATCCACACACCTCATATCGACCGGCTTGCGGCCGAGGGCACAAGGTTCACCAACGCCTACACCGTCGCGCCCATCTGCGTGCCCTCGCGCATGGGTCTCATGAGCGGGAGGTTCCCCGCCCGCTTCGGT
>CAIOTK010000371.1 GCA_903861185.1 uncultured Opitutia bacterium | reverse complement strand
GGCCACCTAGTCCCGGGCGGACTGTACGCGCTGTACGGCTGCACGCTCGCCCCGGGCTTCACGCCCGACTGCTTCGAGGGCGGCACTCGCGCCGCGCTGACCGCGGCCTACGCGTCGCGACGCGAGGACATCGAACGCCTCGCCTGCGCGGACGACGAAGTCCGGATGCGGGAGTAGTCGCGATGAACCTAGTGCCCGGCCGCGACGTCGCCGGCCTGCCTCGCCGCCGCGGCTGGACGATTTCAGTTCACCCCGGCCGCCCCACGCCGCTAGCCCCTTGGCCGCCCTTATGACCTCCGCCGCCCTCCGCCGCTGGTCCCGCCCGTTGTTCCTCCTCCTCGCGAGCGCGGCGCCGGCGTGGCCCGCCGCCGCGCCCGAACGAGCGGACTTGCTGGTGAAGAACGCATACGTCGTGACGATGAACGAGCAGCGCGACGTCCACCCGGACGGTGTGGTCGTCATCCAAGGCGAACGGCTCGTCGCGGTGGGCCCGGCCGCGCTGGCGGAACGCTACCAGGCGGAACGCGTGATCGACGCGCGCGGTGGGCTGGTGCTGCCGGGGTTCATTAATACCCACACTCACGCCTCGATGACCGTCTTTCGCGGCCTCGGCGACGACGTGCCGGACCGGCTGCGGCGGTTCATCTTCCCGCTGGAGAAGGCGCTCGTCGACCGCGACCTCGTGTACTGGGGCGCGCTGCACGGCATTATTGAGATGATCGAGGGCGGGGTGACGACCTTCGCGGATATGTACTACTTCGAGGAGGAAGTGGCGCGCGCCGCCCGGCAGGCGGGCATCCGTGGCGTGCTCGGGCAGACGGTCGTCAACTTCCCCGCGCCGGACGCCCCCGCACCGTATGGCGGGATCGAGCGCGCCCAGCGCTTTATCGCGGAGTTCCGCGGCGACCCGCTGATCACACCCGCCTTCGCCCCGCACGCGCCGTATACCGTCGACGCCGCCCGCCTGCGGGAGATAGGCCGACTGGCCACGGAGCTCAACGCCCCGGTCCTGATCCACCTCGCCGAGATGACGGACGAGGTGGCGACTCTGCGGCGCGAGCACCAGCGCACGCCCGTCGAGTACCTCGACAACCTCGGCCTGCTCAACCGCCGCCTCGTCGCCGCCCACTGCATCTTCGTCAACGAGACCGACCTCGCCCTGCTGCGCGACCGGGAGGTCGGCGTCGCCCACGCGCTGGTCGCCAACATTAAGTCCGCCAAGGGCGTCGCCCCGGCCCTGCGGATGCACGAGCTGGGCCTGCGGGTGGGCCTCGCCACCGATGGTCCGATGAGCGGCAACACCCTGGATATCATCGGGCAACTGGGGTACGTGGCGAAGGTCCACAAGCTGGACCGCAAAGACCGCAACGTGATGCCGGCCGTCGAAGTCGTCACGATGGCCACGCGCGGCGGGGCGCGCGCCCTGCACCTCGAGGACCGGATCGGCTCCCTCGAGCCGGGTAAGCTGGCGGACGTCGTGATCCTCGAGACGGAGGCCACCCACCTGATCCCGCTCTACGACCCCTACGCGGCGCTGGTCTACGCGGCGGGACCGCGCGACGTGCGCACCACCATCATCCACGGCCGCGTGGTGATGGAAGACCGGCGTCTGCTCACCGTCGATGTTGCGGAAGTCCGGGCACGGATGCGCGCCCTCGCCACCCGCATCCAAACGGCGGTGGCTCGCGGGCTGCCCTGAGCCAAACCCAGGCGCGGAAGGCGGGCAGGCAGGGCTTGCATCGGGGGGCGGGCGTGCGCTTGTTCCCCCCCCGCACCTCCCGCACGAACCATTATGCGTACCACCCTCCCCCGACTGCTGCTCGCCGCGCTCCTCGCCGGCCCCGCGCTGGCCCAAACCGGCCCCGCCGGCGCCGCCAACGCGCCCACCCGCCTCGAGGCGTTCACCGTCACAGGCACCAACCTCCGCCTCGGTGAATCCGCCGGCGGCGCGAACCTGCGCGTCCTCACCGCGGCCGAGATCGAGTCCTCCGGCCAGACCAACCTGATGCACCTCCTGCGCAAGATCCCTGAGATCGGCGCGGGCGGCTTCGCCGAAAACCGGGTCAACACCTCCTCCCCCGGTACGGCCGCCATCTCCCTGCGCGGCCTCGGCGTGAACTCGACCCTCGTGCTCATCAACGGCCGCCG
>CAIOTK010000370.1 GCA_903861185.1 uncultured Opitutia bacterium | reverse complement strand
TTCTTCGCCGGCGGGTTGCGGCCCTGCGCGCTGACGACCTTCGGCTTGTCGATCTTCCGCGCGCCTGCGGGCAGCGTGGCGGCGTCGAAGGCCGCCGCCGGAGCGGGCGGCAGCTCCTTGAGCAGCACCTGCTTCACGTAGGTGCGGTGCGGCACCCCGGCGTGGAGCTGGATCGCGATCAGCCCCTCCAGCGCCCGGTTCTTCTCGTCGTGGTCGATGAAGACCGAGGTCGTGCGGCCGTTGACGCGATGCTCAAGCCGGTTGCCCCGGGCGATCACCGTAAACTCGTTCCACTGGGAAAGGTCCGCCGTCACCCGCGGGCGCTCGCCCACCTGCCAGCGCTGCCCCGTCGGATCCATCACGACGTCGACCCCGTTGTAGCCGAAGATGCCGCGCCCACGCTCCTCGTAAGTCATCGCCGTGTGAACGTCCACCGGGTGCACGTCGCACTGGTAGCCGGCGATCGTCCACGGGGTGACCTCCGGCAGGCGGCGGCTGCGGTACTGCAGGCCCGAGTTGTTGTCGCCGACCACCTTGACCGTGGCGCGCAGCTCGAAGTCGCGCACGGTGCCTTTCCAGATGAGGAACGAGTTCGTGCGCGGCTTGCCCGGCTCGCTCGTGCCGACAATCACGCCATCCTCGACGCGCCAGAGCCCGGGTTCGCCGTCCCAACCGGTGAGGTCGCGGCCATTGAACAGGGACGTGAAGCCCTCGGCGGCGAACGCGGGGGCGCAGAGCAGGGCGAGCAGGAGCAGACGGCGGGGGTGCATCCCCGGAGCGTGGGCTGCACCGGGGCGCGAGGCCAGCCGTTCCGGTGGCGCGCCGCTACAGGTCGAACGAGGCAGACAGGATGAACTGCCGCGGGTCGACGATGCGGTAGGCGAGCGGCGAGCCGTCGGGGAAGACGGCGGTCGGGAGCAGTCCCCCGCCCTTCTCGCCCGCGTTCTTCACGTTGAGCTGGAAGTTGGCTCGGACCCGGTCGGCGAAGAGCCGCGTGCGGTAGGCCACGAACAGGTCCACCTGCGTCTCCGCGGGCGTGTAGACGGGTTTCGCCGGGTCAAGGGCGGTGATCATCGCGGGCAGCCGCTGGACTCCGAGGAAGCCGATCGCCTTGCGGTCGATCCAACGCACGGCGCCGCCGACGGTCGTGTTGCGGAGGACACGGTGCTCGGTGAAACCAGAAAGGTTGTAGCGGGTGCTGAAGCGGAAGTTGTACTTCGCCATCTGCGGCCGGGGCCGACCCTCGAGCTGGCGGTAGACCGCGAGCGGCCCCTCGACGAAGGTCGTGTAATTCGTGGCGGCCGAATTCGTGCCATCGTAGCCGTACGCCGTGTAAGCGGACCCGGCAATGGTGCGCCAGCGCAGGTTGCGGCCGGGGCGCGCCGGATCGGGGAAGCGCGGATCCTCGACCGACTCCCAGACTGGGAGTCGCGTGGCGATCCAATCTTCAATCGTCGACCCCGCGTTCTGGTTGATCGCCACCGTCCGGGTGGCGGAACCGCTGACCGTCCACGCGCGCGAGAGGTTCACGTTCACCTCCAGCTCGTCGCCCTTGGCGACGTAATCTTGGATCGCCGCGAGCCGCCCGTTGGTGATGGCGCTCTCCAGGCCGTCGATCTGCTCCTGCGAGAGCTTCATTGTGCGGGCGACCTCGGCCTTCACATGGGCCTCGGTGAAGTTAGGGTTAAGCTCGCGCACCCAGTCGGTGGCGCGGTCCTGCAGCGCCCAGCGGTCGGCGGCGTTGAGGCCGTCGGCGCGCAGCACGCGCTGGGCGATCGTGCTGATGTCGCCGTTACGCAGGTTGATCTGGTCGGTCCGGTAGCGGGTGAAGCGGAGGCTCACCTTGCCGTCGAGCAGCGAGAGCCAGAAACCGTAATCCCGGCTCGTGCCGGTCTGGTTGGGCAACGGGCGGAGGAACAGGTCCACGGCCGGGCCCTGGGGAATAAAGCTGTCGGACTGGTTGTAGAAGGGGCTGAAGCTGGCGAGGGTCCCGGCGAGCGCCGCACCGAGGCCCGTACCGCCCGCGGCGGCGGGCCGCAGGAACGGGACATCACGGAACGGGCGCAGCACGTAGGACGCGGTGCGCGTGCGGCCCTTGGCGAGGCGCCAGGTGGAGCCGTCGGTGTAGCCCGAGGAGGCGGCGTAATCGAAGCCGAGCAGGTCCGGCGTGAGGCGGGCGAAGACCTTGTTGCGGTCGCTGACCGCGTCAGACCGCTGGCCAAAGGTGGTGACAAGGCGGCCGCCGAGAAACGTGCTCTGCACGACCCCACCGGTCGTCTTCACGACCGTCTGCCGGCCTGCACTGGAGCCGTCGGGCGCCGGCGTGTAGCCGACCACGACGGGGTCAGCGCGGAAGGCGCCAGCGTTCCCCCACACGAACGGGATCGTCGCGCCCTCGGGGAAAGGGGCCGGCGCGTACTGCACGCCACCCCCCGGAGCGGACCCGACGTAGTACTGCTCATAAATGCGCATGTGGTTCGCGCTGGCCGGGTAGGCGTTGCCGCCATTGGTCCGGTTGCCGAGCGGGATGCCGGCGCGGAACTGCTCAAGTAGCCACGCGTGGTTGCCGGACTTCGGCGTGCGCCGCCACGCGTACTGCGCGTCACGCTGGTCCTTGTACTCGTGGTAAGCCAGGAACTGCTGCGTACCGAGCCATCGCGTCCAGCCTTTGTCGGCCGCGAGGTCGAGGCGGTACGCCAACTGCGCGCGCACGGTCTCCCAGCGCTGTGGGCGCTCGCGCAGGTACGGCTCCTTGCTGCGCAGGTAGGGCCGGCCGAAATAAGGATTGGGCGTGCCGTCGAAGTTCCGCGTGTTGGGATCCGCGTAGAGCTCACCGTTGACGCCGTTCACGCTCGCGGGCCCGAGGGGCAGATCCTGGATCTGCCGGGCATCCTCCAGCAGGTAGGTGGCCTGCGCGGCGAGCGTGTGGCGTGGCGTGCGCAGGAAGATCTGGTCGAGCTGGGCGAGGTAGGTGTCGACGTTGTCCCACTGCTTGTTCGCGGCCATCAGGTTCACACTTTCCCAGTCATAGAGGGATTTGTCCGCCAGCGCGGCATACGAGGCGAACAGCGGCTGGGCGGCGCCGTAGGAGTTCACGGCCGAGGTCGAGACAAAGCGAATGTTGTTATTCACCCCGGTGAGCGGCGTGGTGGTCGAGGTCACCGTCGGAGTGGAGAAGTACAGCGGATCGCCTGCGCCTCCCACGCGCAGGAGGGAGCGGCCCTCGGTGGGGCTGTTGTTGAAGTAGGTGGGCAGGGTGGTGATCGCGGTGGTACCGCCGGCGACCAGCGTCGTCCCGGCGCCCTGCCCGTAGGTGACGCCATTGACGGTGATGAGGCGGGTAACCGGATCCCAGGCCGGCTTTCCGGCGGCGAGCCACGCGGTGATGTTATCGCGGGGCGTCGAGAAGTTCGGGCGCGTACCGGCGTTGCGGTAATTATACCACGAGAGGGCGAGGGTGGTGTTGGCGAAGGGCTGCGCCTTCACCTGCAGGCTCACGCGACGGGAGTCCTCGCCGGAGGGGCGGCGCACGAAGCCGGTGTGCTGGTGGGCCAAGCTGCCACGCACGGCGAGACGGTTCGCGAGCAAGACGCGGTTGACGTCAAGCGAACCGCGCCAGCCGTCGTAGCTATCGGCCCGGGCCTCGGCGCGGGCAAAGTTGCGGCTGACATTGGCGGTGGAGGGGACCTGGTTGACGGTGCCGGCGGAGTTGCCGAGGCCAAAGATATTGGCGTTGGGTCCGCGGCTGAGCTCGATCGAGTCGAGCCACAACCGGTCAACCGGCACCCGGCCGGTCATCGCGATGTTATTAAACGCGATGTTCGCGTTACCCAGCCCGCGCACGCGGTTAGCATTGTTCGGGTCAAAGGTAACGTTGTCCGTGACGGCGCCGGTGCGGTCGACCACGAAGTCCGAGTAGGTCCCCGTGCCCTCGGTGCTGGCCATATGGTCGAAGACATCGTTGATGTTGAGCATCGCGAAGTCGTTCATCTGCTCCTTCGTCATTACGGTGATCGACTGACCGAGGTCCTCGATCTTCGAGTTCAGACGCGTACCCGACATCGTGTTACTCTGGAAATAGCCGGAGGCGTCGGCGACGACCTCGAAGGGCGAGAGGGCGACGGTTTCGCCCGCGGCGGTGCGCTGGGCAGCGAGCTCCTCGGGGTCGAGCCGGCCGTTGCGGTTAGCGTCCCAACGCGCGAGTTCGGCGGGAGTGGGCGCGGGCGCGGCCTGGGCTCGGAGGGCGGGCGCGGCGACGCCAAGTGCGGCGAGGAGGACGGCCGTCGCAAGGCCGGAACGAAGACTCGGGGAAGCGAACAGGGGATGCATCAGGGTAAAAGTGCGGGTGGCGAAACGGGGTTGAGGCTCCAGCACCGCACGGGGGCCGGGAGCGGCGGGGGATGGATTGGGTTCACCCGAAACCACCTTGCCGCGGGCGTCAAAGCCTCGTGCCGGAAGAGTCGTGCGGACAGTCCGAGCGCGCGCCCCCACTGTCGGCTCGTCAGCACTACCTGCCGGCGGCAAGTTCTCCGCGCCCTTCGTGGTCGCCGATGCCCCCTCCCCTTCCCGCTCCACCGACCGGCCACGCGCAGCTACCTAGGGCCCGGGAGTGGCCTTGGCCGACCCTCTCCTGCTTGCTGCTGGCGGCCACCCTGCTCGCGTACCTACCTGCGTTGGGCGGCGACTTCCTCTGGGACGACGAGGGTCACGTGACGCGTCCGGAGCTACGCTCGTGGGCCGGGCTGGGGCGGATCTGGGGCGAAGTAGGCGCGACGCAGCAGTATTATCCGCTGCTGCACTCCGTCTTTTGGGTGCAGCACCGGCTCTGGGGAGACGCCACCGCTGGTTACCACCTGAGCAACGTCGTCTGGCACACGCTCTCGGCCCTGCTGCTGGCGGCGGTCCTGCGGCGGCTCGCGGTGCCCGGCGCGGTCCTGGCGGCGTTCGCGTTCGCGCTCCACCCAGTGGCAGTTGAATCCGTAGCGTGGATCGCGGAGCAGAAGAATACGCTCTCGACCGTGTGCTACCTCGGCGCGGCGCTGCTCTGGCTGCGGTTCGACGCCACGCGGCGGCCGGGCGCGTACGCAGGGGCGACAGCCTGGTTCGTCGCGGCGCTGCTCACCAAGACCGTCACCGCGACGCTGCCCGCGGCGCTACTCGTGGTCGCGTGGTGGCGGCGCGGCACGCTCTCGTGGCGCGGGGACGTGGCGCCGCTGCTGCCCTGGTTCGCGCTGGGGATCGGCGCCGGGCTGGGCACCGCGTGGCTGGAGACCAACCAGATCGGGGCGGAGGCCGGGGAACTCGCTGGTCCCGCCGCGCGCGTGGTGCTGGCCGGCCGGATCCTCTGGTTCTACCTCGGCAAGGTGCTCTGGCCGGTGGACCTAGCGTTTTTCTACCCGCGGTGGACGGTCGATCCCGGGGTCGCGTGGCAATGGCTAGTCCCGGCGGCGGCGGCCCTCGTGCTCGCCGGGCTCTTCCTGCGCCGAGCCCAGGGCCGCGGTCCGCTGGCGGCGGCGCTCCTATGGGGAGGCACCCTTTTCCCGGCGCTGGGTTTTTTCGACGTCTACCCCTTCGTCTTCTCCTACGTCGCGGATCACTTCCAGTACCTCGCCCTTCCCGCACTGCTCGCCTTCCTCGCGGCCACCGCGACCACCGCGTGGGCTAAACGCGGCTGGTCCCCGGGTTTGGGTCGAGCCACCGCCGCGTGCGTCCTCGCGGCGCTGTTCGTCCTGACCTGGCGGCAGGCGGGCCACTACCGGGACGTCGTCTCGCTTTACACGGCGACCCTCGCGCGGAACCCGGACAGCTGGGCGGCGCAGCTCAACCTCGGCACCCACTTGGTGAACACGGGGCAACCGGCAGAGGGCCTGCCGCACCTCGAGCGGGCGCGCGCGTTACGCCCCGATTCGCCGGAGGTCCTCAACAGCCTGGCCGACGCGCTGCAGCGGGTGGGCCGGCCGCGGGACGCCCTGCCGTTGGCGGACGAGGCCGTGCGCCGGCAACCGCGGTTCGCCGCGGCCCATAACACGCGTGGCGCGGCCCTAATGACGCTCGCGCGCCCCGAGGAGGGCACCGCGGCCTTCCGCCGGGCCTTGGAGCTAGAACCGGGACTGGTCGTCGCCCGCGTCAATCTAGGCTGGGCGCTCGCCAACGGCGGTCGGCTCGAGGAGGCCGTGGCCGAGTTCGCGGCCGCGGGCCGGTTAGCGCCCACGGCTCCCGGGCCCGAATTCAAGTGGGGTCTCGCCCTCGCGAGCCACGGTCGCCTACCCGAAGCCCTCCCCCACTTCACCCGCGCCGTGGAACTGGCGCCCGCAGACCCCGAGTTTCGAGCCACCCTCGGCCGCGCCCTCGCTGATGCCGGCCGCGCGGCGGAGGCTCGGCCCCATCTGGAGGAGGCCCTGCGGCGGGCGCCGGGTCACCCCGGGGCCAGCGAAGTGCTGGAACGCCTCGGGCGCTAAATCCAAGGCTGAGGGTGGCCGCCTCCCGGATTGCCTTCTCGGTGAACGCAGCCCTCCCTCCCGTAACCCCACCCTCCCGCCTATGACTGTTACTGCCCTCGCGCGCCTCATCTGTGCCTTCGTCCTCGCCGCTTCGCTCGGCGCACCGCTGCCCGCGGCCGCCCCCGCCGCCACCGGTACCGTGGCGGGCCGCGTGCTCAACGTCGGCACTGGACAGTACCTGACCAACGCCCGTGTGTCCGTCCGCGGCGCCAGCGCGACGGCCTTCACCGACAAGGACGGTAGTTACCGCTTAGCCGAGTTGCCGGCCGGACCGGCGACGCTGGAGGTCTTCTTTACCGGGCTCGATTCCGCCACCGCCCAAGTGCTCGTGCCCGCCGGCGGCAGCGTGCAGCAGGATTTCAACCTCACCTCGGTCGCCCGCTACGGCCAAGCCGGCGACGCCACCGTGCGCCTCGACGCATTCGTCGTCGCCCAACAGCGCGAGACCGACGCCCAGGCAATCGCGACCAACGAGCAGCGCTTCGCCCCGAACATCAAAAATGTGCTCTCGACGGACGCGCTCGGCGACGTCCTCGGCGGCTCCGTCGGCGAGTTTATGAAGTTCCTCCCCGGCGTAACCGTGGAGAGCGACTTGGCCGACGTGTCCGGCGTCTCCATCCGCGGCATCGGCGGCGGGATGACCGCCATCACCAACGACGGCGCGCCCGCCTCCAACATCTGGACCACCGCCACGCGCTCGGTCGACGTGCGCTCGATGGCCCTCAACGACATCGCGCGGATGGAGGTTTCCAAGGTCCCCACGCCCGCCAACCCCGCGGACTCCCTCGCGGGCTCGATCAACCTCGTCAGCAAGAGCGCCTTCGAGCGCAGCGGCCGCCAGCTGCGGTACTCGCTCAACCTGATCGGCAACCACGAGAACCTCGACCTGCGCAAGACGCCCCACTCCCACGGCGACAAGCTCGGCTACAAGATCTTCCCGGGCGCCAGCCTCGACTTCACTTGGCCCGTGACCAAGCGCTTCGGCGTCGTCCTGGCCGCCAACCACTCGCGCTCCTTTAACGAGCAGCACCGCACCCTGCAGACTTGGACCTCGATCGTCGCGCCCGGCAGCCCCGCCGGCACGCCGGTGAACTACGCCAACCCGGTGCTCAACTCCCTCGCCTTCCTCGACGGCCCGCGCGACCTCACCCGCAACACCCTCAGCGTGAAGGCGGACTGGAAGGTCGGCGACAACGGCGTCCTCTCCGTCGGCCACGTGGCCAGCCGCACCGACACCCGCATCGGCTCCCTCACCTACACCTGGAACACCAGCACCACGGCAACCTCCTCGGTCACCGGCGGGCGGCCGCTCGCGTGGGACAATACCCGCACCCTCGGCGCCACCGGCCGCGGTTCCCTCAATAACAACGGCACCAACCAGCTGATCAACCAGATCACCGACACCAGTAACGTCGGCTACCGCCACGACGACGGCCGCTGGCGGGTCGAGGCCGGGGTCAGCCGCTCGGCTTCAGCGACCAAGCGTCGCTACTTCGACGCTGGCTTCTTCCTCCAGGCGAGTGCCATCCAGCGCTTCCCGGTGCGGGTCAGCTTCCTGGACCTCGCGCCCGGCGCCGCGATCCCCGGCCGCATCGAGGTGTTCGACAACAACGACCAGCCCGTCGACTGGAACAACCCCGCGAACCTCCGCGGCAACACCGCGAATAACGCCAACCTCTACAACCGCAGCTACACCAATCAGGGCTTCCTCAACGTCCGCCGCACCCTCGGCTTTCTGCCGGTACCCGCCGCGC
Source organism: uncultured Opitutia bacterium (assembly GCA_903861185.1). GTDB lineage: Bacteria > Verrucomicrobiota > Verrucomicrobiia > Opitutales > Opitutaceae > ER46. The sequence goes on along the minus strand of CAIOTK010000370.1, from coordinate 9,027 downwards.
TCCAGGTCGGCGTGCTGGAAAAGCGCCTGATGCTCGACTCCAACCTGCGCAACGAGACGTGGACCTTCACCGGCCCCGACGGCGTCTCCGGCGCCACCGCGCCGATCGAGCCCTACCTGATGCAGCGCTACCGCAACGTGGATCCCGGTTATGGGATCCCACCCATCGTCTGGATGTCTCCGAGCCGCGCCTTCCGCGCCTACCAACTCAATCCCCTCCTCTACCAGCAGACCGAGGCGCAGCGCGTGTCCGACCGGAACTCGCACATCGACAACAACGAGAACATCAAGGAGACGGTCCAGGCCGGCTACGTCCAAGCTGACACTCGGCTGATGGACAGCCGGCTGCGGCTCCTCGGCGGCGTCCGCTACGAGCGGACGCTCGATCGCGGCATCGGCGGCCTCGTCGACACCGAGCGGGTTTGGCAGCGCAACCCCGACGGATCCTTCGTGCGCAATGCCGCCGGCCAGCGTCTGCGCCGGCCCGAGGCGGGCGCAGCTGGTTCGCTCGCTGAGAGCCTCCTAGTCCGCGAGTACCGCGCGTCCTTCACCCAGAAGGAATATGACGGGATCTACCCCAGCATCCACGCCACCTTCAACGCCACCGAGAACCTCCTCGTGCGCGCGGCCTGGGCGCAAACCTACGGCCGGCCCAACTTTACCGACATCATCCCGCGGACGGTGGCGAACACCAGCGCGCTCGATCCGGACGAGGACGACGAGCTCCGCCCGGGCCAGTTCCGCGGCACGCTGAACATCCGCAATCCCGCGCTGATGCCTTGGTCAGCGGATAACTTCGACCTCTCGGTCGAGCGCTACACTGACGGTGGCGGCCTACTCTCGGCGGGGGTCTTCCTCAAGGAGCTGCGCGACTTCTTCGGTGACGCCTCACGCCGCGCCACCCCCGAACTGCTCGCGGAGTTGGGCCTGCCCGAGCGCTACCTCGACTGGAACATCAACACCAAGTTCAACTCTGGCGACGCGCGGATCACAGGGGCCGAGGTGAACTTCCGCCAAAACCTCCGCGCCCTCGGCCGCTGGGGCTCCTACTTCACCCTCTTCGGCAACGCCACCAAGCTGAAGCTCAAGGGCAACCCGGGCGCGTCCTTCTCCAGCTTCATCCCGACGAGCGGCAACTGGGGCTTCACCTTCGCCGCCCGCCGCGTGACCTTCACCGCCCGTTGGAACCACCGCGGGTTGGATCAACGCCTGCCTCAGGCCGCGTTTGGCCCCAACGGCTACGAGTACATCGAGGCCCGCACGGTCCTGGACGTGAACGGTACCTACCAGCTGACGCGCGACCTCTCGTTCGTGGCCAGCGCCAACAACATCCTCAACGCGCCCAACCGTTTCCTCCGCTACGGGGACCTCACCCCGGTGCACGCCCGCCTCTACGCGGAGCAGGAGTACGGCATCCAAATGGCGATCGGCCTGCGCGGCAGCTTCTGACCGCCCACGAGCGGTGCTCCGCGGCCGGGGCCCTAAAACTTCCCCGGCCGCAGCACCCGCACGTCCGACTCGTAGGCCACCATCGCGTAGCGCGGGAACAGCTCGGCGCCGAGGCGCTCCAGCAGGAGGGCGGCGACCTCCGGCCGGGTGATGACCTCGAACTGCGTGTTGGCGTACTCCGGAATATCCGCCAGCCGGCGCCCCCGCGCCCCGCTGCCCTCGACGGGGAACGAGGTGTGGCCAGCGGTGCCGACCTCGGCCAAGAGCCGCAGGACGGCGTCCGCCGCGTAGGCCTCGCAAACGATGGTAACGAGCTTCATCGGGTGCAGGTTCATAGGCGTCAGGGTTGCAGCAGCCGGGCGAACGCGTCGCACAGCGGGATGCCAACGGTGAGGTTGAAGGGGAAAGTGATCGCGAGGGCCGCCGTGAGGGAGAGCGTCGGGTTGGCCTCCGGGAGGGCGAGGCGCACCGCCGCGGGCGCCGCGATGTAGGAAGCGCTGGCCGCGAGGACCCCCAGCAGCATCGCGCCTCCCGCGGAGAGGCCAGCAGCTGTGCCCACCGCCACGCCCAGCGCACCGTTCAGCGCCGGCGCCACGATCCCGAAGGCCAGCAGGAAGGGCCCGACCCGGCGTAGATCCTCCAGCCGTCGGCCCGCCACCAAGCCCATCTCCAGCAAGAAGAGGGCGAGCACCCCTTGGAAGGGCGTCACAAAGAAAGGCCCGACCTTTTCCATCCCGTCCGGGCCGCAGAGGGCGCCGACCACCAACGCACCCAGCAGTAGAAAAATGCTGCGCCCAAAGAGCGCCTCGCGGACCACCAAGCCAAGCGGGACCGGCGGCCCGCCACCCGCCCGCTTCCCCAAAACCACGCCCACCAGAATCGCCGGCGACTCCATCACCGCCAGCAACGCGACCGCGTGGCTCTCGTAGGGCCGGCCGATCGCAGCGAGGTAATTTGTAGCCGCAAGAAAGGTGACGGCGCTCACCGAGCCGTAGTGTGCCGCGATCGCAGCCGCGTCTACCGCCGCCATTCGCCCGCCCCAGCGTAGCACGGGGTAGGTCCACAGTGGTATAAAGGCGCCCAACCCGATCGCCGCCAAGGCCGGCAACCACACTCGGCCGAGACCCGCCTCGGCGAGCGCCACCCCGCCCTTGAAGCCGATCGCCACCAACAGGTAGATCGTCAGCGCAGAGTAGAGAGCCTCCGGGAACTTGAGCTCGCTGCGGACCAGCGCGGCCACGAGGCCCAGCGCGAAGAACAGGACCGCGGGCGAGAGAAGATTGGCGACCAGCGCGTCGCTCACGAGGTCGGCGGCGCGTTCAAACCGGCGCGTAGCTTACGGCCACGGGTGCGTACTTCGGCCGCGAGCCGCGTCTGAAAGGCCTGCATCCGGTCAACTAGGTCCGGCGCGCCCACCCCAAGGATGCGCAGCGCCAGCAGGCCGGCATTGCGCCCGCCGCCGATCGCGACCGTGGCGACGGGAATACCGCCCGGCATCTGGACGATGGACAGCAGCGAATCGAGCCCCTGCAGGGCCTTCGATTCGACCGGCACGCCGATCACCGGCAGCGGCGTGAGGCTCGCGACCATCCCCGGGAGATGGGCCGCGCCACCGGCGCCAGCGATGATCACGCGCAGCCCCCGGCGGCGCGCGCCGCGCGCATAGCGTACCATATCGAGCGGCGTCCGGTGCGCCGAGACCACGCGCACATCGCAGGCCACCCCGAACTCGGCGCAGACGTCCGCCGCGGGGCGCAGCGTGGGCCAGTCGGAATCGCTGCCCATAATGATGGCGACGGGCGGAGGAGGGGTCTTCATGGGGAGGCGGAAAAACGCAGGTGGGCGGCGCAGTCGCGGGCGGCGGCCTCAGCCTCGAGCAGGGTTGCCGCGGTGGCGGTGACGTGACCGAGCTTACGGCCCGCGACGCTCCGATCCTTGCCGTAGAGGTGAACGTGCGCGCCGGGCACCGCCAACGCTGCAGCCAAGCCCGCCGGGTGTCCTGGCCCGGGCCCGTCGCCGATTAGATTCACCATCACGGCGGGGGCCCGCAGGCGCGAGGAGCCGAGCGGCCAGCCGAGAACGGCGCGCACGTGATTCTCAAACTGGGAGCACTCGCAGCCCTCGATCGAGTAATGCCCCGAGTTGTGCACGCGCGGCGCCAGCTCGTTCACCAAAATCGAGCCGTCCGCGAGGAGGAAGAGCTCGACGCCAAAGCTGCCCACCGCACCGACCGCGGCGACCGCGCGGCCCGCGATCGCGGCCGCCGCCGCCAACACCGCCGGATCGCCGGCGGCCGGCGCGCGCACCACGTGGCAAATGTGGTCGCGCTGCACCGTGTCGACCACCGGATACACCGCCTCCCGCCCGTCCTCTGCCCGGGTGATGATCACGGCCAGCTCGCGCTCAAAGGGACACCACGCCTCCGCGAACAACGGGTTACCCCGGTCGCCCCCGAGCCGACGCCACGCCGCGTCCAACTCACCCGCGGCGCGGACGGTGACGTTGCCCTTGCCGTCGTAGCCGTTGCGACGCGCCTTCAGAAGGAAGGGATAACCGAACTCCGCCGCGGCCGTCGCCAACGCCGCTCCATCGGGCGTATCACGCAGGCGCGGCACCGGCAGGCCCGCCTCAGCCAGCGTGCGCTTCTGCACCAGCTTGTCCTGCACCAGCGCGAGGGTGCGAGAGGACGGCAGCACGCGGTGTCCCGCGCGCTCCAACGCGGCGAGTAGCCCGGCGTCCACAAATTCGTTCTCCAACGTGAGCACGTCCACCCGAGCCGCGAGGTCCTGCAGGGGGGGCAGCGTGTTCCAGTCCCCCACGAGGGCCTCGGCGGCGACGGGCGCGGCGGGACAGGCGGCGGCGCGCTCCAGCGTGACCACGTGGCAGCCGAGGGGATGCGCCGCGAGCGCGAGCATCCGGGCGAGTTGGCCGCCGCCGATGATGCCAAGGCGCGGCCCGGAGGCCGGGAATTCGCTGCGGGGAGGATCAACTGCGGGCGCCACGGTTAGGGCGCGACGCAAGGGATTCCCCCGCCCGTGGCAAGCGGATCCGCTGCCGGCGCGGCCGCCGCACACTTGCCGCCTTGAGGTCCACCCGTGACCCCGCCTTGCTTCAGCAGACACCCCCTCGGAAACCCTCCCTCACCCCAATGTTTGCGTCTTCCGCCGCCGCGCGCCGGCTTTTCCCGGCCTTCCTTGCCCTCCTGCTGGCCCCCGCCCTGTGGGCCCAGCCCTCCGCCCCCGGCGCGATCGAGGGCCGCGTGCAGCTCGCGCGTTCCGGCGAATACTTGGAGGGCGTACGCCTGACCGTGGAGGGCACGAACCTCGAGGCCGCCACCGACGCCACGGGCCAGTACCGGCTCGGCGGCGTGCCCGCCGGTCCCGCGCGGCTGCGAGCCTTCTACACCGGCCTCGCGCCCATCGTGGAGAACGTGTCCGTGCCCCCGGGCGGCACCGTCCAACGCGACCTGACCTTCGGTCCCGCGGCGGGAGTGCCGGCGGCCGCGGCTGGCGCCCCCGTGCGCCTCGATGCCTTTGTGGTCGGGGATTCGCGCGAGATGGCGGCGTCGGCCCTCGCGATCAACGAGCAGCGTTTCGCCCCGAATATTAAAAACGTGCTCGCGACCGACGAGTTCGGGTTCGTCGCCGAGGGCAACGCGGCGGACTTCCTGAAGTTTCTCCCCGGCATCACCATCGAGAGCGGTGGCGGCAACGCCCGCGACGTCTCGATCAACGGGGTGCCCGCGGCCAACGTCCCCATCACCCTCGACGGCTTCAGCGTCGCGAGCGCCGGGGTCGGCGACACCAACACGGGGCGCGCCGTGGCGATGGATATGATGTCGGTGAACAACCTCTCGCGCGTCGAGGTGGAGTACTCGCCCACCCCCGAGTCCCCCGGCGCCGCGCTCGCGGGCCTAGTCAACCTCGTTCCCCGCAGCGCCTTCGAGCGCGCGCGTCCGGCCCTGAACGCCACCGCGTTCGTTATTATGCGTAGCACGGAGCCCGATCTGCAGCGCACGCCGGGCCCGCGCCTTACGCCGTCCCGGAAGGTCGATCCCGGCTTTGAATTCAACTACGTCGCGCCCCTCTCGCGCCGCTTCGGCCTCACCCTCTCGGCCGGTACCTCCACCAACTTCTCCCCCGAACCTCTCACGCAAACCACTTGGCGCGGCACCAGCGCCGCCACTAACGGCACGACCTTCCCGCACACCACGCCCGAGGCTCCCTACCTCACCTCCTACCTGTACCGCGACGGCACCAAGGTCACGACCCGCAACGCCCTCGGCCTCACGCTCGACTTCCGCCTCTCCCCCCGCGACCGGCTCTCGCTCGGCTACCAGTTCTCCTACTTCCACCTCTACGCCTCTAACCAGGGCCTCACCTTCGCGCTCAACCGCGTGCTCCCCGGGGAGTTCTCCGTCGGCAGCACCCGCAGCGCTCCCGGCCAAGGCGAGCTCCAGCTCACCAACCTAATCCGCGACCGCCACAACCGGACCTCGACCCCCACTCTGGTCTGGCGCCACGACGGTCCCGTCTGGCGCGGCGATCTCGGCCTCGGCCTCTCCTTCTCGACCAACCGCAATCGCGACATCGACAAAGGCCTCTTCAACAACACCACCGGCTTCCGTCGCAACCTCACGATCGCCTTCTCGGGCATGCTCCCCGACCAGCCCGAACGCATCACCGTACTCGACGCCACCACCGGGGCGGCCATCGACCCCTACGCGATCACCGGGAAAACCTACAACACCGCCTCGGCGATCCAGAACGACACCACTGACGCGCAGCGCACCTTCTACGCGAACGCCGGGCGCGACCTGCCCGGGACCCTTCCGCTCCGCGTCAAAGCCGGCGTCCACGTCCGGCAGTCGCAGCGCGACAACCGCAACCGCAACTCCGGCTGGACCTACCTCGGCCCCGACGGCAACGCCGCGACCGACGAGAGCGCGGCGCCGTTCCTCGACCCGGTCTACGCCGCCCGCGGCGCCTACGGGCTGCCGCCGATCCAGGGCATCAGCAACGCCCTCGCTTGGGAGCACTACCGCGCCAACCCCGGCCAATACACGCTCAACCTCAATAACGACTACCGCTCCGTCGTCTCCTCCTCCAAGTGGGCCGAGGAGCTCGTCTCCGCCGCCTACCTGCGCGGCGACGCGAGCCTGCTCGACCGGCGCCTGCGCCTCACCGGTGGCGTACGCGCCGAGCAGACTAACATCCTCGCCCAAGGGCCGCTCACCGATCCGACCCTGAACTACCAGCGCGACGCGGCCGGGCGGGTCCTCCGCGGCGCCAACGGGCTGCCGCTACCGATCGTCCCCGCCAGCAACGCACTTGGGGTCTCGCAGCTCACGTTCCTCGAACGCGCCGCTCGCGCCGAGAAGGAGTACCTGCGCCTCTTCCCGAGCCTCAACGTCAGCTTCCAGGTGCGCGAGAACCTGATCGCGCGCGCCGCGGCCTACCGCTCGGTGGGACGCCCCGACTTCAACCAGTACGCCGGCGGCGTGACGCTGCCCGACGCCGAGAGCATCCCCAGCGCCGCGAACCGGATCATCGTGAACAACGTGGGCATCAAGGCGTGGAGTGCAGATACCCTGAACCTGCGCCTCGAGTATTACTTCAGCGGCGTCGGCCAGCTTTCGCTGCAGGCGTTCCGCCGCGATTTCACTAACTTCTTCGGCGCGGTCCGCGCACCGGCCACGCCCGCCTTCCTCGACCTCTATGACCTCGATCCAAACCTATACGGCCCCTTCGACGTCGAGACGCAGTACAACGTCCCCGGCACGGTGCGGATGGAAGGCTCCAGCCTGAACTACAAGCAGGCCCTCACATTCTTGCCCGGCTGGGCACGCGGCGTGCAGGTGTTCGCAAACGTCACCTCGCAGCGCCGCACCGGCCAGCCGGTGGGCAATTCCGGGTTCAACTTCTTCCCACGCAGTGGCAGCTGGGGCGTCAGCCTCACGCGCCCGAGCTACTCCGTGCGCTGCAACTGGAACTACCGCGGTGAGCGGCGCGGCGCCGCGGCCACGGGCGCCAGCGTGGGCCCCGACACCTATACCTGGGTGCCGTCCCGCGTGACCCTCGACGCCCAGGCAGAATGGGTCTTCTCCCGCCGACTCGCTGTCTTCGGGAGCATGCGCAACCTGACCAACGTGACCGACGACACGCTCATCTATGGGCCGGCGACGCCCGGGCCCGCGCGCTTCCGCAATCGCATCGATTACGGCTCGCTGTGGACACTCGGCGTGCGGGGCACGTTCTGAACCGAGCCGGTTGCGGCCGCGCGCCGCCCGCGTTGCCTTGGCCTATGCTCCGCCCGCGCGCGCTTCTCGCCGCCGCCCTCCTCCTCGCCGCCGGCTGCACGCCGTCGCCCGATCCCGCCGGCTGGCGCCCGCTCTTCGACGGCCGCTCCCTCGCCGGCTGGGTACCCTCGGGGTTCGACGCTGAGGGAGCAGTCCGCGTGGACCCAGACTTTCGTGGCGGAGGCTCGGCCATCCTCCTCCACCGCGGGACCACGGCTACGGGCATCACCTGGACCCGCCGAGCGGAGCTGCCGCGCCAGAACTACGAGATCGAACTCGAGGCGATGCGCGTCGAGGGCGGGGATTTCTTCTGCGGACTCACTTTCCCCGTCGGCCGCGAGGCGTGCACGCTCGTCGTGGGCGGCTGGGGCGGTACGGTGGTCGGGATCTCGCGCGTGGACCGCGTGGACGCCGCGGAGAACGAAACCGCGCGGGAGATGGAGTTCGCCGACGGGCGCTGGTACCGGATCCGGCTGCAGGTCACCCCGGAGCGGCTGCGCGCGTGGATCGACGACGCTCCCGTGGTCGACCTAGCCCTGGCCGGGAAGGCGCTGAGCCTGCGCCCGGGCCCGACCCACCGCTCGTTGCCGCTCGGCGTCGCCACCTATATGACCACCGGCGCGATCCGGGGCCTCCGGCTGCGGACGTTGCCGTCCGCGAGCGGTCCGGCTCCAGCTCCGGACCTCCGGCCTTGAAGTCATCCGGGGCCCGCGTCCTACTCCCGCCAACCCAGCGGCCTGATCGGTCCGCGGGTCGCCTGCGGTCCCCGTAGCTCAACTGGATAGAGCAGCGGTTTCCTAAACCGCCCATCCCGGTTCAAGTCCGGGCGGGGGCACCAGCGCCGACTCAGAGGCGCTTCACCGCGTAACTCAGGGCGTCCGCAATGCGGTCGAACTGCTCGTCGGTGTGCATCGCGGAGACGGCCGTCCGGATCAAGTCCTTGCCCGCCGGCACCGCAGGCGCGATCGACATCACGGTAAATACGCCCTTCTCCAGTAGGGCCTTCCAGAAGGGGTACACCCGCTCTTTCGAACCCAACACAATCGGCACCGCCGGGGTCTCACTCTCCCACGTGTCTAGCCCGAGCGACTTGAGTAGGGCGCGGTACTTGCGGGTGTTGGCCCACAGGCGCTCCAGATGCTGCGGTTCCTGCTGCATCAGCTCCAACGAAGCCTGCGCGCACGCCGCCTGGCCCGGGCTAATTGCCGCCGAAAAGATCGTCTGCTTGGAATTGGTGCGTAGGTAATCGATCACCTCGCGCGAGGAGGCGATGAAGCCGCC
>CAIOTK010000369.1 GCA_903861185.1 uncultured Opitutia bacterium | reverse complement strand
GGCAATTACCGCCGCGAGCCCTTGCGCCGTCTCCTCCGCACTAGTCAGCCAGTCCGGCCGGTGGATCAGGAGCAGGTCGATCCGGTCCGTGCGCAACTCGCGCAGCGAGCGCTCGACGCAGCGCGCGATCGCCGCGGCGGAAGCGTCATAATGGTTCACGCGCGCCCCCGGCCGGTTGGGCCCCACGGCGTTGATCCCACACTTGGTGACAATCTCCATTCGGTCCCGGAGGCCCGGGGCCTCCGCCAGCGCGCGACCAAAAAGCCCCTCGCAGGTATAACCACCGTAGATGTCCGCGTGGTCGAAAGTCGTGATCCCGGCCTCTAGGCAGGCGTCGATTTTAGCCCGCACGCGCGCTGGCGAGGACCCCTCGGGATCCTGCGCGAGGCGCCATAGCCCGTAGGCGATGGCGGAGACTTCAGGGCCTTGGGGACAGATGGGAAAACGGGGCAGCATCGGAAGCAGGAGCGGTATCTGCCGCAGTTCGCGCAGGGGACGGGCCCGGCTCAATCCCTTTTTCCGGCCATTCGGTCCCGGAGTAGGCGGCAAAGCGCGGGGGAGCCCGCTAGATAGACGATGCGCGGCATCCCCAAATCGAAACGCCGCACGGGCAACTGCTCGCCGTTGAGGAAATGAACCTCGCCGCCCGCGGCGCGCACCAGCGGGATCGCAGCCGCGAGGTCCCAAATCTTCACGTTAAAATCAACGCAGCCGTCGAGGAGACCGGCTGCCACGTAAACCAGATGGAGCGTCGCCGAGCCGAGGCCGCGGATCTTGAAATCCGCCAACACCGCGGTCGCGGCGGGGAGCAGTGCCTTGTCCCCCGGGGAGTGAAAGCCGACGAGCGTCTCGCGGGAGACCGGGCGGGCTGAGACCCGGGCCGGCACATCGCCGTCAAACACCCCCAGGCCCGGCCCGCCGTGCAGCAGACGCCGGCGGCCGAGGTCATAGACCACGCCGTACACCGGCTCGCCGTCCCAGAGCAGCGCGAGGGAGATAGCGCACTGCGGGATTCCCAGCGCGAAGTTGTTCGTCCCGTCGATGGGATCGAGGATCCACGCGAAGGCACGCGTGACCGCCACCGGCCCCGCCGGGTCGGGCAGCTCCTCGCTGAGGAACTGGTCCGCCGGGAACTCACGGGCTAGGTCGCGGAAGATCCCCTCCGAGATGGCGACGTCGATGGCCGTCACCCGAGTGCCGTCGGCCTTCCACCGGCTCTCGGCTCGGCCGAATTCGCGGTGAAGCAGATCGACTTGGGCCAGCACCACCGCACGCGCCGCGGCGACCCGGAGATTCAATTGCACGGGATCCATCGTCGCACGCTGGCGCCGCGGCGGGCGAAAAACCAGCCGCAATCCGCCTGCCTACTCGTAATCGTGCAGGCGCGGATCGCGGCGCGGAGCCTGGCGTCGAACGCGGTAGCGGTGCCGCCCCGCCTTGGACTCCGGCGCCGCACCGTCCGCCGGAGACGGCGCCCCATCAAAATCCCCCGGCCCTCCGTCGCCGTCGCCCGGCCCTTCACCCAGTTGGTCTTCCAAAGACTCGGGATCGGCGCCCTCCTCCAACTTGCGGACGACTTCCTCCATCTCGCCGTCGATGCGTTCGCCGGTGAGCTCGGACATCCGTCGCATCATCCGCGCCATCGCGCGCGGGTCGTTCTCGTCGACCGCGGAAAATTCGCGCTCCATCGCGCCCAAGGCGGACTCCATCCGCGCGTCCTCCACCGGTTCGGCAGACGCGGCCTCCGCCGTCGGCGGGGAATCGGCGCCGCCGCGAGTGATCGCGAAAGCAGAGATGAGCTTGCGCATCCGAAACGCGGGATTGTCGGGGCAACGGGGGATCGTACTCCCCTGCGCAAGCGTCTTGGCGTAGAACTGGTAGACGGTGTGATTGTCCGGACAGTAGTACTCGTAGATCGGCATAAGACGACGCGTTCCTAGGTATCGTCCGCGGGATTGGCAAGCTGGTGGCCGTGCCGCAGCGCACCTGCACCACGCGCGGCGTTGAGCTGATCCCGCACGTGGGCAAGGCGACGTCGGCGCGCCTCGTCCGCGCCGAAGAGTTCCAACTGCCCGCCCCCCGCCTCCACCCCCGAGAGCCGGACTCCCGCGAGCCGGACCGGCCGGGCTCCCACGCCAGCGGCCGCGAGCAGGGGCTCCAGCAGCGGGTAAAAGGGCGGCTCGAGATCCGTCGCGTTCGGCAGCGTGCGGCTGCGCATCCCCTCGCTAAAATCCGGGAAGCGCACACGCACGGTGAGCGTACGCACCTTTTTCCCGTCCCGCCGGACCTTCGGCAGCAGCTCGTCGACCATACCCTTCAGCACTCGAACCAGGTGCGCGTGGTCGCGGACATCGGCCGCGAAGGTCTCCTGCTGGGAATAACTTTGGGCGTCGCCAGACTCGGTCACGACGGGCCGGTCGTCCTGCCCGCGCGCCGCCGCGCGCACCTCCCGCCAACCCGCGCCGAAGGCCGCCTCCAGCAAGGGTTCCGCAAGGTTCTGCACCTCGCCGATGAGCCGCAATCCGTGGTGCTCGGCGAGCCGCGCCTCGGTCTTGGCACCAATCCCCGGCAGCCGTCCCACGGGCAGCGGCGCTAGGAACTCGGCCTCCGCCCCCGGCGACACCACAACGAACCCGCGGGGTTTACGGAGCTTCGAGGCCACCTGCGCCACCAGCTTATTCGCAGCGATACCGAAGGAAACGGGCAGGGCGAGCTCGGACCAGAGCCGCTCCTGCAGCCGCCGCACGGTCGCGGCGACCTTGGCCTCTTCGGCCAAGGCATTGCCCCGCAAGTCGAGATAGCCCTCGTCGATGGAACTGCGCTCCACCCACGGGGTGAGTTCCCCGCAGAGGTCGAACATCCGCGCTGACAACTCCCCGTAGAGGCCAGGGGTTGGCGGGATGAGGACCAGCCCGGGACAAACGCGCAGCGCCCGGGCGGTTGGCATCGGGGTGTAGACCCCGGCGGCGCGGGCTTCGTAACTCGCCGACGCGATAATCCCGCGCTCGCGCCCCCCCACCGCACAAGCCCGGCCGCGCAATTCCGGCCGACGGGCCAGTTCGCAGGAGACGAAGAAGGCGTCGGCATCCAGATGGACGATCGTCGGCGGCGCGGAGACCACTCCCCATTGGCCGACCGGCAACGCCCGGCCCGCAAGCGGGAAAAGACCCCAACCACTTTGGGCTGGCCTGCGGACCGCCGAATTCTCACCTTCCGACCACCCCACCCCCGTCACGCCCGTGATGCTGCTAATTGCCATCTTCTCGGTGACCGTGCTTCTCCTCTGCTGGCTGTGCTACAGCGGCGAGAGCAAGCGCTGAGTCCGCGCGCCGCGAACTTCGGCGTTGCCGGGCCCGGCGAGAGCGCCTCAGCCTCCATTTATGGGACGTCAATGGCTGCACGCAAAACGCGCGATCGTTAACCTGAAAAAAGGTCAGGCGGTCCAGAAGCTGGTCAAGGAGATCACCGTGGCCGCCAAGCTCGGCGGCGGAGACCCAGAGGGCAACGCCCGCCTCTTCGCGGCGGTGGAAAAAGCGCGCAAGGCCAGCGTGACCCGCGACGTAATCCAGCGAGCGATCAACAAAGGCGCGGGCATCGGCGGCGACAGCGCCTCGCTTGAACACGTAGTCTACGAGGGCTATGCGCCTCACAAGGTGCCGGTCATCGTCGAGGTGATGACCGACAACCATAACCGCAGCTCAGCCGACCTGCGGGCCCTGTTCCGCAAGGGCGTGCTCGGCGGGGCGGGCAGCAACAAGTTCCTTTTCGACCATTGCGGGATCGTCGAGGCGCACCAACCGGACCCGGCCGCCGACCGCGAGGCGGCCGCGATCGAGGCGGGGGCGAACGAGTTCGAGGAGCTCGATCACGCACGCAACGACGACATTCCGGAGGGCGCGACCGGCGTCCGCCTCCTCACCGATCGCACCGCGGTGCACGCCGCTGCCTCTTGGCTAAAGCAGCACGGCTGGACCGTGGTCACCGCTGAACTCGGATACATCGCTAAGACCTACCCGGAACTGGACGACAACCAGCGGGCCGAGGTCGGCGAGTTTCTCCAGGAGATCGAGGACAACGACGACGTCCAGCGCGTCTGGGCAGCCGTCCGCTGAGCTCGATCTAGGGGCGCCTCAGCTTTGCGGAAGAGCGCGTAGCGCCAGCTCCTGCGCAGGCTCGCGTCCCCGGCCTTCGAGGATCAGGCGATCCGCGTGCAGCGACGCCACGGAGTAGGCGGTGGTGTCCGCCGTCTCTACCATCCCGCGCAGGGTCACGTACGGGACCCCGTGGCGTTCGCCGAGGGCGCCCGCGTGGTGATGGCCGTTAAGCCAAGCGGCGACGTTGGGTTGACGGTCCACGGCCGCCAGGACCTCAGCGGCGTTCCACACGCAGTGATCCCCGACTGGCCAGACCGGATGGTGCGAGAACACGAGTACCCGCCGACCCTCGCGCCGCGCGGCCGCACATTCCGCCTCAAACCAGCGCAGCTGCGCGGGTCCGACGCCCCCGTTCCACGGTTTCGCTTGGCGGACGCGGGCGGCGACGAGGCGGGTCAGCTCAAGCTCCGCCGCTTCCCGCGCCAGACTACCGGCCGGATGAGCGTAGCGGCTGACGTCGTTCGTATCCAGAAGCAGGCACCGCCAGCCGGGTAAGTCGAAGCTGCCACGCCGCGCGGGGAGCCCCAGGAGCGCGGGCACCTTAGCCTTCTCCTCCTCCCGGACATCGAAGTCGTGATTGCCCAACACGTGGTGCCAGCGGTGTCGACTGCGACCCAGCGTCGCCAGCATTGGCGCGAAACTGCTCCAGTCCCGGTCGATGAGGTCGCCCAGATGGACGCAGCCCGCGAGCGGCAACTCCGCGAAGTCCGCTACCGCGGCCTCCAGCCGGGCCAGCGAGCGCCGGTAGTGGCGCGAGCCCTGCGCGGGCACATCCGCATACTGCGCGTCGGCCACGAGGCCCAAGCGCACCGGTGCGGCGACCGCCCCCAGACCCCGCGTGCCCACCGCGAGCGCGGCCGTCGATCGCGCGAGGAAACGCCGCCGGGAACAGGATGAAGCCGCCATGGGCGGAGGCCAAACCACCCGGGCCGCGGGAGCAAGCCGCGGCCACTTTCGGCTCGTTTCCCCCGCGCCGGCCTTCTCTGCTGCTCGCGTGCATCCCGCTGAACGTGTCCTCCTCGGCCCCGGGCCCAGTCCTGTCCCCCAGCGCGTCCTCCGCGCCCTCGCTGCGCCCACTTTGGGCCACCTCGACCCCCAGTACCTCACCATTATGGACGAGGTCTGCGAGCTCCTGCGGCAAGTTTTCCGCACCCGCAATGCCCTGACCTTCCCCGTGAGCGGCACCGGCATGGCCGGGATGGAGTGCGCCGCCGTTAACCTCGTGGAACCGGGCGACGAGGTCATCGTCGGGGTGAACGGGGTCTTTGGCACCCGGATGAAGGACGTAATGGAGCGCTGCGGCGCCGTCGTCCACGCCCTTGAGGCGCCTTGGGGCGAAACTTTTACCAACGAGCAGGTCGCTGCCGCCTTTGCCGCCCACCCCAAGGCCCGGCTCCTCGGCATCGTCCACGCCGAGACCAGCACCGGCGCGCACCAGCCCCTTGAGGGCCTCGCGGCGATCGCGCGTTCCCACGGAGCGCTGCTGCTCGTCGATGCCGTCACGAGCCTCGGCGGGCACGAACTGCGCGTTGATGATTGGGAGATCGACGCAATCTACAGCGGAACCCAGAAGTGCCTCAGTTGCCCTCCCGGTCTTTCACCCGTCAGCTTCGGCCCGCGCGCTCTCGCCCGGATGGACGCCCGTAAGACCAAGGTGCAATCGTGGTACCTCGATGTCTCGATGCTCCGGAAGTACTATTCTGGGGGTGGCGGCGGCCGCGTCTACCACCACACGGCCCCGATCAATATGACCTACGCCCTGCACGAGGCGCTGACCATCGTGCTGGAGGAGGGCCTCGAAGCCCGGATCGCCCGGCACGCCGCGATGCATCAGCGGCTCCGCCGCGGACTGGAGGCCCTCGGCCTACGGTACGTCCCCTCCCGCTCCCTGCACACCCTCAATTGCATCCGCATCCCCGATGGGGCCGACGATGCGGGCGTGCGGCGCCGCCTACTGGAGGAGTACGGGATCGAGATCGGCGCCGGCCTCGGCCCGATGGCGGGCAAGGCCTGGCGCATCGGGCTGATGGGCCACGGGGCCACCGTCCGCAACGTAGACCTTGTGCTGGCCGCCCTCGGCAACTGTCTCAACCGCCCGGCTGCCTCCGCCTGAGGAGCCACCGATGCGCCGCACCTGCCTCGGCTTCCTGCTGCTACTGACCGCCTGCGCGCCGACGCTCGCTCGGGCCGCGGAAGCGGCGGAGCGCCCCAATATCATCCTGATCAACATCGACGACCTCGGCTCCCGCGAACTCGGCGCGTGGGGCGGGCGCTTCCGGACTCCGGCGCTCGACCGGATGGCGGCTGAGGGCCGCCGGATGACGGATCATTATGCGGCACCCGTCTGCTCGCCCTCCCGCGCGGCCCTGCTCACCGGTTGCTACCCCAAGCGCGTGCTCCCCACCCCACACGTGCTCTTCCCGGGCGCCGCCGTGGGCCTCCATCCCGACGAGCAGACGATCGCAGAGGTCCTGCGCGCGGCTGGTTACGCCACGGCCTGCATCGGCAAATGGCACCTCGGTGACCAGTTCCCCTTTCTCCCCCTGCAGCAGGGATTTTCGGAGTACTTCGGCCTGCCCTACTCCAACGACATGGGACCCGCCGCCGAGGGCGTGAAAAGCAATTGGGGTGCTCCCCTGCCCCTCCCCAAGAGCGCCCCCAAGGGCGCGGGCAGCACCGAAGACGGCACGGGAATCCGCACCCAGCAGCCCCCGCTTCCCCTTCTGGAGGGCAACACCGTGATCGGGCGCGTTGGTCCCGCCGAGCAGGCCGACCTCGTGCGGCTCTACACCGAACGCGCCGTAGACTACGTCCAGCGCCCGCGCACCCAGCCCTTCTTTCTCTACCTCGCCCACAACGCCGTCCACTTTCCACTTTATCCTTCCGCCGCCTTCCGCGAGCGCGTGCCCCAGAGTCTCCTGGGCGCCTGGATCGAGGAAGTCGATTGGAGCGTAGGGCAGGTCCTCGCCGCCGTCCGCGCGGCGGGACTTGAGCGCCGCACACTAGTGCTCTTCGTCTCGGATAACGGCGGTCCGCTCAACCACGGGTCCGACAACCACCCGCTGCGCGGCGGCAAGGGCAGCACCCTAGAGGGCGGAATCCGCGTGCCGCTCCTCGTCTGGTGGCCGGGCCGCATCCCAGGCGGGAGCAACTCCTCTGCGCTCACCGCCAACCCAGACCTGCTGCCGACCCTCGCCCGCCTCGCCGGGGCGGGGCTGTCAACGGGAAGGCGGATCGACGGCGTGGACATCTCCGCCTCGTTGCTGGGCGACCCAGGTCCGGGCGCCCGCCGCGAGTTCCTTTACTTCCGCGGACTGGATCTGGAGGCCGTGCGCGCCGACACGTGGAAGCTCCACCTCGCGCGCGGGGAGCTCTATCATCTCGGCGAGGATCCGGGTGAAGCGCGCAACGTCGCCAGTCAGCATCCGGAGGTCGTCGCCCGACTCCGGGCGATCGCCGCCGCGAACGTTTCTGATCTCGGAAACACCGGAGTCGGACCCGGCTGTCGCCCCCTCGGCCGGACGACCTCCCCGCGACCCCTGCTCGCCGCCGACGGCACAGTCCGCGCGGACGCGATCGGTCCGCGCCCGCGCTTTCCCTGAGCCGGACCGCCTCAATCCGGGCTCGACCCCTAGGTCCCGCGGCCGGCAGCCTTTTCCGCCGATGAAGTCCCGCTCGAATGCCCCCGCCTACCGCCTCGCCCGCGAACGTTACGCCGCGCTGGGCGTAGACACGGACCGCGCCCTCCGCCAAGCGGCCCGAATCCCGGTTTCGATTCACTGCTGGCAGGGCGATGATGTCGGGGGCTTCGAGCGCGCGGGCGGCCAAAAGCTCGGCGACGGCCTCGCGGTGTTTGGCAGCTATCCCGGCAAGGCCCGCACCCCGGACGAGTTGCGCCAAGACTTCGAGGCGGCGATGGCGCTAATTCCCGGGACGAAGCGTTTCAACCTCCACGCACTCTACGCCGAGATGGGGGGCCGTTCCGTCGACCGCGACGCCCTCGGGGTGGAGCAATTCCGCGGCTGGATCAGCTGGGCCAAGGGCCTCGGGATTGGACTCGATTTCAACCAGACCTACTTCTCGCACTCGCGGGTCAAGGACGGCTGCACGCTCACGCATCCGGACGCCGCGGTGCGTCGCTTCTGGATTGAGCACGGCATCCGCTGCCGCGAGATCGGCGCCGCGATCGGCCGCGCCCTGGGCCGCGCGTGCCTGACTAACCTCTGGATCCCGGACGGCATGAAGGACACGCCCGCCGACCGCCGCGGGCCCCGCGAGCGGCTGGCGGCCTCGCTCGACGCGATCTTTGCCCGCCCGATGAACCCGCGGCATAACGTGGACGCGGTCGAGCCGAAGCTCTTCGGCCTCGGCTCCGAAAGCTATGTGCCGGGTTCGCACGAATTCTACCTCGGCTATGCGGTCAGCCGCGGGAAACTCCTCACGCTCGACGCCGGGCATTACCACCCGACCGAGGGCATCGCCGACAAAGTCTCCGCCGTTCTCCAATTCCTCCCCGAGATCGCGCTCCACGTGAGCCGAGGAGTGCGTTGGGACAGCGACCACGTCGTGACGCTGACGGACGAACTGCAGGCCATCGCCCAGGAGATCGTCTGGGGCGGCTACACCGACCGCGTGCGCATCGGGCTAGATTACTTCGACGCCAGCATCAACCGCGTGGCCGCGTGGGTAATCGGCACGCGCAATATGCAAAAGGCCCTGCTGCTCGCGCTCGTCGCCCCGATCGGACAAATCCGCGCCGCGGAGCGGGAGGGCGACCTCACCACCCGCCTCGCCCTGCTCGAGGAGGCGCGCACGCTCCCGTTCGCCGCGGTCTGGGATCAATACTGCCTCGAGGCCGGCGTGCCCGAAGCCGAGCGCTGGCTCGCGGAGGTCAAGGCCTATGAGCGCACGGTGCTGAGCCAGCGGTGCGCCTGACCCGAGGAACGAGCAATGCGCTCCCTGCTAGCCACGCTTCTCCTCCTAAGCAGCCTCGCGTCTGCTGCCGAGGTGACGGTCCCCTCCCGCGCCTTTGGGCGCCTGGCCGACGGCCGCGAAGCGCGCGTCTTCACGCTCGCTAACGGGCGAGGGCTCGTCGCCGAGGTCACGGACTTCGGGGCAATCATAGCGCGCCTGCTCGTCCCGGACCGCGCGGGCCTAGTTGCTGATGTCGTCTTGGGGGTGGACTCGGCCACGGAGTTCGAGGCGAAGGCCGCCGGTTTCAATTCCGTGATTGGCCGGTACGCAAACCGCATCGCCGGCGGGCGTTTCATCCTCGACGGGCAAACCTACCAGCTGGAGACCAACTCCAGTTCCGGCGGAATCCCGGTGCATATTCACGGCGGCCGCCAGGGCTTCAACCGCCGGCTTTGGACAGCAACCACGACCGTGCGGGACGGGTTGCCCGCCGTGCGGCTGAGCCTCACGAGTCCGGACGGGGACCAAGGCTATCCCGGAAGCCTGCAAGTCGAGGTGCTGTATTCCGTCACCGCCGACGGGGCCCTGCGCCTAGACTACTCGGCCACGACCGACCGCCCCACCCCGCTGAACCTTACCAACCACGCCTACTTCAACCTGAAGGGCGAGGGCGAGGGAGACATCCTTGGCCACGAACTCACCCTCCACGCGTCGCGCTACACGCCAGTCACGCCGGCGCTGATCCCCACGGGCGAACTCGCGCCGGTTCTCGACACGCCCTTCGACTTCACCCGGCCGCGTCGGATCGGGGACCGAATCTCGGAGTCGCATCCCCAGCTGATCCTCGGACGCGGCTACGACCACAACTTGGTGCTCGACCACCGGGGTGATGCGCCGGGCCTCGCTGCCCTGGTCCACGAGCCGGCCTCGGGACGCGTGCTGGAGGTACTCACCACGGAGCCCGGCGTGCAACTGTTCACCGCCAACCACTTTGCCGGCCGGCTGGTGGGCAAATCCGGTCGGGCCTACCCGCGGTACGGGGGCTTCTGCCTCGAGACCCAGCATTATCCGGACAGCCCCAACCAACCGGCCTTTCCCTCGACCATTCTGCGTCCGGGTCAGATATTCCGATCGACGACCATTTTCCGTTTCTCCACCCGGTAGCCTTGAGTGGCAGATTCTAGGGATTTTTACGTAAGACTGGAGCAGTACGTTGGGCCGCCAAGTTCAGAGTCAGATTTATAACCCGCTGAACTAAAGAGTCTAAACTTGGCTCTTTGGAATAATTCCAATTCCAAGTTGCAACTTGGAACCATTCCAATTGGGTCCCGTCACGCTCCCTCTCCCGCCGCGTCCTTACCCTCGCCTCCGATGACCCCACCCCTCCCACCCGAATCTCTGACCCAGCGACTCGCGGACAGCGGCCTCCGCGCCACCCCCCAGCGCGAGGTGATCTATTCGGTTCTCCTCCGCAAACGCGACCATCCGACGGCCGAGGAGGTGTTTGCACGGGTTAAGGCGGAATTGCCCACTATTTCGCTCGCGACGGTCTACAACTGCCTGGAAACGCTCGTGCAATGCGAGCTGGTCCGGGCCGTGAACTTCGAGCGCAGCCCGACCCGCTACTGCCCGAACCTGCGTCCGCACGCGCATTTTCACGACGAGCAAACCGGGCGCACCTACGATATCGACCTGCCGCCGGCCGTGCTGGCCGAGGTGAATCAGGTCCTCCCCTCCGGCTTCGACGCCTCCTCGGTCGAGATCACCTTCCGGGGTCAGGCCCGAAACGCTTCCTAAACGAAACCCTCTTCCCGTTCCTATGTCCTCGCTCGTCATCCACGACCTCCACGTCTCCATCGGCGACAAGCCCATCGTCAAGGGTCTGTCCCTCACCGTAAACAGCGGTGAAGTGCACGCCATCATGGGGCCGAACGGCACCGGTAAGTCGACCCTCGCCAAGGTCATTGCCGGGCATCCGGATTACACCGTCACCGGCGGGGACGTGCTCCTCGATGGTCGCTCCGTGCTCGCGCAGGAGGCCGATGAGCGGGCCCGCGCGGGGCTTTTCCTCGCCTTCCAGTACCCGAGCGAAATCCCCGGCGTCTCGATCGCCAACTTTCTCCGCGCCGCGGTTCAGGCCCGCCTGCCCGAGGGCGAAGAGATCGATGCCTCGGCCTACTACAAGCGCCTCTACGCCAAGATGGACCTGCTGAAGATCGACCGGAAGTTCACCTCCCGCTCGGTCAACGAGGGGTTTTCCGGCGGCGAAAAGAAGCGCTGTGAGATCCTGCAGATGGCGATGCTGGAGCCGAAGATGGCCGTCATGGACGAGACCGACTCCGGTCTAGACATCGACGCCCTCCGGATCGTATCGGAGGGCGTGAACGCCCTCCGCGGCCCGGGCCTCGGCGTACTGATGATCACCCATTACCAGCGACTGCTGAGCTACATTGTGCCGGACTTCGTGCACGTGATGTACGACGGCCGCATCGTGAAGAGCGG
>CAIOTK010000368.1 GCA_903861185.1 uncultured Opitutia bacterium | reverse complement strand
GCGGACCTCCTCGTTGCCGCCGCTGATGATGGCGGACCCCAGTCCCCCGAGCAGCGAGAGCATCTGGGTCATGTCGACCACGCCCATCTCGTCCATCAGCTGCCGGTTGAAGACCTTGGCGTCGAGGGGGGTCTTGCCCAGCGCGGTGTTGGTGCCGGTGACGGCGTTGGTGTTGGTCGCCTGGTAGGTATCGGAAGCGTCCTCGGTGACCTCGAACGCGGTGAGGGTTACAGTTTCCCTTGAGGTCGTGGCGGCGCCGGCCGCGGGACGCGGGGCGGTCTGGGCCGAGACGACGCTGGTCAGCGCAAAAACGGCGAGGAGCAAGACGAGGCCACGTGAGGTAGGTGCTTTCATAACGAGTGGGGGGTGAAGGCGGAGGGGGACGCCGAAAGCGGAATGCTTGGGGTCAGCGTATGCGTTCAGCCTCCGACCGGAAATGGAGAAGTGCGGAAAAGCATGTGTTTTTGCATCCCCAAGGGCTTCCCGCGCCGCTCCCACTCCTCGGGGTCGGTCCACGCGCGGCCGGCTCCGTTCTTATCCCGGCGGGCCGCCTGCGCCGGGCTCGCCAGACCGGACTCGCGCTCGATGCAGTGCCGCTGCCCGTTCTCCGGCGAATGAGGGCGTTTCAGAACTCGAAGCGATGGGTCAACTCGTAGGCGCGGGAGGGCGACATCGCCCAGATAGGGGAACCGTCGCCGTTGGCGGCGATGACCCGCAGCCCCACCTTGCTGAAGACATCCTGGGCGTTGAGTTGCACCTTCCATCGCACCTTGTCGCCGAGGATGCGCCGCGAGTAGCTGGCGAACGCGCCGCCCGCGAACACCGGGTCCGTGCGGTACTCGCGCGCTACATCGCTGACGATCACCGGGTGGTTCTGGAGCCCGCCGATGCTGAGCACCTTGGTGGTGTTGGCGTATCCGACCACCTTGCTGGATTCCCAGCGCAGGTTGGTGCCTAGGACCAGGCCCCGCAGACGGCCCTCGCTGAAGGCGTAGCGCCCGACCATCTTCGCGCTCCACGGCGCGACGCCGC
Source organism: uncultured Opitutia bacterium (assembly GCA_903861185.1). Taxonomy (GTDB): domain Bacteria; phylum Verrucomicrobiota; class Verrucomicrobiia; order Opitutales; family Opitutaceae; genus ER46. The sequence continues at coordinate 3,221 of CAIOTK010000368.1, read as the reverse complement.
GGTTGGAGGTGCCCTCGGTCGCGATCTCGCTGGCGTAGCGGGAAACCACGCCGTTCGCGAAGTTGTCCCGCAGCAGCTCGGAGGAGGACGAGGCGGTGGTCGTGCCGTTGAGGCGCAAACCTTCGTCGAAGTATTTCCGGTAGTAGGCGGCGCGGGCGTTGAGGAAGTCGGTCGCCTCCCGGCTGAGATTGGTCGCGGTCTGCTCCAGTTGGTCGACGCTGGCGTAAATGTTCCAGTTGCGACCGGGCTGGAAGTAGACCTCGAGCGAGTGGCCCTTGGCGACGCCGTCGCGGGTGGCGGCCGCGCCATTGGGGAGCGCGTAGGGCGCGTTGGTGGGGCCGTTGAGCCCGATGGTGCTCCACTCGGATCCGCGGCCGGCGGCGATGAGCGCGTTGTAGAGGTTGGCTTCGAACGCCGGGATGCTGAGTTGCGCCACGCCGGTCTGGTTCGTGGTGTACAGCTGGGACGACTCGAAGCGGGTCAGCTTCAGGTCGAGCTTCCCGCCGAACAGCGCCGCGCCGACGCCGTACTCCTCGGTGCGGCCGCTGGCGGGGGCGATCGGTCGGAACAGGTTGTCCTGGCGCGGGCTGGTGGCCGCGAAGTTCTCCGAGCGGTTTGCGAACACCCGCAGCTGGCCGGTGACCTTGAATACCAGGCTCTGCGTCGTGGTGTCGCGCTCGTTGCGGTAGGTGCGGCTGGGCGGGAGAAAGTCCGCACGGCTGGCGCCGGGAAGCGCCGGAAAGGGAAACTGGCTGGCCGGCTTGAGCGTGCCGAGGAACGGCTCCACCTCGTCGCGCCGCCAGCCGAGCAACGTCACCACCCGGCTGCCCCAGAAGAAGCTCTGCAGAGAGAGGCCGGTGCCCGAGTTCTTGAGCTGTGACCATGTGCGGATCGCGGCGTTGGGGATGAGGCCTTCGCCGATCCGGATCTGCCCCGGCGAACGCTGCCATGCGCCGGGAGTCACGAGGTTGTTGAAGTAGAGGTAGTCGTAGGAGCGGTTAACGTGGCGCGCGACGTCGTCGGGGAACCCGGTGAGGCGCAGGGCGGTGTCGCCCACCTTTACCGCGTCGCCGACGTACCAGAGCTGCATCGCCCAGCGCGAGGACTGGCCGGTGGCGTTGGCCCCGGCGTCCGCCGCCGGCAGCACGCCGGGGAGGTCGCTCTCGACCTGGTAGTGCCAGCGGGTGCCGTAGGCGTCGGACTCGGAACGGGTGTAGACGCCGCTCAGCCGGTGCGAGCCGAGCCAACCGAGGGCACGCGTGCTTTTGGCGAAATCGAAGTCATAGTTAGCCTGCACAAGGTAGTTGGTCACCTCGGTGTCGGCGCGCTCGGCGATGTTGCGTCCGTAGATGAAGGGACGGAGGAAGTTGGGGTTCGCGCGGCCGTCGGGCAGCTTCTGGTTGATATCGACCTGGATCTGGTGGGTCTGGGCGATGATCGCGAAGTATTGGTCGCGCCGTTGCTCCTCGCGCTGCACCGCGGCCGACACGTGCAGGCCCTCGGCGAGCCGCTGCTCCAGGGTAACGTTGAGCCGCCGGACCTTCTCGCGGCGCCAATTGCCGGGCAGCGCGCCAAGCTCGACGGTTTCGTAGGGGAAGATGGCCTGGCTGGTGACCTGCGGGTCGGCCGAGAAACGCGCGTCATTCTCGCGGGCGGCACCGGTCCGCGCGAACTGGCTGGCGGGCGAGCCCGCGGCGCCGGTGATGGTGCGGGCGCCGAAGATCGTGACCACATTGCCCAGCAGGTTCGTCCAGTCGCCGTTGCCGTTGTAGATGAACGCCGTGCCGAGGGCGTTCGAGTCGAGCGGGCGGCGGATCAGCCCGAGGTTGACGGTCGTGCCGTTGGCGAGGGTGAAGGTGGAGGCGGGCGCGTTGCCGGGGGTGACGGTCGGGTCCCAGTAGAAGGCCTGGGCGACCTGGGCGGGGGAAAGCTGGGGCGCATATCGGTTGTAGGCCTCGAGCCACTCGGAGACGTTGTCCTGCGGCGTGCGGAAGTTGGGCCGGCGGCCGAAGTTCTCCACGCTCTCGGCGGAGGCGCGCACAACGGTGTCGCGGAAGGGCCGATACGTGGCGGTAAGGAAACCGCGGCGGTCGCGGGCGAAAGCCGTCTCGACGCGGTAGCGCTGGTCGTTGTAGAGGCCCACGGCGCGGACGGCGAGGCGTCCCGCGAGCAGCACCTCGTTGTGATCGAGGAGCGCGCGATGGGAGCCGAACTGGTCGAACTTCGTCTCGATCGTGGTGGCCCGCCGCGACAGCCCCGCGACCTTGGAGGAGGAGTTGAGCAGCCCGGCGGGCGAGGAGAGGCCGAAGAGCACCGAGTTGGCTCCGCGCAGAAACTCAACCCGCTCGACGTTGTAACGATCCGTGGAGCCCACGACCGGCATGAAGTCCAGGGTGTTGGTGGCTCCGCCGAGGCCGCGCACACGGAGGGACGCCACGTTGTTGTTGTTGTCGCCGAAGTCCGTGCCCACGTAGCCGTTCACCGCGCCGAGGGTGCCGACCTGCTCGAAATGCGTGGTGGCGGGGTTCTCGGCCCCGCCCACGAACGCCATCGCCGCGTTCACGTCGTTGGCCGCGAGGTCGTCCATGAATTCCCGGGTCAGCACGGTCACGGACGCCGCCACATCCTTGAGGTCCGTCTTGATTCGGCTGCCCGCCAGCGTGGAGGACGCCTGGTAGCCGCGGTCCGCGGTCGTATCGACGACAAACGGGGAGAGCACGACCGCCGGCGGGGAGGCGGGTTCGCGTGACAAGGGGCTCACCTGCGCAAGGGCCGCGGGGGCCGCCGCGAAAACAGCTAAGGACAGGACGTTGATCGGGTGCGGTTTCATGATCCTGGGGTGGGGAGGGGTCTGCCGCGCTTCCGGCGCGCTCGGGGCATAAAAAGCATATCGGTTTCGAGGGCCGGAAAGAATGGATAAGTGCTGAAAAACATGTGTTTTTGAAGCGGGGTGCGCGGGTCAGGGCTCCAAACGCCCAGCCCGCGCCGCGCGAATTCGAACGTGCGGGTCCCGCGGGAAGGGGCGGCCGGAACAAGCAGGATGCCTTCAAACGGGAGCCGCGGCTGTTTCCTGCCGGTGGCGCGCCGGGCTAATCCGGTTCCCTTCGTTCACTCCGCTTTCCGGCTTCGGTCTTGTTGGACGTGCTTCGGGCATGGTACGCCGTGCGTTGATGAAAAACACCCCGTCGTCACGCGCCTTGCTGTTTTCGTTTCTCGCCGGT
>CAIOTK010000367.1 GCA_903861185.1 uncultured Opitutia bacterium | reverse complement strand
GTCCAGCTCCGCCGCGCCCTCGGCCTCTCGCCCACCCCGTAACCCGGTTTCGCTATGAAGTTTTACCCGCTCTGCCTTCTCGCCCTCGCGCTGGCCGCCGGCTGCGCCCGCCCGGAGCCCGCCGCCACCCCGACTCCCCTCCCGGCGGCGCGCGTGCGCGTCGCACCCGTCCAAGGCGCCGCGGTTCCGCTGCATACCGAGGCCACCGGCACCGTCCGGCCCGTCCGACGTGCCGTCCTCGCCGCCCAGCTTGCCGGGGTCGTGACAGAGTTGCCCGCTGCCCTCGGCCAACGCGTGAGCGCCGGTGACGTGCTGGTCCGGATTTCTGCGGCCGACGCGCAGGCGCGCCTCACGCGCGCGGAGGTCCAACTCAAGGTGGCCCGCCGCGACCTCGCGCGAGAGACGGACCTGCTCGCTCGCGGCGCCAGTACCGCCGAGGCGGTCCGCAATCTGCAGGACCGCGTAACCGGCTGCGAGACGATGGTCCGCGAGGCCGAGGTCCAAGTCGGCTACACCACGCTCCGGGCGCCCTTCGATGGGGTGGTCGCCCGGCGGCCCGTTCACGGCGGCGACCTCGCTTCGCCCGGCCAGCCCTTGCTGGAAATCGAAGGCACCGCCGACCTCGAGGTCGAGGCCGCCGTCCCCGAATCAGCCGCGGCGGCCTTGGTGCCGGGCGCACGCTTCGAGGCCGAGGCCGGCGGTAATGCCTTCACCGCCACGCTGCGCGAGATCTCGTCCACGGCCGACGCGGCCACGCGCACGATCGGCGTGAAGCTGGCCGTGCCCGCCGGTGCGCCCGTCCGTTCCGGCCAGTTTGTCCGCGTGCTGGTCCCCGGCGGCACCCGCCGCGCGGTGCTCGTCCCGGCGGAGGCCGTGGTGCCGCAAGGGCAGATGGAACGCGTCTTCGTGGTGGAGGACGGTAAGCGCGCGGTCCTCCGCCTAGTCCGCACCGGCGCCCGCCGCGGCGGCCAGATGGAGGTTCTAGCCGGCCTCGCGGCGGACGAGCGCGTGGTGCTGGCGCCGCCGGCCGGCCTGCGGGACGGCCAGCCCGTGGAGGTGCTCCCGTGAGCGGGGCCGCCGGCACGCCGGGCGGGGCCAGCCTCGCCGGGCGCATCGCGGGTGTCTTCGTCTCCTCGAAACTGACCCCGATCGCCGTCCTAGCGTCCGTCCTGCTTGGGGTCTTCGCGGTCGCGCGGCTCCCGCGCGAGGAGGAGCCCCAGATCAAGGTCCCGATCATCGACGTGTTCGCGGCGCTGCCCGGCGCGACCCCGGAGGAGGTCGAGAACCGGCTCACGCGGCCGATGGAGAAGCTGCTCTGGGAGATCCCGGACGTGGAGTACCTCTATTCGACCTCGAGCCCCGGGTCGGCCCTCACGGTTGTGCGGTTCCAAGTGGGCACCAACATTGAGGCCGCGCTGGTCCGGCTGAACCAGAAGCTCGCCGGCAACGCCGACCGCATCCCAGCCGGGGTGCCGCCGCCCCTCGTCAAATCCCGCACGATCGACGACGTGCCGGTCTTGGCCGTCACCTTCCACAGCCGGAGCCTCGATCACCTCGCGCTGCGCCGGCTGGCGGCGCAGGTCGACGACGTGGTCAAGGCGGTGCCCGAGGTCGCCGAGACCGTGCTCCTCGGCGGCAATCGCCGTGCCGTACGCGTCCAACTCGACCGTACCGCCCTTGCGGCGCGCGGGCTCGCGCCCGCCGACGTCGCCGCCTCCCTGCGGCAGGCCAACCGCCAGGTCCAAGCCGGGTCGCGGCCCTTCGCGGGCACAGAGGTCCTGCTCGAGACGGGCGCCTTCCTTCGGGACGCCGCGGACGTCGGTGCCGTGGTCATCGGGGTAGCCGCCGGCCGTCCGGTGCACCTGCGAGATGTCGCGAGCATTGCCGATAGCGCGGAGGAGCCTGCTGACTACGTGCTCCACGGTTCAGCTCGCGGGGACCTCGAGGCTGCCGTCACGCTCAGCGTCGCCAAGCGCCCGGGCGCGAACGCGGTCGAGGTGGTGGAGCGGGTGTTGGCCCGGGTGGAGGCGCTCCGTGGGACGCTGCTGCCCGCGGAAGTGGGCGTCACGGTGACTCGCGACTACGGCCACACGGCCGCGGAGAAGGGCAACGAGCTGCTGCTGCATATGGGCATCGCGGTGTTCGGCGTGGCCCTACTGATTCTGCTTTTCCTCGGCTGGCGTGAGTCGCTCGTCGTGCTGCTGGCGATCCCGTCGACCTTGGCGCTCACGCTCTTCATCTTCTACCTCTATGGTTACACGCTGAACCGGATCACGCTCTTCGCGCTGATTTTCTCGATCGGTATTCTGGTCGATGACGCGATCGTGGTGGTGGAGAACATTGTACGCCACGTGCGTCTGCCCGGCGCGGCGGGTAAGCCCCTCTCGCAGATTGCGCTGGAGGCGGTCGACGAGGTGGGCAACCCGACGATCCTTGCGACGTGGGCGGTGATCGCCGCGATTTTGCCGATGGCGTTCGTCGGCGGCCTGATGGGCCCCTATATGCGCCCGATCCCGGTGGGGTCGACGGCCGCGATGCTCTTCTCGCTCGCGATTGCCTTCACCATCACGCCGTGGGCCGCGATCCGCGTGCTCAAGCGCCACACCGGCCACGCGACGGGGGTGCCGGCCGCGCACGACCACGACCAGGCCCCGGCGGACTGGTTTACGCGCCTCTACTACCGCGTGATGGGCCCGCTCCTCGACCAGCCCCGTTGGCGCTGGGCCTTCCTCGCCGGGATCGTCCTGCTGCTGGTCTGCTCCGCGGGGCTCGTGCTGATCGGCAAGGTGCAGGTGAAGATGCTACCCTTCGACAACAAGTCGGAGTTCCAGGTGGTCATCGACGCTCCGGAGGGCACGACGCTGGAGCAAACGACGCGCATCGCGCAGGAGATGGCCGCCGCGCTCCGCGAGCACCCCGAGGTGCGCGACTGGCAGATTTACGCCGGCACGGCGTCGCCGTTTAACTTCAACGGGCTCGTGCGCCACTATTACCTGCGCCGCGGCCCCAACGTCGCCGACATCCAGGTGAACCTCGTGCCCAAGGAGCGGCGCGCGGACCAGAGCCACGCCATCGCCAAGCGGATTCGACCCGCCGTCGCCGCCATTGCCCGCAAGTACGGCGCCGCGGTGGCCGTCGCCGAGGTGCCGCCCGGGCCCCCCGTGCTCCAGTCCATTGTGGCCGAGGTCTACGGACCGGATCCTGAGCGCCGGGCCGCTTTGGCGCGCGAGGTGAAGCGGCTGATGGGCGAGACCGCGGGCGTGGTCGACATCGACTGGTACGTCGAGGACCCGCAGCCGCGGGTGCGCTACGTGGTCGACCGGACCAAGGCGGCGCTGCACGGCATCAGCGCGGACGACATCGCGCGCGCCCTCCAGCTGGCGGCCCGCGGTCAGGCCGTTGGGCTGCTCCACGCCCCCGCTGAGCGCGAGGACGTGCCGATTGTGCTCGAGTTGCCCGCGGCGACGCGGGGTCGCCCGGAGGACTTGCTCGCGCTGCAACTGCGGAACGAGCGCGATCCGACGGCGCCGCTGGTGCCGCTCTCGGAACTCGTCGCCGTCGAGCGCGTGACGGCTGGACCAAACCTCTACCGCAAATACCTGAAGCCTGTGACCTACGTGACGGCCGACGTGGCCGGGGTGGTGGAGAGCCCGGCGTACGCGATGTTCAGCCTCGACGCGGCCCTGCGGAAGCTGGACGCCCGCCAGTACGGGGCGGCGGAGCCGGCGCTGCCGATCTATCACCTCAACGTGCCCGTGGAGGACCAGGGACCGGCCATCAAGTGGGACGGCGAGTGGCACATCACCCTCGAGGTGTTCCGCGACCTCGGGATCGCGTTCGCGGCGGTGCTGGTGCTCATCGCGATGCTGATGGTCGGCTGGTTCCGCAGCTACGTGACCCCGTTGGTGGTGATGGCGGCGATCCCGTTCTCGCTGGTCGGGATTCTCCCGGCGCATTGGGGGATGGGGGCGTTCTTCACTGCCACCTCGATGATCGGCTTTATGGCGGGCGCGGGCATCGTGGTCCGCAACTCGATCATCCTCGTCGACTTCATCGAGCTGCGGCGCGCAGAGGGCCGTTCCTTGCGGGACGCGGTCGTCGAGGCGGGCGCGGTCCGCTTCCGGCCGATGCTGCTGACTGCGCTGGCGGTCGTGGTCGGGGCGGCGGTGATTCTGGCGGACCCGATCTTCCAGGGGCTGGCGATCAGCCTGATGTTCGGGGAGATCGCCTCGCTGCTGATCAGCCGGATGGCGGTGCCCGTGCTGTACTATATGACCAATCGCCGGGAAGCGTCGGCGT
>CAIOTK010000366.1 GCA_903861185.1 uncultured Opitutia bacterium | reverse complement strand
GTGATCACGCCCGTCGCATCGAGCGTGAGCACGGTCAGCTGATCCTCCTGCGTGGGGTAGCGCGCGAGGAATTCCTTGCCGTCAGCGATCAAAATGCGGTGCGGGTACTTGCGCATCTTAGGCATCGCAAACGCGCGGGCGATGCCGGGCATCCCGTGGATGTTCGACAGGAAGATCGTCTCCTGGCGCGCGAGGAAGTCGGCCGGCTGGGTCTCAAAGAAGGCATTGGCCGCCTTACCCGAGCCCATCTCGAAAGCGACGATTACCCGGCGCACGCCTCCCTCGTAAGTGTAGGCGCGGTCGTGCTGGTCCTTCGTGCTGAAGGCGTCGAATCGGTCCCCGGGACGATAAGGCTGCGCCGCGAGCGCGGCGGCCAACAGAAGCAAGACGGCGATGAAGCGCATCCGCCAAACTTGCGGTTCCGGCGTGGCGCTGGCAACCCCGCAGGAAACCTCAGGCCGCGGCGGCCCGGGCTTCCCCCACGGCGGCCGCCACCCGCGCCTCCGCCTCGGCGAGCGGCACCTTGAGGACGTCCTTGGCGTGACGCCATTTCAGCTCAATCACGCCCTCCTTGAGCCCCTTGCCCCCGATGGTGAGGCGCAGCGGGATGCCGATCAGGTCCGCGTCCTTGAACTTTACACCCGGCCGCTCCGCGCGGTCGTCGATCAGCACATCCGCACCCGCCGCCTCGGCGGCGGCGCCCAGCCGCATGGCCAAGTCCATCGCCTCGGGCAACTGCGGGTCCAGAACGCAGACGAGCACCTGGAACGGCGCGCAATTCCACGGCCAGCGAATGCCGTCTGCGTCGTGGCTTTGTTCGATCACTGCCTGCAGGGTGCGGCTGATGCCGATGCCGTAGCAGCCCATCACCATCGGGTGCGTCTGCTTCTGGTCGTCGGTGAAGACGGCCCCAAACTTCTCGGAGTACTTCGTGCCCAGCTTGAAGATGTGGCCGACCTCGATGCCGCGACGGACCTGCAGGGGCTGGCCAGAACGGGGATCGGGCTCGCCGGGGCGCACGCGGCGGAAGTCGCCGAAGCGGGTGATCGCGAGGTCGCGCGCCACGTTGACGTGGCGTAGGTGGAAGCCGTCCTCGTTGGCCCCGGTGACGCCGTTGCCAATGAGCCGGATAGCGTGGTCGGCGAAGACGCCAACGAGCGCCGCGGGATCCCGCAGGGTGCCCTTAACCGCGCCCAGACTGCCGGGCCGGGCGCCCAGCACGGGCACGATCTCTTCCGGAGTCGCCGGGCGGAAGAGGGTGAATCCCAGCGCCCCCAGCTTCGCCTCCTCGAGCTCATCGCAACCACGGAGGAGCACGAGGAACGGGCGGCCATCGCCGATGTAGACGAGGGTCTTGAACTGCTGGTCCGCGGCCACCCCGTGCGGGGCGTCCGCCAGCTGGGCGATGGTCGTCACCCCAGGGGTGGCAAACTTCTCCATAGTGCCCGCCGGTGCCGCGTCGGTGAGGTCCGCCGGCACCAGCGCGCTGGTCGCCTTCTCACGGTTCGCCGCGTAACCGCTCGCCTCGTTGTAGATCACATCGTCGTCGCCCACCTCGGCCGGGACCATGAACTCGTGGGAGAAGCTCCCGCCCATCACGCCCGTGTCGGCCTCCACCGCGATCGCCTGCACACCGAGGCGGCGGAAGAAGCGCGCATAGGCTTCCTTCATCGCGAAATAGCTGCGGACGGCGCCCTCGTCCCCGGTGTCGAACGAATAGGCGTCCATCATAATGAACTCGCGCGCCCGCATCAGTCCATAGCGGGGCCGGATCTCGTTCCGGAACTTAGTCGCGATCTGGTAAAAGTTCTTGGGCAGGTCTCGGTAGCTGGAGATCTCGGCCTTCACCAGCGGGGTGATGATCTCCTCGTGGGTGGGCCCGAGAACGACCTCCGGTTCCCGTCCCGGCCGGCGGCCGTCGCCGGCGCTGTCGGCGCGGAACATAATCTCGCGCGCGGCGGCCCAGCGAGGCCCCTGCGCCCAGAGCTCGACGGGATGCAGGTGTGGCATCCACAGCTCGATCGCGCCCGCGCCGTCCATCTCCTCGCGGCAAAGCTGGGTGATCTTGTGCACCGTGCGCAGGCCCAAGGGAAGATACGTGTACAAACCGCCGCCCAAACGGCGCACCAGCCCGGCCCGCACCAGCAGGCGATGCGAAGCGATCTCCGCGTCAGCGGGGCTTTCCTTGAGGGTCGGGATGAAGAACTGGGACCAGCGTTTCATAAAGAGGCGGACCGAAGCATTGGCCGCCGCCCGGGGCAACGGTTTTCCCCTCCCCGCCGGCTTGCCGCCGGCCTCTGACACCGCTTCGCTCCCCACACCCCGATGAAGGTCCTGCACGTCCACGCCCACTTCGACGACTACGAGTTCACCGCGGCCGGATCGTTCGAGCTCTGGCGGCGCCAGCTCGGGGCCGGGTTCCGGGCGCGCGTAATCGTGTGCACCGACGGTCAGGCCGGGCACCACCGACTCACCCGAGCGGAGACGGCCCGCACGCGGCTCGCCGAACAACAGGCCTCCGCGCGCCTGGGCGGTTACGAATTCGAGCACCTGCGCCTGCCCGACGGCACCGTGCCCAGGGAAGCTTGCCTCCAGGTGACCCCGCCGCTGCTCGCCGCTCTCTGGCGCGCGATCCGAGACTTCGAGCCGGACTACCTGTTCTGCCCTCCCCTCGCCAGCGATCCGCTGGCCGGGATCCACAACGACCACGAGACAATCGCCGAGGCCGTCCGCCGGGTCGCATATATGCTGAACGTGCCCCATGCGTTCACCCCCGAGTACCCGGCGGACGAGACGAATTCCCGTCCAGTGAAGGTCCCGGTCATTCTGAATGTTTACGACAGCTATATGGGCGGGGCGAACGCCTTCGATTTCGCCGTGGAAGTCGAAGCGGCGTTCCCCCTGCTCACGGAGATGACTTGGAGCCACGCCTCCCAGATCCGTGAATGGCTGCCTTGGGTCGGCCGTCATCAGATGGCCCCGCCCGCCAATATTGCCGATTGGAGCGCGACGCTCCGCCAGCGTTTTGACCGCAAAAACCGGGAGCTGCAGCTCCCCGGGGCCCACGCTCACGAGGTGTTCCGGGTGACCGCCTGGGGCGAGCTTCCCACTTGGGAGCAGTTGCAGGCAGACCTGCCCGGGCTCCGGGCTTCAGCTGCCCAGGAGCGCGCGCTGGTCGAGAGGCTCAACCGCTGGCGGGCGGCCTGAAACTCATTCCACGGTCAGCTTGGCGTCCTCCACGAGGAGCGCATAGCGATAGCCCGAGCCGAAATCCTTGTCCACGGCCAGCCGCCCGGAGATGAGAACCAAATCGCCGACCTTGGCCTGGCCCGCAGATGTGACCGTCAGGTTGTTGCTCCCCTCCGTCCCGGAGCCGTCCCGGATGTGCACCCAATTGCGGCCCATAATATTGGCGTTAAACTTTACGACGCGCCCGCGAACCGAGACCGATTTACCGGACAAAGCGGCCCGGCCGGAGTGAACCTCTGCGACGGTCTGTCCGCCGGGAGCCCGCGCGATATTGGACAGATCGACCGCCAATCCAGGAAGGCTACGGGCAGGGGCCGCCGTCGCCGCACCCGTGCCCACGACCGCAGCCGCGCCGTTTACCGTAGCCCGACCACTGAAGTAGACGACTTCGAAGGTCCGATTGAGCGTCTTGCTGTGATAATTCGGCATCGGCATCGCATCGCTGAGCGCAACCGAGTCCCCTGCCTTAACCGTGAATTGCGGCGCCGCGGCCCACACCTTGGCCGAACCGGTATCTACCTGAACATAGGTGTAGGTGGCGGCGTTGATCGTCTCGACGACCTTGCCGCGGATTTCTCCCTGCAGCGCGGGACTGGCCGCTGAGCGCAAGGGAAACGCGAGCAAGACTAGGAGGGTAAGGAGCAGCGAACGGGGCATGGCGAACGGAAGCACGGCCCGGAAAGGAGCGCAAGGGTGCGGATGGCAGAGTCATTGCATCCCGGAACCGACGCGGGCCGTATAGGAAATGGCTAGCGCATGAATTTATCCGCCAAAACCAACTCCGGACCGCCCAGCGCCTAAATCGCTTTCAGTTTTGACGGTCGTCTCCCCTTCCCTTATATCAAGCCTATGCTCTCCGAACTGCTCCAAGACCGGGCCGCGCTGTACGTCGCGGGTGCTCTGGATGCCGATCAACGCGAGGCGTTTGAACTCATCCTCGATTTTAAGCCGGAGCTCCAAGCGCACGTCGCCCGCCTACAGGAGGTCGGCACTGCCGTGACTCTCGCCTCTGTCGGACGCGAGTCCGCGGCGCCCGCAACTCTGCGCGAGCGCGTCCTTTCGGCGGTCGCGGGACGCCGCCGTTCCGAACCTGATCCCATGCTCGTCACCTGCCCGCAGGGCCGAGTGGAGTGGGTGAATCCGCAGTTCACTGCGATGTGCGGCCACAGCTTTGACGAAATCCGGGGGCGTAAGCCGAGCGAGTTCCTGCAAGGGCCGGATACCGACGGGGCGGTGGTGCAGCGGATCCGCGACGCGATCCGTGAGCGCCGGAAATGCCGTGAAACCCTCGTCAATTACCATCGGAACGGGACCCGCTACGCCGTCGAACTCGCGCTCACCCCGGTCCTCGACGACGACGGTAAGCCGCTTTGGTTTGTCGCGAAGGAACGGAAGCTCGCCCACGTCGCCTGACGGGCGCGCCCGCCTCACCCGGCGAGCGTTGGGCGCCAGTCGGCGAGCACCAATTGGAGCAGTCGCCGCTGGTTGAAGTGGTTCCACTTCAGCTCCACGGCCAAATCCAGCGGCTGGCCTACGGGGGGAACACGTTCCGCCATCTTCCAAGCGACCCCGTGTAGGGGCCGTCCCCGGGCGTCCTCCAACCGGAAACGGAAGTGCAACTCCTTGAAGACCTCGGGCGCCTGCCGCAGCACCACTCCACGCAGCCCAAAGACAGGCTCCGGGTTGGCCTGGCCGAACGGGTGCAGCCCCTCCAACTCGTCCATCAGGCGCTCGTGCACCTGTTCCGGCGAGAGCCACGCCGCCAGTTCCAGCCGTGGCTCGGCGGCCTCCGCCGAGACCTGCGCGCGGACCGCCTCGGCGAACCGTGCCCGGAACGATTCCACGCGGTCCTTGGCCAACGAGACCCCGACCGCCATTGGGTGCCCGCCCCAGCTGGTCAGATCCCCCGCGCAAGCGCCGAGGACCTCGACGAGATTAACGCCCTCGATGCTACGGCCCGAGCCCTTCGCGAGCTCCCCCTCGTTGCCGAGAACCACGCAGGGCCGGTGGTATTTCCGCGTGACCCGACCCGCCACGACGCCGACGACACCCGGGTGCCAGTTCTCCGCGAACAACACGACCCCGGCGTGCCCCGCGTAGCGCTGTTCAATCTCGGCTTCCGCCTCCTCGGTGATCTGGCGCTCGATGTCCTGCCGTTCCCGGTTGAAGGCGTCTAGCTGCCGGGCCGTCTCCGCGCAGAAAGTCGGATCGTCGCTGAGGAGCAGTTCGACCGAGAGGGCGGCATCGGCCAGCCGGCCACTGGCGTTGATGCGGGGACCGAGGCGGAAGGAGACGTCCGTCGGCACCAAGTCCTGCTCCGGGCGCACCCCGGCAACATCCATCAGCGCGCGCAGGCCAGGCCGCTGGGTCTCGCGCAGGATCCGTAACCCGTGGCGAGCGAGAATGCGGTTCTCGCCCTGCAGCGGCACGAGGTCGGCGATCGTGCCTAGGGCAACCAGATCGAGATGATCCCGGAGCCGGACGCGGAAGGCGACCGGATGGTTCTCCCCGCGCAACTGCTTCAGCAGGCCGTGGCAGAGTTTAAAGACCAGACCCACAGTGCACAGGTGCCGCCAGCCCTCACCGGCGGCGTCCGTCAGGCCCTGCACGTGCGGGTTAATCAGCAGGCAACCCGTGTTCTCCCCGCCCGTGGAGCGGTGATGGTCGATCACCAGAACCTCGATCCCCTGCGCCCGCAGGTAGGCCGTCTCCTCTCGCGAGTTGGTACCGCAGTCGAGAGCGACAAAGAGGTCGGGGCGACCTGCCTCCAGCGCGCGGTCGATCGCGCTGCGCGTCAGACCGTAGCCGTCGGCAGCGCGGCGGGGCACCACGAAGCGGGGGTTTAGCCCGAAACGCCGCAGCACCGAGACCAGCAGCGTGGTGCTCGTGACACCATCGACGTCGTAGTCACCCAAGACCACGACCTGCTCGCGCGCCGCGATGGCGCGACGGAGCCGGTCCGCCGCGGCCGGCAGGTTAGGCAGGCGCAACGGATCGTCCAACTGAGAGAGACTCGGCTGCAGGAAATCCGCGGCGGCAGCGGGATCGGCCCGGCCGGCGCGCAGCAACAGCTCTGCGAGCACGCGGCTAACGCCGGCGTGCTTGCTCAGAGCCTCGACCTCAGAGGCGGACTGCGGCTGGTGGATCCAGCGCATCGTGGCGACGGGGTTACGGCGACCCGAGGGCCAGCCCCGGGACGCGCGGCGTCCCGGGAATCCGGCCAGCGGCCCGGCGAGGGCCCGCGGCGGCTTATTCCGCCGCCTTGCTGGTACCCTGCCACTCGTACTTCGGTGCGACGTCGTGGTGGGCCTCGACGTGCTTCCGGTCGCCCTTGTGCCACCAGTAGAAGACGGGAGTCGCGATGAAGAGCGAGGAGAAGGTGCCGGTGAGCACGCCGATCAGCAGCGTGAAGGCGATGTCGTTGACGTCGCCGGAGGTGGTGAGCAGCAGCGTCACCGAGGTGAGCAGCGTGGTACCGCCGGTGATGATCGTGCGCGACAGAGTGAGGTTGAGCGAGCGGTTGATGATCTCGCGCAGCGTGCCCGTCGGGTTCAGCTTGAGCTCCTCACGGATGCGGTCGAAGACCACGATCGTGTCGTTGATCGAGTAGCCGATGATCAGCAGGATCGCGGCCACCATCGGGGCGTTGAACTGCCGGTCAAAGAGCACGAACAGGCCAATCGTGAGGATGAGGTCGTGCACGGTGGCCACCACCGCGCCAATGCCATAGCCCATCTCGAAGCGGAAGGCCACGTAGATGAGGATGCCGACCAGCGCGGCCAACACCGAGAGCAACGCGTTCCACTGGATCTCTTTGCCAACCGAGGCGCCGATGCGGGACTCGCCGGCGAGCTCAAGTTTCGCCTGCGGGAAGGCAGTCTGGAGCTGGCGCACGAGCGGCCGGCCCTGGTCAAACGGGGCCGTGACCCGCAGCACCTCGCGGCTGCCGCCGACCGGTTGCTGATAGGAAAAGGCGACATCCTTCTGCCCCGCTCGCTCCGCCGCCCGGCGCAGTTCACCGACCTCGACCCGCTGGCCGAAGTTCAGGGTGATCATATCGCCGCCCACGAAGTCGATGCCATAGATGTCCTTGCCCTTGTAGACGACGGCGCCGATGCCCACGACCAGCACCGCCACGGTGGCGATAACCGCCGCCCGAGTGTACTTCAGGAAGTCGTAGGCCGTGTTCTGCAGAATCGAGAACATCGGCAGCCGGCCCGTCACCCCGCCGAGGATCAGGGCCTCAAGGATCAGCTTATTGACGACGACCGCCGCGAACATCGTGGTGAAGATACCGATCGCGAGCGTCACGCCGAAGCCCTTCACCGGGCCAGTGCCCAACCAGACCATCACGAGGGCCACCAACAGCGTAGTCACGTTCGAGTCTAGAATCGCGGACCAAGCCTTGTCGAAGCCCGCCTCGAGGGCGGTGCCAAGTGACTTACCCAGCTTCAGTTCCTCGCGCATCCGCTCGAAAATCAGGATGTTCGCGTCGACGGACATCGCGAGCGTCAGCACGATACCGGCGATGCCGGGCATCGTGAGCGTGGCGCCGATGCTGGCCATCACCCCGAGGGTGACCAGTACGTTGACCCCCATCCCGAAGGCGGCGATGAACCCGCCGAGGGTATAGAAGACGACCATAAAGCCGATCGTGAGCAGCGTGCTGAAGATGAAGGCGTTCCGCGCGCTGATCACGGCGTCCGCCGCCAGCGTGGGCCCGACCTCGTACTGCTCGATGATGCGCAGCTCGACGTCGAGGGGGTTATTGAGGACGTTCGCGAGGTTGATGGCCTCACGGTCGGTGAAGCTGCCGGTGATCTGGGCCGAGGGGCTGTTGATCTCCTCGCGCACCGTGGGCGCGGAATAGAGCTTGCCGTCGAGCACGATGGCGAGACGGCCAAGGGGACCGCCCCGCTGGCCGATCTCGGCGATGCTGCGGGTGACCTCGGCGAAGC
The DNA here is from genome assembly GCA_903861185.1 of uncultured Opitutia bacterium. Lineage (GTDB taxonomy): Bacteria > Verrucomicrobiota > Verrucomicrobiia > Opitutales > Opitutaceae > ER46. Next base: position 19,481 of record CAIOTK010000366.1, on the reverse strand, counting down.
GCTTCTTACCCGCGTCGGTGAACTCCAGGATTACCTCCGGTTTGCCGTAGAGGTCCGGCCGGGCGAAGGAGTTGGAAATCATCTCGCCGGTCATCTCCGGGATGCGCTTCACAAACAGCTCCTCGACTCCGGTCTCACCGCGGCGACTCTCCCAATCGAGGGTCTTGATCTCGTAGCCAGCGGGGGTCTCAACCCCGGGGCCGGGCACCAGCGAGGGATGAACCATCCGGAAATCGAGGCGGGCGGGGGCCTTGACCTGGTCCACCACGTCGGGGTTGTCCTTGGTGCTGACGCCCGGGAGCTGGATCTCGATGCGGTTCTCGCCGATTGGCCGCAGGACCGGCTCGGCAACGCCCAGGCCGTTGATGCGGGCGCCGATAATCTCGATCGCCTTCTGAAGCTTCTCCTGCCGCTGGTAGGAATCGAGGTTCTCCCCCGGGGTCTCGACCGCCTCGAGGGTAAAGGCGACGCCGCCCTTCAAATCGAGGCCGAGTTGGAGCCGGCCGCGGGAAAGCCGCAGCAACTCCGCGAGGAGGATGTCGTTGCGCTTCTCGACATTCTTCAGCGCCTCTTCGAGGCGGATGTGCGGGAAGTACTGGGACAGATCGAGACGGCGCTCGCGGCCGAGTTGCTTCAGGGCGACAAACTCGCTCGGCGCCTGCAGCGACTTCTTCCGGGCGGCCGCCTCGTCGAGGAGCTTGGCAAACTCGGCGGACTTAGCGGAGGCGTGAGTGCGGACGTAGTCGACAAATGCCTCGTCCTTCAGGGGCAGGAGCTGGGAGCCCGCCCAGACCAGCACGGCCAGGGACAAGATCAGCTTCCACAGATTGCGTTTGAGCATGGTGCGTTTGGGTTGAAAGGGGTCAGCTCCCGCCCGCCGCGCGAGTAGGAGTGAAACCGGGCGGGTGCCCGGTCGGCGTCACTTGACCTCGGCGCCGGCCTTGCGGACGACCGTCTGGACGAAGCCCTTGCCGATCTCGATCTTGGTGTTGTCGGCGATGCGGACGACAAAGCGGTCCTCCTTCACATTGGTGATCACGCCGAAGATCCCGCCACTGGTAACGATCTCGTCACCGCTCTGCAGCTCCTTGAGCATCTTCTCGTGCTCCTTCTGCTTTTTGCGCTGGGGGGCGATGAGGAAGAAGTACATCGCGCCGAAGAGCAGCACCATCGGCAGAATCTGCACGAGGAAGGACGGCTGCTGTTGGGCGGGCGCGGGGGTCTGGGCAAAAAAAGCGGGCAAGAGGGTCAGCAGATGCATTTTCGGAATTGCTAGAGGGCAGGTTTTGAAACCAGAAAAGACGCATCTAACGAATCCGTCGCCGGCAAAAGCAAGCCATAACTCCCCACCCCGCACCGCGTTGAAAAGCAAATCCTCGACCGCCTGGTCGGCCGCCAAGTCCGAAGAGCATTACGGTTTCAAACGCTGGGGCTCCGGCCACATCTCGGTGGACGACGCCGGGTGCGTGAACGTGCAACCGCTGCTGGACGGCCGGGGCATCCGCGTACTCGACGTGGTGCAGGAGGCGGTCGGGATGGGACTGAAGGCCCCGCTGGTGATCCGTTTCCAGGATCTACTCCGCCACCAGGTGGTCCGCCTCAACTCGCTGTTCGCCAAGGCGATCAAGGAAGAGGGATACAAGGGCTCCTACCGCGGGGTGTTCCCGATCAAGGTGAACCAGCTGCGCGAAGTCGTCGACGAGATCGTCGCGGCAGGCAAAGAGTTCAACTACGGCCTCGAGGCCGGCTCCAAACCGGAGCTGATGATCGCGCTGGCGATGCACGAGGGGGCCCAGCGCCTGATCATCTGCAACGGCTACAAGGACCACGACTACATCCGCCTCGCCCTGCTGGGCCGCAAGCTCGGCAAGCGCATCATTCTGGTGGTCGAGCAGCTGGCGGAGCTCGACGACATCATCCGCATTTCCGAGGAGACCGGCGTCAAACCGCTGATCGGCTTCCGCGCCAAGCTGCAAACGCGCGGCGAGGGCATGTGGGCGATGTCCACCGGCGATAACGCTAAGTTCGGCCTCAATACCGCCGAAATCCTGTTCGCCTGCGAGAAGCTGCGCGCGGCCCGCCTCCAGCAGGCCCTGCGGCTGGTGCATTTCCACATCGGCTCCCAGGTCCCCAACATCCTCACGATCAAGAACGCGGTCGTGGAGGCCTCTCGCTTCTACTGCCAGCTCGCCCGGCTCGGCTTCCCGATGGGCTACCTCGACGTCGGCGGCGGGCTGGGCATCGACTACGATGGCTCCCGCACCAACTTCGAGTCGTCGATGAACTACTCGATGGAGGAGTACGCGCGCGACGTCGTCTCCAACATCCGCGAGATCTGCAACGCCTCCGGCGTCCCCGAGCCCGACATCGTCAGTGAGTCCGGCCGCGCCATCGTCGCCCCGCACTCGCTGCTGGTGGTCGAGGTGTTCGAGCGCATCAACAAGCGCGAGTCGCTCGGCCAGCAGCACCAGCCCAAGCAGAAGCACAAGGTGGTGCAGGACCTCGAGGCAATGCTGCGCAACCGCACCCGGCTCGGCCGGCTGGAGCGCTTTCACGACGCCCTGCAGAAGAAGGAGGAGGCCTTCTCGCTGTTCAACCTCGGCTACCTCGACCTCGAAAACCGCGCCGCCGCCGAGTCCCTCTTCTGGCAGATCTGCGAGCAGATCGCTAAGGAGGGCCGCCAGTCCGGCTACCAGCCCGAGGAGCTCCACGTCCGCAATCGCCTCCTCGCCGACCAGTACGTCTGCAACTTCTCGGTCTTCCAGTCCCTGCTCGACCACTGGGCTCTCAAGCAGCTCTTCCCCGTCGCGCCGCTCCACCGCCTCAACGAGCGCCCCACGGTCAACGCCATCCTAGTCGACATCACCTGCGATTCCGACGGCAAGATCTCGTCGTTCATCGACCTGCAGGACGTAAAGGACTACATCACCCTACACCCGCTCAACCAGAAGCCGTATTACTTGGGCGTGTTCCTCACCGGCGCCTACCAGGACATTATGGGCGACCTGCACAACCTCTTCGGCCGCGTGAACGAGGTCCACGTGTTCCTCGAGGACGACGAGCCAAACGGGTTCTACATCGAGGAGGCGCTCAGCGGCAGCCGCATCGCCGACGTGATCGAGGGCGTCCAGTACCAGCAGGAAGACCTCTGTCGCCGGATGAAGGCGCAGATCGACGCCGCCACCCGCAAGGACCAGGTGAAGCCCCGCGAGGGCGTCCGGCTGCTCGAGCTCTACGAGAGCCAGATGCTCAACAAGACCTACCTCAACATCGAGCCCCGCCGACCCGCCCGCCGACGCCCCCGCGCCTGATCCCCCCGCGCCGCGCGCGCTTCGGGATTGCTTTCCGAGCACCCTAGTGTCCACTTGGACACTATGAACGAACAGCTCACCGAGCGCCAGCAGCAGGTGCTCGGCTTCATCCAGTCCCACCACCGCGAGCACGGTGTCGCCCCCTCGCTGCGTGAGATTCAGGCCCACTTCGGTCTCGCCAGCCCCTTCGGCGTCAAGCGGCACGTCGATGCCCTGATCGGCAAGGGCGTGCTCCGCCGCCTCGAGGGCAAGGCCCGGGGGCTCCTCCCCCCCACCCCGTCCGTTCCCGCCGGCATCCCCCTGTACGGCACCATCCCGGCCGGACTGCCTGCCGCCCAAGAGCAGGAGCCCGACTCCTTCGTCCCCTTTGATCCCGCCACGCTGGGCATCCACGCGGCCGCCCCGCTCTTCGCCCTCCGGGTCCGCGGGGACTCGATGACCGGTGCCGGCATCCTCGACCAAGACGTCGTCTTCCTCACGCCGCGCGAGCCCCGGCCGCGCGAGATCGTGGCGGCCCTGATCGATGGGGAATCAACGCTGAAGCGCTACCTGCTCCAGCGCGGCCGGCCGTTCCTGCGCGCCGAGAATCCCCGCTATCCCGATCTGCTGCCCGCCGAGGAACTGGTGATCCAGGGAGTGATGGTTGGGCTGTTGCGCGCCGGGCCCGGCGCCCCCGGCTAAAGTCCAACTCCGCGCACTGGCGGTCGCCGCACCTCTCCTCCCGGAGAGGAACGCGTCGCGCCGGCGCCTCGCGTCCCAATGCCCGATCCTACGTCCGTCCCCGCGCGTCCCCGGATGACGCCCGCCGCCCTGCGGGCGTTGCTGGCGGGACGCTTTCCCGCGGTCGGATCCCGGCTCGTCGCCCCTGAAACGCGGGGGCTGGCCACGGGCCTGCCCGCGATCGACGCGGCCGGCGGGCTGCCGCTGGGGGCGATCACGGAGCTCACCTGCCCGGCGCCCAGCGGCGGCGCGTCCCTGCTCCTCGGCGGCCTGCTCGAGGCCAGCCGCGCCGGCGGCGGCCGGGCCGCGCTGGTCGACGCGCACGACGCCTTCGATCCTGACTCCTTCCCGGCGGCTGCGCTGCGCCACTTGGTTTGGATCCGCTGCCCGACCCCTGACCAGGCGCTCGCGGCGGCCGATCTCCTCGCGCGGGACGCGAATTTCCAGCTGGTGGTACTGGACCTGCGCCGGATGCCGGAGCCCACGTTGCGCCGCGTGCCGGCCACGCATTGGCACCGCCTGCGGCTCGCGGCTGAGACGAGCGGGACCACCCTGCTGGTGCAGACCCCGGTGCCAGCAGTGCCCAGCGCCCGGCTCCGCCTCGTGCTGGCGCCTTCCCTGCCGTTGGCCGCGCTCGACGAGGAGCGCCTTCAGCTGGTGGCCGCTTTGGCGCCCGTACGCACGCGGCACCAACTGGCCGCCGCCGTCTGAACCGCTGGAGTTTGCCGTGTTCGCCGTACTGCACGTGGAAGCGTTCGCCCTGCAGGCCGTCCTGCGGGTGGAGCCACCGATGGACGGGACCCGCCCGGCCGGCCTAGTCACGGGCCTAGGTCGCCAAACCGGCCTAGGTGAGTGCAACCGCGTCGCCCGCGCGGCCGGCCTCATCGCAGGGATGTCCGTCGCTCAAGCTCTAGCCCGTTGCCCCGAGCTGCTCCTCCGCACTGCCGATCCCACAGCGGAAACGGAGGCTCGGGCGGTGTTGCTCGCCGCGGCGCTCACGCTGTCACCGACGGTGGAGGCCACAGCGGCGGGTTGCTGTACGATCGACCTCCGCGGCACCGATCCGGTCCGACGCCGGGCCGCGGCGGAGGCGGCGGTGCGGGCACTGGGGGCGACTGGTCTACAGGCCAGCGCGGGCGTCGCCCGAACGCCGCGATTGGCCGCTTACGCGGCCCGCTGGGCGGGGCAGAATGCGCTCCCGGGAAGATTCTTCGCGGTGGAGGACGAGGAGTCGTTTCTCGCGCTGCTGCCCATCTGCTATGCGGAGCCCACGCCGGCGCAGGCCGCTCGGCTCGCCGGCTGGGGCGTACGTACCTTGGGGGAGCTGACCGCGCTCACGGCGGCCGGACTCACGCGCCGGCTCGGCCGCGAGGGCCGCGACCTCTGGGACCGCGCGCGGGGAGGCGAGGCCCGGCCGCTGCTTCGCCACGAGCCCCCCGCCAGCTTCCAGGCCACCGCGGACCACGAAGTGGGTGTCGAAACCTTGGGGCCGCTACTCCCGCCGCTGCGACGCCATCTTGAGCGGCTCGCCCTCGAGTTGCAGGCCGCCGGTTTGGCCGCGGGCGGACTGGCACTAGAACTGCGGCTGGAGGACGGCCCGACCCATCGCGCGCTCCTCCGCCTGCCGGCGCCGACCGCGTCGGCCGCGCCGCTCCAGCGGGCCCTCGAGACCCACCTCTCCGGCCTCCGCACCGGGGCACCCGTGCGGGGCTGGACCCTGCGCGTGGAGGCGGTGCGGGCGCCCGTGCACCAGCAGGATTTCCTGAGTGGTGGGCTGCGCGATCCCCACGCCTTCACGGAGACGCTCGCCCGGGTGGCGGCGCTGGTGGGCGCCGACCGCGTCGGCACCCCTGTTCCCGCAGACACCCATCGTCCGGACACGACGCGGCTCGGCCCGCCGCCGCAAGTACTGGCGGCGGCGCCAGCGGGACCGGCCGGCGCGCTCGGCCTACCGCTACGCCGCTTCCGCCCGCCCCTGCCGGCACGGCTCACCTTCGCGCCGGATTCGGGGCGCCCCACGCACGTCTGCACCGAGCGATTTTCCGGTCTGGTTACAGAGGCACGCGGCCCGTGGTGTGCGAGCGGCGACTGGTGGGAGCCCGCCCGCGCCTGGGCGCGGGTCGAATGGGACGTCGCGCTGGCAGATGGCGGCCTTTATCGGCTCCTCGGCGAACGCCAGGCTTGGTTTGTCGAGGGCGAATACGACTGAGGCGCGCGATGGCAACCTATTGCGAGCTGCACTCCCGCAGCGCCTTCAGTTTCCTGCGGGGCGCGTCGACGCCGGAGGCGCTGGTGGCGGAGGCCGCGCGCCGCGGGCTGCCGGCGCTGGCGGTGCTTGATCGCGACAACCTCTGCGCGGCCCCGCGGGTGTACGGCGCAGCGCGGGAGGCCGGCGTACGCGCCCGCGTGGGCGCGGAGATCACGCTCGCGGACGGCAGCGTACTACCCCTGCTAGTCGCCAGCCGCACTGGTTACCGCAACCTCTGCCGCCTCATTTCCGAGGCCAAGCTCACGCCCCGGCCGGTAGACGCAGCGCCGGTGGCGGCGCCGGCTTCCGGGCAGCCCGATCCGGAGGAGTCAGCGGATCCCGGGGCGCCCAAGCGGCCCTGTCTCGCCACCTGGGAGGAACTCGCGCGCCACGCCGAGGGGCTAGTGGCGCTCACCGGCGACGCGGAAGGACCGGTGCGGCGAGCGTGGCGGCGGGAGGGTCCCGCGGCGGCAGCCACGGCCCTCGCACGGCTTGAGGCCATCTACGGGCAAGATCGGCTGCACGTGGAACTACAGCGGGATCGTCGCCGCGGAGAGGACCGGGAGCTCGCCTTCCTGGGAGATCTCGCCGCCACGCGAAGCCTCCCCGTTATCGCGACTGGGGGTGTGGACTACGCCACCACGGAAGGTCGACCGGTCGCAGATGTGTTCACCTGCCTGCGGCACCACACCACCTTGGACGCCGCCGGACGACGGCTCGCACCCAACGCCGAGCGCCACCTGCGGGATGGGGCGGCGATGGCGGAGCGTTTCGCGGATCTGCCCGGGGCGGTGGCGGCGGCCGGCCGGTTGGAGGCCACCCTGGACTTCACGCTGCGCGACCTCGGCTACCGGTTCCCGGACTTCCCGGTGTCGCCGGGGGAGACGATGGCGGGGCTGCTCCGCGAACGCGCTTACGCCGGCGCGCGCGAGCGTTATGGCGAACCCGGGCCACGCGTCCGCACCCAGCTCGACCGCGAGCTCGCCTTGATCGAACGCCTCGGATTCAGCGGCTACTTCCTCATTGTGTGGGACCTCTGCCGCTACGCGCGGGCAGAAGGCATTCTGGTCCAAGGCCGAGGCAGCGCCGCCAATAGTGCCGTTTGCTACGTGCTCGGCATTACCGCGGTAGACCCGATCCGGCACGGCCTGCTCTTTGAGCGTTTCTTGAGCGAGGGCCGCGTCGGCCACGACGGCCACCCCTCTTGGCCCGACATCGACCTCGATCTACCGAGCGGGGAACCGCGCGAGCGCCTGATCCAAAAGGTCTACGCCGATCACGCACCGCGGGGGGCGGCAATGACGGCGAACTTCATCACCTACCGCGGCCGAGGGGCGATGCGGGAGCTCGGCAAGGTGCTGGGATTGGGCGAAGAGCTGCTCGACCGCTTCTCCGCGTTACAGTCGCCGGGGGATTTCCCGGACCCGTTGGAGCTACGACAGCGGCTGGCGCTGGCCGGGCTCGCGCCGGAGCACCCACGCGGCGCGGCGCTCGCTTCGCTCCTCGGTCAACTGCGTGGCCTACCGCGGCACCTCGGACAGCACAGCGGCGGGATGGTCGTATGCGGCGGCCGGCTCGACGAGGTCGTCCCGCTGGAGCCGGCTGCAATGCCGGGGCGCGTGGTCGTCCAGTGGGACAAGGCCTCGTGCGAGGATCTCGGCATCGTGAAGATCGACCTCCTCGGGCTAGGAATGATGGCGGTGCTGCAGGAGACCTTCGCGCGGTGTGCAGAGCGAGGGGCGCCGCTGGCGCTACACGCCCTGCCGCCGGACGACCCGGCGACCTACGCGGCGATGCAACGGGCGGACACCATCGGGGTCTTCCAGATCGAGAGCCGCGCACAGATGGCCACCCTGCCGCGACTGCGCCCAGCCTGCCTCTACGACGTCGCGATGCAGGTGGCGATCGTGCGGCCGGGCCCGATTGTCGGCCAACTCACGCACCCGTTGATCCGCCGCCGCAACGGCCTGGAGCCGGTGAACTACCTTGATCCGAGTGTGGACGAAATCGCGCGACCGATCCTCGCCCGGACCCTCGGGGTGATCCTGTTCCAAGAGCAGATGCTGGAGCTGGCGATGCGGCTGGCGGGACTCGCGGGCGGGGAAGCGGAGGAACTCCGGCGCGCGATGGGCTTCACTCAAGACCCCACCCGGCTGCGGCGCGCGCTGGGCCGCCTAGGTGACGCGCTCCGCGCCCACGGACGCAACGAGACGGTCGTGCGCCGACTCGGCGAGGCCGCACTTTCGTTCGCCGCCTATGGCTTTCCCGAATCCCACGCGCTGAGCTTCGCGCTCCTCGCCTACGCCAGCACCTGGCTGAAGGTGCACCGCCCGGCCGAGTTCACCGCTAGCCTCCTCAACCACCAGCCGATGGGCTTCTACGGGCCGGCGACCTTGGTGCAGGACGCGCGCCGCCACGGATTACGGATCCTTCCAGTATGCGCGGCACGTTCCCACTGGGAGTGCACGGTGGAGGCCGACGACGCCATCCGAATCGGACTGCGCCACATCCGCGGATTGCGCGAGGAGGCCGCCCGCGCGCTTGAGCGGGAAAGAGAGCGCACGCCCTTCGCGTCGCTCGCGGATTGCCTGCGGCGCACGCCCCTCAACACGGCCGAGCGCCGTGCCCTCGCCGCCACCGGCGCCTTCCACGCCCTCGGCCCCCACCGCCGCGCCGCGCTCTGGCAAGTCGAGGCCGCGTGGTCCGCCGAAGAGCCGCTGCTGTGGGACGGGGACGAGGAGCCGGACGTGCCCGCCGCACTGCGCTCGATGTCGCCCGAAGAACGCGTCGCCGCCGACTTCACCGGGCTCGGCCTGACCGGTGGCGCCCACCCGTTGGCCCGGCTCCGCGACCAACTGCCCGACGTGTGGCGCGCGGCAGATCTACCGCTGGGCCACGACGGCGAGACCGTCTGCATCGCTGGACCCGTCATCTGCCGGCAGCGACCCGGCACCGCCAAGGGTTTCCTCTTCCTGAGCCTAGAGGACGAGACCGGCATCGCCAACGCGGTGGTGCACCCGGACCTGTTCGCGGCCCGCCGCCTAGTCATCACGCAGGAACCAGCCCTGCGGATCACCGGACGGCTCGAACACCGCGCCGGCGTAATTCACATCCGCGCCGAAACCATCGAGCCTCTAACGCTGCCCGGGCTTCCGTCCCAGGCAGCACATTCCTTCCATTGAGGTCCGGCGCGACCGCCGGGCTCAGGCGCGCAGGAAACGGGCCGCAAGCTCGCCGATCACGAGGCACGTGGCGTGCGTCTGTACGCTCAGCAGGGTCGGCATAATCGAGGCATCTGCCACCCGCAGGCCCTGCAGCCCGTGGACCCGCAACTCGGGATCCACAACCGCGTCCGAACCGCGGCCCATCCGGCAGGTGCCGGCCGGGTGGTAGATCGTGCCAGAGGTCCGGCGGATGAACTCGCGTAAGCGGGACGGTGAATCCTCCCCCTCCCCCGGTTCGGCCGGCGCGCCCCGCAGCGCATCGAAAGCGCCCGCGCGGCCAATCGCCAGCCCCAGCCGCACCCCTTCGACCGCGATATCGAGGTCGCGCTCTTCGGTGAAATAATTCGCGCGGATCACCGGCGGCGCGAGCGGATCCGCGGACCGCAGGCTCACCGAGCCGCGACTCTGGACGCGGGTGACGATCACGGAATAGGCCAGCGCCGGATCCGGGGCGCTCAGGCCCCGGCCGACGGCGAATTGGATGTCCGGTGGGCCACCGGCCGGACCCAGCCCGGAAAAGGCCAGCAGGCCGGCGGAGACCGAGGAACCGGGCAGCGGCGCGCGGCCGGCCCAGCGGAGGCCAATGCGGGGATGATCCTGCAGGTTCGCCCCGACACCCGGCAACTCGTGGCGCACCGTGACGCCGGCCGCGCGCAGCGCCCCGGCGGGACCAATACCCGAGAGTAGCAGGAGCCGCGGCGAGTCGATCGCCCCCGCGCAGAGCACCACCTCGCGCGCCGCGCGGACGGTCCGAACCGTCGGGGTGGCCCCGGGAGCGCCGTCAAGGTACTCGAGGCCGACGATGCGGGTACCTTCGAGTAACAGGCGGCGCACGTGGGCGTGCGGCCGCGCGGCGAGATTGGGCCGACCGAGCACCGGAGTCAGGAAGGCGGCCGCGGCGGACTGTCGCCGGCCCGCGCGGACGTGTTTCTGATAGAACCCGGCCCCGTTCTCGGGTCGCTCGGAGTTAAAGTCCCAGCGGGGATCCGCTGCGAAACCGAGCCCACGGCAGGCTTCGAGGAAGGCGAGGTGGCCGGCGTGGGGATCCTCGGTGTCACTCACCGCAACCGGCCCGCCCGCCCCGTGCAACGCGGACGCGCCGCGACTATTGTCCTCGAGCGCGCGGAAAAGGGGTAGGACCGAGGCATAGGACCAGACCGGGCCGGCCTCGCGCGCCCACGCCGCGAAGTCGAGCGGATGCCCCCGCACGTACGCCGCCGCGCTGATCGCGCTGGAGCCACCGAAACCGCGCCCGCGGGGCCATTTGACGGAGCGGCCGCCCAGCGCGGGCTCCGGCTCGGTCGCGTAATTCCAGTCCGCCGCCGTGCCGAGCAGCGAGGTCCAGCGCCCAATGTCAGCAATCAGCGGATCATCCCCGCGGCCGCCCGCCTCCAGCAACAGCACCCGCGTCCCAGGATCGGCGGAGAGGCGGTTGCCGACGACGCAGCCGCTCGAGCCGGCACCGACGACGATGTAATCAAACTCGTCTGGGGAGCTGGCGCCGCGTGCAGCGGGGAGCACGGCGGCCGAAGTGCCCGCAGCAAGCGAGGCGCGGAGGAAACGGCGGCGTGAAAGTTCGGTGCGGCGCATCGCAGTTACTCCGGGGCTTTCCGACCCGCCTTGCGCGCGGGAGCTGGCAGGGCCACCGCGGCGTTGAGCCGAGCCTCCTGGGCCTTGAGCCAGGTGTCGTACGCCTTGTTCCCACCTCCGCCGACGTAGGCGTAGGCCTCCAGCTCCGCCGCGCGACCCAGAATCCGCGGGTCCTCGTCCTGCCGTAGTAGCGCGACGAGCCGTTGCCGCAACTCCACTACCGTCGCGGCGTGGGCCAGATCGTGAGCGAGGTTGTTGACCCCGTGAGGGTCCCGGCGCAGGTCATACAACTCCTCGGCCGCGCGTTTGCCGAAGGAGAGATCGTAGAAGTGGCCGCCGAGGGCCTTAATCACCTCCTTGGTCGGACCCGGGTCGCAGTTGCCGAAATCCGTCTCGGGGTTGCCCGCAGGCCAGCGCTCCGGATGGAAGTTGCGGACGTAGAGGAAATCCCGCGTCCGCAGAGCACGCACCGGGTAGCCCGCGTTGCCGGGGCGTCCGAGATCGTGGCGCTCCTTGCCCACGAGCATCTCGTTACGGCCCTCGATCCACCCCGAACCCGGCGCGCGAAGCAGCGGGGCAAGGCTACGACCCGTCATCTGCGAGTGAGGCGGCAGGCCCGCGACCTCCAGGAAGGTCGGCGCGAGGTCGCGCACGTTGATGAAGTCCTCGACCACGCGGCCTGAACGAATCGCCGCGCCCCAGCGCATGGCCAGCGGGAGATGAAACCCGTCCTCGTGGATCTGGCCCTTCACGTAAGGGAAAGGCATCCCGTGGTCCGAGGTGACCACGACAAGCGTATTCTCCAACTCGCCCGCGGCCTCCAACGCGGCGAGCACGCGCCCGAGGTGGCCGTCGGCCCATTCGACTTCGACTGCGTAATCCGCGAGGTCATCCCGCACCGGGGTGACATCGGGGAAGTACGGGGGCACCGGCACCGCGGCGAGGTCCTTGCCGAGGCGGCGGCCCGAGCCCGGCTCGTAGGCGCGGTGCGGTTCGTGGAAGCCTAGCCAGAAGCAGAACGGCGCGCCGCGCGGCCGGCGGGCGAGGAAGGTCTCGAAGTTCTTGGCGTAGTCCTTCCGGTTGATGCCGGTCGCCGGGACGGTGGTCGTGTGCTCCTCAATGACGGGTCCGGCGGGGTTGCGCGTACGTCCCGCGAGGGTCTTGAAGTCGCCCGGCCCCCAGCCCTTGCCCGTGAGGCCCACGTGGTAACCCGCCTGCTCCAGCAAGTCTGGGTAGACCTCGAAGCCCGCGGGGAACATCCCGTTGTGCGAGACCGCCTCGCGCAGTTGCCAGGTATTGCGCCCGGTGAGGATGCTGGCGCGACAGGGACTGCACTTCGGGTTCGAGGTGAAGGCGTTCTGAAATAGCACCCCCTCGCGGGCCACGCGATCGAAGCTGGGTGTCCGCAGCCAGGTCGCGCCGTAGGCACCCGCATCGCGCCAGCCCCAGTCATCAAAGATGACGAACAGCAGGTTCGGACGCGCCGCCGGGGTCGCGGCCACGCACGTCAGGGAAACGAAGAACCAAAGTGGGAGAAGACGGAGGAGGCGCATTGACGGGAAATCAGTTAGGGCACGCGGTGGGTGGACGGCAGGGGGCTCAGCGGGCGACCGATGCCCAGTCAGGACGCCTCGTGCCGCCAGTCGAGCCGCAAGTGCCGCGCGCCCGCTTGCCCTCGATGGCCGGGACCGCACTCTCGCGCGATGACCCCCGCGTACCTTTTTGCCCGCCGCGAGCGGCTGAGCGCCGCGCTGGCCCCCTCCGACGCGCTCCTCGTGATCGGCGCGGGGGAACCGGTACCGCTGCCTGAAGGCAGTGATCAGACGTATCCTTACCGTGCGCACGCCGAGTACGTCTTCGCGGCGGGCTCCGAGTGCCCCGGCGGAGTAGTCGCCTACGACCCGCGCGAGCGCGCGGCCGGCTGGCGCAGCTTCGTGCCGCCCCTAACCGAGGCGGAGCGCGTCTGGTGCGGATCGCAGCCCCGCGAAGGCGAGGACGTGGCCGGCTTCGCGGCCTGGCTCGACGCCAGAAAAGGCCGGAGCATCGCCGCCCTCGGCGCCCCCGTGCCCGGCGTGAACGCGGACGCGGCCGCGACCGACGCGGCCCGCCTGACTTACGCCGAGGTCCGCCGCCCGAAGGACGCGCACGAACTCGACCTCCTCGGGCGAGCCGTCGCGGCTACCACAGCGGGCTTCGCGCGCCTGCCGGACCTCATCCGGCCGGGCGTGACCGAGCGCACGCTGCAAATCGAACTCGAGGTTGCCTTCTCGCACGCCGGCGCAAACCGAACGGGGTACGGCACGATCGTCGGCGCCGGCCCCAACGCCGCCGTGCTCCACTTTGAGCCTTCGAACCGCGCCGTGGCCCCGGGCGATTTCGTCCTCGTCGACGCGGGTGCCGAGGTCGAGCGCTACGTGGCGGACGTCACCCGCACCTACGTCGCGGGGACGCCCACCGGCTTCCAACGGGACCTGCACGCCGCCGTGCGGCACGCGCAAGAGAACGCGATCGCTCGCTGCGTGCCGGGCGCGGAATGGAAACAGATCCACCTCGCCACCGCGGTGGATCTGACCGCCGGGCTGGTCGCGATGGGCATCCTCCGCGGGCGGCCGGAGTCGTTGGTCGAGCAGGAGGTCCACGCGCTTTTCTTTCCCCACGGCCTCGGGCACTTGGTCGGGCTCGGCGTGCGTGACGCGAGCGGGCTAGCGCGCGGGCGCACCCGCGATCCGCGGCCGAGCCTGCGCTCCCTGCGGATGGACTTACCCCTCGCCGACGGTTTCGTGGTCACCGTCGAACCCGGCCTCTACTTCATCCCCGCGCTCCTGCAGGACCCGGTTCGGCGCGACCGCCACCGCGACACCGTCAACTGGAGTCTCGTGGACGCGCACCTCAAGATCGGCGGCGTCCGCATCGAGGACGACGTACTCGTGCGCGCCGGAGCCCCCGAAGTCCTCACTGCAGGGATTCCCAAGGCGCTAGACTGAGCCTTGCCGTCAGCGCGGCCCCCGGGCTTCGGTCCCGGGGAGGAACCAGAGGTTATCGGCCGAAATTTCGATCGTCACCTCAGCGCCAACCGTGAAATCCGCCGTGTCTCCTTCCCCACCCGGATGCACGGCGGTCAGCCTCAGCCCACTCCCGTCGTGCAACGCGACTTGCAGGTGTTCGCGGTCCCCGCGGAACTCCACCGCGGTGACGCGGGCCCGGCCCGCCGCCCGCTCCTCGCCGCGCCACGGACGAAGCACCACCTGTTCCGGGCGGACGACCGCGCGGGTGTCTCGCCGGCCAGAGGGCCAGCGCTCCGCGGGAACTTCCAGTTCCAGCCCGCCGGCCAGGCGCACGGCGACCCGCCCGACCTTCTCTCCGGTCCGTTCGGCCGGGAGGAGGTTCGCGTGCCCGACGAAGTCAGCCACGAAGGCCGTCGCCGGCCGGTGGTAGATTTCTCGGGGCGGACCGACCTGCTCAAGCGCGCCCGCGTTGACCACCGCGATGCGGTCGCTCAGCGCCAGCGCCTCGTCCTGATCGTGGGTCACCAGTACGAACGTCATCCCGAGGCGCCGCTGTAGAGCCTGCAGGTCGGCGCGCATCGACTGCCGCAGCTTCGCGTCGAGCGCGGAAAAGGGCTCATCCAGCAGAAGAACCTTCGGCTGGCAGACCACCGCGCGGGCAACCGCGACGCGCTGCCGCTGCCCCCCGGAGAGCTCGTGCGGGAAGCGTTCCCCAAGCGCCTCGAGCGCGACGAGCGCGAGGGCCTCGTCCACCCGGCGGCCGAGTTCCGCCGGGGCCACGCCCCGCATCCGCAGGCCGAACGCGACGTTGCCGCGCACGGACAGATGCGGGAACAAAGCGTAGCCTTGGAAGACTTGGTTCACCGGCCGGCGATGGGGCGGGACGCCAGTGATGTCGTCTCCACCGAGCAGGATTCGCCCCGCGGTCGGGGTTTCGAAACCCGCGATCATCCGCAGCAGCGTGGTCTTTCCGCAGCCGGAGGGCCCGAGCAAGGTGAGGAATTCGCCGGCCGCGATCGTGAGGTGAACGTCGCGGACGGCGGTGACCGCCCCATAGCGTTTGCCCACCCCTTGAAGTTCGATCCGGGCGCTCATCCGCGAATGACGCCGTGCGGACGAAGCGCCCGGAGCAGCAGTTGAGAGATCAGGAAGAGCCCGAGCAGCGCCACGCCGAGCGCCGCCCCGAAGGGCCAGTCCCGGGCCTGCAAGAACTGGTTCTGGATGACGTTGCCGATGAGCGGGACGCGCGCACCGCCGAGGAGGTCGGTGACGGCGAACATCGCCACGGTCGGCACGAAGACCAACGTCACCCCGGCGGCGATGCCCGGCAGGGTGAGCGGGAGAATCACCGAGGGGAACACGCGCCACGGTCCGGCCCCGAGGTCGTGCGCCGCCTCAATGAGCGCGCCGTCCAGTTTCTCGACGCTGGCGTACACCGGCAAAATCAGGAAGGGCAGGTAGGAATAGACCAACCCCGTCACCACCGCCGCCGGGGTATAGAGGAGGCCGAGCGGAGCCCACGCAGGGTGAAGCCAAGCCACAAGCGCGTTGAGCAGCCCTTCCTCGCGGAGGATCGCCATCCACGCGTAGGTGCGCACGAGGAAGCTCGTCCAGAAGGGCACCATCACGAGCAACAGCAGCAGCTCCCGGACCCGGGGCGCAGCTCGCGCGATTTGATAGGCGACCGGATACCCGATGAGGAGGCAGAGCGCCGTCGTAAGCGCGGCAAACCCGAGCGAGCGCAGGAAAATCCGCAGGTAGACCGGATCCAGCAGCCGGGCGTAGTTCTCCAGCGAGAACCCCCACAGCACCTGCCCAAACTCGTCCCGCTCGCCGAGGCTGCAGCCGAAAAGCAGCAGCGCGGGCACGACCACGAAAAGGGCAAGCCATGCGAGCAGCGGCGTCAGGAGCAGCCAAGCGACGGCGCCGGGCCGGGCGCCCGGCTCGAGCGCGGCGGGGGGCGAGGTCAAGGGCCGACGCGCCTCACTTGGCGCTCTTGAGGTCGGTCACGAGCCGGTCGATGTCCGCGGCGGAGCGGCCGATATCGCGGAAGCTCTCTAGCTTACCCGCGTTGGGATAGCTCGCCGGGTTGGCCAGTTCGTCCGGCGTGAGGAGGCGGCGCGCGGCCAGGTTGGGGTTGGTGTAGGGAAACGCCGCCGAGATCTGGCGCGAGACCTCGGGCCGGAGGATGTAGTCGATGAACCGGTGAGCCTCGGTAACGTTCCGCGCCCCGGCTGGGATGGCGAGCACGTCGACGAACTGATGCGCGCCCTCGGCGGGCAGGAGGTACTGAAACTTACGGTTTTCGCGCCAGAGCAACGCCGCCTCGCCACTCCAGACGACGCCGAGGTCGACGTCGCCGTTGAGCAGCGCCGTCTTGGGGCTGTCGGAGTCGAAGACCTTCACCAATTTAATCCACTCGGCGAGCAGGGGGCGGACCCGGGCGAGGCTGGCGGCGTCGATCGTGTTGACCGGCAGTCCGAGCGCGTAGAGCGCCCACGAGACCAGCTCGCGGCTGTCGTTAACCACCACGATACGGTCCCGGTGGACGGCTTGGAAGACATCGCGGTAGCCCCGCACCGGGGTCTTCACCTTCTCGGTATTCACGACGATGCCGACGCTGCCGCTCATATACGGGACCGTATACCGGCCCTCCGGGTCGTGCGCACGGCCGGTGAACTCGGGCGCCAAGTTGCCCAGCCCGGTAAGGCGGGCGCGGTCGAGCGGCTGCAGCAGCTTGCGTCGGATCATCGCCTCCGCGGTGAAGTCGCTCGGTTGCACGAGGTCGTAGCGGCCGCCGCCAGCCACGAGTTTGGCGAGCATCTCCTCGTTCGAAGAGTAAGTCTCAAAGTTGACCTTGATGCCGGTCTCGCGGGTGAAGCCCTCGAGCACAGGCTGGGGGATGTACTCTGACCAGCCGAACAGGTTGAGTTCACCGGCCCCGCGAGCGGCGACGGGAAGCAGCAAGAGCAACAGGGCGGCGAGCCGTCCCGGGAGGGTAGGTGTCTTGAATTTCATCGAGGAAAGCGGGGGCGGTCAGCGGGCGGCTCGGCGGAGGTAGGTAGAAAACGCGACGCCGGCGAGGGTGACCAGCAGGAAGAGTGCCGACAGGGCATTGAGCACCGGGTTAAGGCCCACCTTGGCCAGCCCGAACACCTTTAGCGGCAGGGTGGCGGAAGCGGCCGAGGCAGTGAAATACGTCACGATCAACTCGTCCCAAGAGAGCAGGAAGGCCATCAGCCCGCCAGCGAGGATGGCCGGGCGCAGCGCGGGTAGAATGACGTGGCGGAAGGCGCCCCACGGCGTAGCCCCAAGGTCACGCGCCGCCTCCTCTAGGGCCGGGTCGAGCCCTTGCAGGCGCGCGCGAACCGCGACGAGGACGAAGGGAAAGCTAAACGTGACGTGACCGATAATCACCGTGGTGAACCCGAGTCCGACGCCGGCGAGCGCGAAAAGGACCAGCAGGCTGATACCGAGCAGGATCTCGGGCATCACCATCGGAAGGTTAACCAGCGACTCGAGGAGGTCGCGCCCCGGGAAGCGGTAGCGGTGCAGGAGCCAGGCGCCCAGCGTCCCCAGCACCACCGAGAGCAGGGTCGTCGCGCCAGCAACCACCAGGCTATTGAGGGCGGCGCGCTGGAGCGGCCCCTGCTGCAGGAGTTCCGCGTACCAGCGGCCGCTGAATCCCTCCCAGCCGACCCCCAAACGCGCCGCGTTGAAGGAATAGACCACCAGCACCAGCACCGGGAGGTAAAGGAAGACCAGCACTAGCGCCGTCCAGCCCCGCAGGCCAGCCGCCAGCAAGCGGGGACCGGCGGCCGGGGAGAGCAGCGGGAAACGGGGGGCGGCCATAACCTGCGCGAAGCAAGATTCGGGCCGCAGAGCGGACGCAAGCGCGAAGCCAACCACATTTCAGGCGTGAAATTCCCGACCGCCGCCCTGAGTCTGCCCTCCGCACCCTTACTCCCCCGATGAAAATCCACCGTCTGCTTCCCCTCCTCTGCCTCGCCGCCCTGCCCCTGCCCGCCGCCGACGGCTGGGTGAATCTCTTCAACGGCCGCGACCTCGACGGCTGGGAGCAACACAGCGGCACGGCGAAGTACCGCATCGAGGACGGCGCCATCGTCGGCACCACCGTCCTCAATACCGGCAACAGCTTCCTCTGCACCAAGCGCACCTACGGGGACTTCATCCTCGAGCTCGAGTTCAAGGTCGCCCGCAATATGAACTCCGGGATCCAGTTCCGCAGCGAGTTCTACACCCGCGAGACCGAGAAGGAGATCAACGGGAAGAAGCGGAAATTTCCCGCCGACCGCGTCTTCGGCTACCAGTATGAAATCGACCCCTCGGACCGCGCGTGGACCGGCGGCGTCTACGACGAGGCCCGCCGCGGCTGGCTCGCTGATCTGAAGGACAAGCCCGCCGCCCAGAAGGCCTTCCGTCAGGGCGAATGGAACAAGGTGCGCATCGAGTGCCGCGGCGACCGCATCCAGACTTGGATCAACGATGTCCCCGCGACCGACTTCCGCGATACGATGACCCCGCGGGGGATTATCGCCCTGCAGGTCCACGGCATCGGCGACGGCAAGAAGAACAAGCCCGGCGAAGAGATCCGCTGGCGCAACGTGCGGTTGAAGGAGTTGTGAGCCTCGCCCCCCGCCTCGCTCCGGCCCTGTGGCTGGCCGCGGTCGCCCTCGGTGCCCCGCCCCCACCCGGCCCGACCCTCGACGTATGGCCCGGTCGCCCGCCCGGGGAAACCCAGACGCTGCCACCCGAGGCCGCTCAGACCCGGCCCAACGACCGTCTGGTCGCGGGTCGTCCCGTGATCCGGCTGGGCAACGTAAGTACACCGCAGTTGGCCGTGTTCCGCCCGGACCCGCGGCTCGACACCGGCGCCGCCGTCCTGATCTGCCCCGGAGGCGGCTTCAATATCTTGGCCTACGATCTCGAGGGCACAGAAGTCGCGGCCTGGCTCAACGGGCTCGGTGTCACCGGTATCGTTCTGAAATACCGCGTGCCTGCCCGCGACCCCGCCCGCCGCTGGCTCGCGGCGGTGCAAGACGCGCAGCGCGCGATGAGCCTCGTGCGCTCCAAGGCCGGAGAATGGGGCCTCCGGGCCGATCGCTTGGGAATTCTCGGTTTCAGCGCCGGAGGTGCGACGGCGGCGTACACCGCCCTTGCCTCAGAACGCCTCTACCCTGCCATCGATGCTGTCGATCGCATCGCGTGGCGGCCCGACTTCGCCCTGTTGATCTACACCGCAGGGTTTGTCGAGCGGGGCCAGACCACCCTCTCCGGCGTAATGCCGGTCGGCGCCGGCGCGCCGCCGATGTTCCTCGTCCACGCCTTCGACGACAACGTACCCGTGCAGAACACCCTCCTG
>CAIOTK010000365.1 GCA_903861185.1 uncultured Opitutia bacterium | reverse complement strand
GGTGGGAGGCCTGCCTCGCCGAGGGCGCGGGTCAGGCCGCCGATTGCGGTGAGGGGGGTGCAGAGCTCGTGGCTGACGAGCGAGAGGAACTCCTGCTTGCTGCGGTCGGCGCTCGCGGCACCCGCGCGGGACTTTTCCAACTCCTCCGCCAGCCCGGTCGCGTGGGCGCTCAATTGCTCCACCTTGCTGCGGACGCGCGCGCGGGCCATCCGCTCGTGGAACAGCCAGCCCGTAAAGACCAGGAGCAGGGCGCGCAGACCGAGGCTCTTGAGGGCCGGCAGTCCGGCCATCAGGTGCGTCGCACCTTCAGCTGCGCCGAGACCGAGGAGCGGAATCAGGAACAGTAGGAATAGGCTGCGGCGGCGGGGCGCGACGTCCGGACTCTCCCTCCGACGGAGGCGGGTGTGGCGGAACATCATCACGAGTGTGATCACCAGAAATGCCGCCAGATCGAGGCGCCAAAGCGTGACGACGGACGCGCTCTCGCGGAGAGGGTTCAGCACTGATTCCATTCGTCCAGTCTCGTCCCAAGTCCTGGTGGGACAAGCCGAGCGCCTACCCAGCCACTATTTCCCTAGATGCGTAGGCCCCGTGCCTTCGCCTCAGGGGACTACGTAGGAGCGTCGGGGCCGGAAAGTGGCCCGGCGTTTCCCGCGAACCTTAATCGGTCTCTTCGGTCCCGTCGGGACCGGCGAAGGCATCGCCGACGTAGGTGACGCCGAAGAAGTCGTCCTCCTCCAGCAGCACCATCGTCCAGTCCACGACTTGGCCGCGTTCCGCTTGGCCCAGTGCGGGGTACTCGATCTCGAGCTCCTCCAACAGCAGCCGCCGGGCTCCGGCCCGGTCGGGGACAGGCTGCAGTAGGTCCTCGGCCCGGTGGGCGAGGTCCTGCGCAAGGGGTCGCAGATCGAGGGTCATCCCTCGTTTCCGGCCAAAGCCTCGGCCAGCTTCGCGGCGTCCTTGCCCCCGCCCATCGCGAAGTCGGGCTTGCCGCCGCCCTTGCCGCCGATGCGGGTGGACAGTTGGGCGATGATCTTACCCGCCTGATGGCCGGCGGCGATGGCGCGAGGGGAGCAGTAGGCGACTAGGCTAGCTTTGTCGCCGAGGACCGCGCCAAGTTGCACCACGCCTTCGCCGATGAGGCCGAGTACTTGGGAACCCAAGGTGCGGAGCGCTTCCGGGTTCTCCGCCGGCACAACGGCAGAGACGTGGCGCAGGCCGTCGCGTTCGACCGCGCGACCGGCGAGCTCCGCCGCGAGCGCCGCGGCGGCCCGTTGTTCGTGGGCCCGCAGGCGCTTCTCCAAGTCCCGTTGATGGGCGAGCAGGGAATCGAGTTTCTGCACGACGTCATGCGCGCCCGCGTTCAGGCGGGCGTTGACGGTTCCGAGGGCGGCTTCGCGGGTCGCCAGCAGATCTAGCGCCGGGGAACCGGAGACGGCCTCGATGCGCCGGGTGCCGGCCGCGATTGCCATCTCGGCGACGATCTTGATGAGTCCGATTTCTCCCGTGGCAGCGACGTGGGTCCCGCCGCAGAGCTCGCGACTGTAGCCACCGATATCCACCACCCGGACCACCTTGCCGTACTTTTCGCCGAAGAAGGCCAGCGTCCCCTCGGGCTTGCGGTCAAAGTCGGTTTCGTAGGACTCGACCTTCGTGTTCTCGATCACGCGCTCGTTCACCAGCCGCTCGACCTCGCGCAGCTGCTCCGGCGTCAGGGCTTCGAAGTGGGAGAAGTCGAAGCGCATCCGGTCCGGCGTCTTGGAGGTGCCGGCCTGTCGCACGTGGGTCCCGATCGTGCGTCGCAGCGCCCAGTGGATCAGGTGCGCTGCCGAGTGATGGCGGCTGATCGCGCGCCGTCGGACCGGGTCGACTGCGAGTTCCACCTCCGCTCCGGTTGAGAGGGCCGCGGTGGCCTCCGCGGGCACCTTGTGCAGGTGGCGGCCGGCCTTGTCCTTCACGCAGTCGGAGACCGGGAAGACGGTGCCAGCGACGGTGAGCGTGCCCGCGTCCCCAGCCTGACCGCCCATTTCCGCGTAGAATGGCGTGCAGTCACAGGCGACGAACGCGTCGTCCCCAGAACGGACCACCTCCAGCACCCGGGCGTGCTCCCGCAGCGATTCATAACCGGTGAAACGGGTGGGCGCGGCCGCGGGGGCGTCGGCGCCCTCGGTGGCGGCGACGATCACCTCGCGACGCTGCGCGGCTCGGCCGCGCTCGCGCTGGCGGTTCATCTCGGCCTCGAACCCGGCGACGTCGACGCTGAGACCGCGTTCGGTCGCGAGCAGCTGTGTCATGTCCAGCGGGAAACCGTAGGTATCATAGAGCACGAACGCTTCGTGCCCGGGGAAGACCTTGCCCGCGGTCTGGGCCGCGGCGTCCTGGAAGCGCCCGAGGCCCTTGTCCAAGGTGCGGCCGAAGCTCTCCTCCTCGGCCCGGATGACGCGCCGGATGATTTCCTGCTGCTGGGTCAGTTCCGGGAAGACGGTCCCGAGGGAGGTCACGACCGGGGCGACGAGCTGCTCGAAGAAGCCGCCGGTGAGGCCCAGCTTGCGGCCATAGAGGATGCCACGGCGCAGGATGCGGCGGATGACGTAGTTGCGACCCTCGTTGCCGGGCAAAATACCGTCGGCGATGGCGCAGCTGACGCAGCGCGCGTGGTCGGCGAGCACGCGGAAGGCGACGTCAGTGCGTTCCTGCTCGGTGAGGCCCTCGCGGGCGGCCGGCACGGTGCCCTGGTAGGTGTGGCCGGAGAGGGCGGCGACCTTGGCGAGGAGCGGGGCAAAGACGTCGGCGGCGTAGTTGGAGGGATCGCGGCTGAAGTCGCGGAAGCCGCCCGTGGTGGCGTGGATTCCGGCGACGCGCTCAAAGCCCATCCCGGTGTCGACGTGCTTAGCCGCGAGCGGCGAAAAGGTGCCGTCGGCGTTCGCGTTGAACTGGATGAAGACGTGATTCCAGATCTCGATGCAGCGCGGGCTGCCAGAGTTCACCAGCTGGCGCCCGGCGGACTCTTCGTCGGACGGCAGAAGGTTGAAGTGGATCTCCGAGCACGGACCGCAGGGGCCGGTGTCGCCCATCATCCAGAAGTTGTCCTTCTTGTTGCCGTTGACGATGTGCACGGCCGGGTCAAGGCCCTCGCGGCGGAAGAGCGCGGCCCAGATGGCGTGCGCCTCCTGGTCAAAGTCGGCCGGGTCGCCCTTCGTCTTGTCCGGGGCGTAGACGGTGGCGAACAGGCGCTTCGGCGGGATGCTCCAAACGCGGGTGAGCAACTCCCAGCCCCACTCGATCGACTCACGCTTGAAGTAATCGCCGAAGGACCAGTTCCCCAGCATCTCGAACATCGTGTGGTGGTAGGTGTCGAAGCCCACGTCCTCGAGGTCGTTGTGCTTCCCGCCCGCCCGGATGCACTTCTGGGTGTCGGCGGCGCGGGTGTCGCGACCGGGGCGCACGCCGGCCCAGCGGGAGACGTCCGGCGCCCGATCGCCGAGGAAAATCGGCACGAACTGGTTCATCCCGGCATTGGTAAACAGCAGCCCCGGCGAGTCTGGCAGCAGCGGGGACGATGGAACGATCGTGTGCGCCTGGCGCGCGAAGAAATCGAGGAAGCTCTGGCGGATCTCGGCGGAGGTCATGGCAGGGACGGAAGTTCGTACGGCGGGTCGAGGCGTAGGGATCAACCCAGCGCGGCGATAACAGCATCGGCCATCGCTCGGGTGCCGACACTGGGCCGGCCGAAGGCGATGTCGCCGGTGCGGGTGCCCCCGGTCACGGCCGCCCGAACGGCGGCCTCGATGCGCTTGGCGGTGGCGTCCAGGCCGAAGCTGAAGCGGAGCATGAGGGCGACCGAGAGGATCTGCGCGCAGGGGTTCGCGATGCCCTTGCCCGCGATGTCGGGGGCGGTGCCGCCGGCAGGTTCGTAGAGGCCGAACGGCAACCCCAGCGAATTGCGGCCCGCGCCCAGCGAGGCGGAAGAGAGCATCCCGAGGGAGCCGCAGATCACCGCCATCTCATCGGAGAGGATGTCTCCGAACATATTCTCGGTCACGAAGACATCGAACTGGTTCGGGTCGCGCGCCAGCTGCATCGCCGCGTTGTCGACGTACATATGGCTGAGGGTGATGTCGGGGGCGTGGCGGGCGACGTATTCCGTCGCCGTGCGGCGCCAGAGCACGGAGGTCTCAAGCACGTTGGCCTTGTCCACCGAGCAAAGCTTTTTCCGGCGTCCGCGGGCGGCGGTGATGGCGACGTCGAGGATGCGTTCGATCTCCGACTTGCGGTAGACCATGGTGTCCACCGCCTGGATATCGCCGTCGGGTAGGGTCGTGGTGGCTTTGGGGAGGCCGAAATAGAGGCCGCCGGTGAGCTCGCGGATGCAAACGATGTCGATCCCGTCGGGGATGCGTTCGGTTTTGAGCGGCGAGGCGTCGGTCAGTTCGCGGTAGAGGAGGCCCGGCCGCAGGTTAGCGAAGAGCGTGAAGTGTTTTCGCAGGGGAAGCAGGGCGGCGCGCTCCGGCTGTTCCTTGGGGGGGAGGTTTTCCCACTTCGGTCCGCCGACGGAGCCGAAGAGGATAGCGTCCGCGGCCTCGCACACGCGCAGAGTAGAGTCAGGGAGTGCCTTCCCGTGGCGGTCGATGCCCGCGCCGCCCACCTCGGCCTCTTGGTAGTCGAGGGTGAGGTTTTCCTGACGGGCGACGTGCGCGAGCACCCGGAGGGCTTCGGACATCACTTCCGGACCGATGTAGTCCCCGGCGAGAACGGCGAACTTGAGCGTGGGCATGGGAGGTCGAGGGTGTCGGAATGGACGCGCGGGAAGCAAACAAAAGCTGGGCTCGCCCGGAGCCTCCGGGAGGTCGCGCGTGATCCGGCTCAGGCCGGGCGCTCGCCGCCCGCCCCAGGGCGGCGGCTGCGGAGGATCAGGACGCTCCCGGCGACGACGAGGAAGAGCGAGTAAAAGGTGCCGCGGCTCAGGCCGAAGAGCAGGGAGGCGTCCGGCTCGCGGAACAATTCCCCGATGATCCGCGCGACGGCGTAGCCGAGCAGGAACTCCCCGCTCAGCCGCCCGGGTCCAAGGGTAGCGGGGCGTCCGCGCCAGAAGCGCCACTGGAGGTACAGGAAGAGTAGCAGCCCCTCGAGGGCGGCCTGGTAGAGCTGGGAAGGATGGCGCGGGAAAGGCCGCAGGAGTTGCCGGTCGAATTCGTTACCGGGGAAAATGACCGCCCAAGGAACGTAGCTGATCCGGCCGACCAGCTCGCCGTTGATGAAATTGGCGATCCGCCCGAGGCAGAGGCCGGCGGGCACGGTCGTCACGACGAGGTCCGCCACGCCGAGCAGCGAGCCCCGGTGGCGCCGGCTCCACCAGCCGAGCGCGAGGAGGACGCCAACGAAGGCCCCGTGGCTGGCCATCCCGCCCTCCCACAGGCGGAGCAGTTCCGCGGGGTGGTGGCGGAGCACTTCGGGCCGGTAGAGCACAAAGTAGCCGAGGCGTCCGCCCAGCAGGACACCCAGCACGAGCGCGGTGATCAGGTCGGAGATGGCGCCTGGGCCGTAAGGCGAGCGGCCACGACGGTGATAGAGGAGGAGGAGGCCGGCGGCCGCAGCGAAGCCGAGCAGGTAGGCGATCCCGTAGTAGCGGACCCCGAAGTTTTCCGAGAACCGGATCAGGAACGGATCCAGATTGTGGACCCAGTACGCGAGCGGCATCCCGGCATCTGGGCCCGGGCGCGCCGGCGACGCGATGCGAAAAAAAGGCGCGGGGCGCCGGGCTCAGCGGAGAGTGGGCGCCGGGAACCAGACCCCGCCGAAGAGCAGCCAGGCGAGCAGCAGGGTCCAGACCACGTTGAAAGCCTGCGCCCCGAGGAAGGCGGCGGCCGGCCGGCCCCCGCCCAAGCCCACCAAATCGCGGAAGCGGGACTCCAGGCCGATGGAGACAAACGCGAGGGCGAACCAAGCGTTCCGTAGCCCCGAGAGCACCCCTTTGGCTTCTTTCACCTGCCCTGGCTCGAGCAGGAAGGAAAAGGC
This sequence comes from uncultured Opitutia bacterium, assembly GCA_903861185.1. Taxonomy (GTDB): domain Bacteria; phylum Verrucomicrobiota; class Verrucomicrobiia; order Opitutales; family Opitutaceae; genus ER46. The sequence continues at coordinate 19,058 of CAIOTK010000365.1, read as the reverse complement.
GAGGGAGGCGGCGATGAATCCGAGGAGGAACTTAGGGAAACGTTCCCAGATCACTGCCGCGCCTACCCGCCGGCTTTCCCCGCTCGCGCCGCCGCGAAGACTCCACCAAAGCGAAAGCAGGAACGCGGCCGCGCCGAGCAGGACGTTCTGCGAGAACTTCACGATCACCCCAGCCTTCATCGCCGGCTCGCTGATCAGGGCCCCCGCCGCCACCACGGAGCCGCTGGTGTCGAGCGTGCCACCCAGCCACGCCCCCGCGACCAATTCGTTCATCCCCCAATGTTTGGCCGCCCACGGCATCAGCACCATCATCGGCACCGCGCAGAGTAGCACGAGGGTCGTGATGTAGGATAGCTTTCGCCGGTCCCCTTGAATCGCGCCGCAGGCCGCGATCGCGGCGGAGACCCCGCAGATGGAGACCGCGGTGGACAACATGGCCGCGAACTCCTCGTCGACGCGTAAGCGCCGGGCCAGCCAGTACGCGAACGCCCACACCGCGGCTACCACCAGGATCGCCTGCACCAAGCCGAGCGCGCCCGCCTGCAAGATCTCCGGAAAGAGTAACGACGAACCGAGGATCACTAGACCGGTCTTGATGTAGAACTCCGTCCGGGCCGCCGGGGCCAGCCACGCAGGTACGCCCACGGTGTTGCTCACGAGGAGCCCGAGCAACAGACTGAAGATAACGTGCTCCAGACCGAGCGCCTCGATGGCGGCGTGACCGGCGAGCACCTGCGCGGACGTTGCCAAGCCGAACACCACGGCGAACCCGGGCAGCAGGCGGCGCCACGACAGACCGGTGCCGGCAAGGGCCGCGGCGCTGCAGCCCAGCAGCAGTCCGCCCAGCGTCGCGATCTTCACAAGGTTCGCGCCGGCCAACAGTTTGTCTACCCCCGCGCTGCCGCCCCACTTGAGTAGCGGCAGCGCCGGACGCCAGACCAGCGCGACAAGGGCGAGGACGGCGCCGCCGGTGATCACGGCCAGCCAGTCTTCGTTCGCCCACCAGGGGCGGCGTTCGGAAGGCGCGGACATCCCTCAGTCGACGAGCACCTCGCAGATGGTCCACGGCGTCTCCGCGCGGGCCGCCACGTTTCGCACGATCACGTACTGGCCGCGGGTGCCTGCGGGGAACTTCAGTACGGTGCGGTTCCGCTGTCCCTTTCCCGAGAGCACGATGGGGCCGGGCGCGGTGGGATCGTTAGTGACGTAGACTTCGTACTGCTCTGGAAATTCCGCCGCGCGCCCGGATTGGTCGAATGTCAGTTCCCGCAACGGCCGCGTGACGCGGAAATCCAGCTCCAGCCATTCCTCGCCCAGGGCCGGGGTGCTCCAGCGGCTGGTGGTCTTTCCGTCAAACAGGTTACCGAGCCCAGAGCTCTGAGACGCGCGGGCGCGGGGCCGGCCGGCGAGGTTGGCTTGGACGGCCCCCGCGGCATAGGCAGCCTCCGCACCCAAAAAGGGATCAGAGCGCAGGCCCTCGGCATACTTGAGCGCCGTGGGATCGTTCGCGCGCGCGAGCACCCGCAGGAGCTGCAGGTCATCCTCCTTGGTGCCTGCCTCCATAAATCGGCAGAACAGGGCGGTGGTGCCGGGGGTCCACGCGGAGCGGTCCCGCTCCAGCGCTTGGCGGCCTACCGCCACGGCCGCGGCCCGGATCTCCGGGGTCCGGGCTTTCTCGGCTGCGGCGGCGAGCCCCGGCAAGTTGGTGGCGTCGGTCCAACGGCCCAGCGTCTCGACCGCCGCTTTCGCGAGCGCGGCATCCTCTGCCGCGGCGAGGCGCCCGGCCACGGCGGCCGCCTCCGGAGTGGCCAAACGGACTAGGGCGGGCAGCAAGCGACGGGCGACCTCGGGCGGGGCTTGTTCCAGCCGGGAGAAGAAGGTGCCGGCGAGCGCCTGCTCGCTCCGATGGCGCTGCAGGAGGGTCACCACGGCGCGTAGGGTGCGGCCCTGTTCCCCTTCGTCCTGCGCCTGCGCGGCCCAGTCGGTGAGCAGGGCGAGGTCCGTCGGGGGAGCGATCTCGCCGAGGGCGGCCGCGGCGGCTCCGCGGATGGCCGCCGAGGGGTCGGCGCGCGATTGCCGGAGCAGGGCCAGACCCTCGGTCTGGCGACGCAGCGCAAGTTGTTCGAGCGAAGCCAGCCGGCGCGGCTCGGGCCCGCGTTCGGCGCCGGCCAGCAGGATCGCCGCGACCTCGGCGCCCTTTAGGCGGGTGAGGCTCTGCCGCGCTTCCCGAAGACTGGGGGCGAGCTCGAGAAGCTTGTCGACCACGGCTCGCGAACCGGGCAGCGCGCCAAGCGCGCTCACCGCCTCGGCCCGTACCTCTGCGTCGGCGTGGCCGGTCGCCGCGAGGACGGCGGGTACGGCTTCGCCGAGGCCGGAACGTCCCAGTGCGGCCACAGCCCCGGCGGCGGTGAGGGGATCTAGGCTGGGCAGTAGAGCGGCGACGGCGGGGAGATGGGCGGCGTCGCGGCGGTCCGCCAGCGCTTCCAGCGCCGCCGAGCGGCGCGGAGCGGAGGCGCTGGCTAAGGCCTCCCGGATGCGCTCCGGAGCGAGGGCGGGTTCGCGGTCTAGAAGGAGACGGAACGCACCGGTGCGCACGTGCACCGGGAGCTGAGTATCGCCCTCTAGGGCGCGCAGGACGGGGAGGGCGTCCGCGGTTGGCAGGTGGGCGGCGGCCTCGAGGCGGGCTGCGCCGATGATCGCGAGCGGCACCGTGCCAGCTCCGCGCAGGGCGGCCTCCGCGGCGGGGTTGCCGATCCGGCCGAGAGCCGCTGCAGCGGCCTTGACGGTCGCTAGTTCGGAAGCCGCCAGCAACGACCCGAGCGCGGGCACGGCGCCCGCGTCGCGCCGGCGGCCGAGCGAATCCACCAACCCAAGCCGAAGGTTTCCGCCGGCCTTGGGCAGGGCCTCTAACATGAGCTTTTCGGCGGCTGGGCCGGGCACCTGTTCCAGGAGCTGGCGGGCGAGGTCGGCGTCGCGCTCCTCCGCTAGCATCCCGGCGAGGGTGCGGGCGGTCGCGGGGCGAAGCGGCTGGCCCGGGGTGGCATTGAGGATCAGCGCGAGCCGCTGGCAGGCGGCCTGCCGCGCGGCGAAGGTTGGCTCGGCGCGACGAAGGAGCGAGACGAGGCGGTCCTCCAAGGCGATTAGTTTCCGCGGGTCAGCGCCCGCCTCGCGGATCTCGCGATCGAGCGTTTCCAGTGCCGACTGGTCGCCGGAATAGGTGAGGCCCTCGAGAGTAGACGGAGCCGGCGGGACTGGGGCCGCGCCTGCTTTGGCGGGGTGCGGCTGCAGGCACAGCAACGCGAGGAGGGGCAGGGGGGAAAGGGCGCGCATAGCGAGAGCGGGTAGGGGTCAGAGCGCGTAACCGGCGCGGCGGGGTCGATCGAGCAGGGTGGTGGCGGCAGGGTCGTCCAGCACGGCCTCGGCGCGGGGGTCCCAGCGGACGGGGCGGCCGAGTTGCGCCGCGATCACGTTCAGGTGGCAGACCGTCGCGCTGCGGTGCCCGATTTCCACATCGGCGATCGGTCGCTGGCGGGTGCGCACGCAACGGAAGAAATCGAGGTGATGGTGGTCGCTGGCGTACAGGTGAACGTCCTCGCCCCGCAGCGGCTGCCCCGCGAGTGCGGGCGGGTTGGTCTCGAGGAAGTCATCGCGGGAGACCCACACCGTGCCCTCGGTACCTTGAAACTCGATCATCGCCTTCTGCAGGTCGTCATCGCGTTCCACCCGGATGCCGTTGGCGTAGACGTGCGTCTGGAACCGGCAACCCTCGAAGCCCTTGGGGATGAACTCGACCGGCCCGGAATGATCCATGCCGAGCGCGTTTTGGATGATGTCAAAATGGTGCGCGCCCCAGTCCCCGTTCTTGCGGCCGCCGTAGTCGAGAAAACAGCGCCAGCCGCCGCCGTAGTCCCCTTTCACGCGGCGCTCATTGTAGGGGCGCCAGGGGGTGGGGCCGAGCCAGCGGTCGTAGTCGAAGCCCGCGGGCACGGGCTCCTCCGGCAACGGCAAGGCGGGCGGGAACTGCCCGAGGCGGGTACGCACCAGCTTGATTTGGCCGATCCAGCCGTTGCGCACGATCTCCGCGGCTTTGCGGAAAGATTTGTTCGAACGCTGCTGCGTGCCCGTCTGCAGGATTCGCCCGTGCCGCCGAGCGAGATCGGTCAGGACGCGCCCCTCGCGCACCGTGAGAGTCAGTGGCTTCTCGCAGTACACGTCCTTCCCGGCCCGTAGCGCAGCGGCGGACACGGCGGCGTGCCAGTGGTCCGGAGTGCAGACAAACACGACGTCGATCCCCGGGTGGGCGAGCAGTTCCTCGTGGGTGCCGTAGACGGCGACGCTACCCTTGGCCTCGGGCCCATAGGCCGTCTCGATGCGGGCCCGCACCTTTTCCGCCTTCGCGCGGTTCACGTCGCAGGTGGCCAGAATCCGGCACTCGTCGGTCAGGCCGAGCAGCGTACCAAGGTGGCTGGAGCAGATCAGACCGTTGCCGACAAGGCCGACGCCGAGCCGGTTGGAAGGCGCTGCGGCCCCGAACAAGGTACGGGGCAGCAGCAGGGGGGCGACGCCGGAGGCGAGCGCGGACTTCAGCAGGGTGCGGCGGGAGAGCGCGGGGGGCATGGGGAAGGGGGCGGGCAGGGAAGGGTGGAGAGCCTAAGTGGCGACGGAGCGGTGCCGAGCCGATTCTGCGTCGCGTGCGTCGGGTGGGTTTGACTCTGGGCGGACGGACGCCTGACGTTACTCACGATGTCACCCCGTCGTCCCCGCGCATCCCGCTGGCTGCTCGCCCTCCTCGGCGTGGTCTCGTCCACCGTGGCCGCGGAGCAGATCGACTTCAACCGGCAGATCCGGCCTATCCTCGCCGACGCTTGCTTCCATTGCCACGGTCCCGACGCCGCCTCCCGCGAGGCCAAACTGCGACTCGACGAGCGGGATGGCCTCTACCGGGTTCGTGACGGAGTCGCGGTGGTGGTACCGGGCAAGCCAGAAGAGAGTGAGCTGCTGCATCGCATCGTCAGCTCGCACGAGGATGAGGTGATGCCGCCGCCGCGGGCCGCCCGGCAGCTCAAGCCTGAGGAAAAGGACCTGCTCCGCCGCTGGGTCGCCGAGGGAGCGCCCTGGGGCCGGCACTGGTCCTTCTCGCCGCCCGTCGTGGCGGCGCCGCCGCAAGTGCCAGAGCGGCGGGGTTGGCGCTCGACTCCTCAGGTGCGTAATCCGGTGGACGCCTTCGTGGTCGCGCGCCTGCAAAGAGAGGGCCTTGCACCTTCCCCGGAGGCGCCACGCGCCGCGCTCCTGCGCCGGGTAAGCCTCGATCTCACCGGCCTGCCCCCTGCGCCGGAGGAATTGGATGCCTTCCTCGCGGACGCTCGGCCCGACGCCTACGAGCGACAGGTGGACCGTCTGCTCGCTTCCCCCCGCTACGGTGAGCGTTGGGCCTGGGACTGGTTGGACGCGGCCCGCTACGCTGACACCAACGGCTTTCAGGGAGATCCAGAGCGTACGATGTGGCCGTGGCGAGATTGGGTGGTCAACGCGCTCAACGCGAACCAGCCCTTCGACCGTTTTTCCATCGAGCAGCTTGCCGGGGACTTGTTGCCGGAGGCGACGCGCGAGCAGCGGATCGCCAGCGGCTTCCACCGAAACAATATGTTCAACGGCGAGGGCGGGCGCATCCCGGAGGAAACCCGGGTGGAGAACGTCTTTGACCGTGTAGAGACGACTGGGGCGATCTGGCTCGGCCTCACGCTTTCCTGCGCCCGCTGCCACGACCACAAGTACGACCCCGTTACGCAGCGCGACTACTACGCGCTCTACGATATTTTCAACCAGATGTCCGAGGCGGGCCGCGCGGCGGGCGGCCGCAGTGGCGCCATCGCGCCGGTACTCGACCTGTCGACGCCGGCCGAGGCCGCGGCGGTGCGCAAGGCGCAGGCGGCGGTGGACGCGTTAGTGCCCGAGATCGAGCGGTTCGAGCGCACGAAGTTCCCGCGACCCGAGGGGAAGCCCGTCATCGATTCCCCCTCGGCGCAGCGACTCCCGGGTAATCTGCCCGCCACCCATGCCCGCACCGAGGTACGGCGACGCAGCCTCGATGGGCTCCTGGAAGCGCTACCCTTCTTCCGCGATACCGAGCCGGATCCGGCGTACGTGAAGCTGCTCCAGCGGCACATCGCCGCCCTGCGCGCCCGGGATCGGGCGAACGACAACATCACGCGGGTGATGATCATGGACCAGCTACCGGAGCCTCGGGAGACCTTCGTCCTCAACCGTGGTAGCTACGAGGCGAAGACTGAAACCAAGGTCTACGGCGCCGTGCCCGCCTTGTTTCGCCCTGCCGGCCCCGAGCCCGGTCCCGGCAACAGGCTTAACCGCCTCGACCTCGCTCGCTGGCTGGTCTCGCCGGCAAATCCGCTCGCCGCCCGCACCACGGTCAACCGCGCTTGGCAGGCCTTCTTCGGGCACGGCTTCGTCAAGACTGCGGAGGACTTCGGGGTGCAGGGCGATCCGCCTTCCCACCCGGAGTTGCTCGATTGGCTGTCGGCCGACTTTGTCGCGCACGGCTGGGATGTGAAACGGCTGCACCGGCAAATCGTCACCAGCGCAACCTACCGGCAGTCCTCGCGGGTGGGCGCCGCGCTGCGCGAGCGTGATCCGGAGAACCGCCTGCTCGCACGGGGCCCGCGTCATCGGATGCCGTCTTGGATGATCCGAGATCAGGCGCTTGCGGCGGCGGGCTTGGTCAATCTGGCGACGGGCGGGCCTTCGATCCGCCCCTACCAGCCGGCGGGAATCTGGGAGGAAGCTACGTTCGGCAAGAAGACCTACGTCGAGGACGAAGGGGACGCCCTCCACCGGCGCAGCCTCTACGTCTTCTGGCGGCGGATTGTGGGCCCCACGACCTTCTTCGATGCCGGCGCGCGGCAGGTCTGCACCCTCAAGGTGCCGATCACTAACACGCCGTTGCACGCACTGGTCACGCTCAACGATCCCGCCTACGTTGAGGCCGCGCGCGTGATGGCGCAGCGGGTCCTCTCCGCTGCGGGAGACGACGCCGCGCGCCTGCGGTTCGCTTTCCGCTTGGTCACCGCTCGGACTCCGGCCGCGGCCGAAGAGGGGGTCCTGAGCGCGCGACTCGGCCGCCTGCGGGCGGACTTCGCGCGGGACAGCGACGCGGCGCGGTTGCTCTCCGCCGCCGGCGCCTCACCGCGTCCCGCCGGCCTCGCGGTGACGGAGCACGCCGTTTGGACCGCGCTCTGTTCCCTGTTGCTCAACCTCGACGAAACCCTGTGCAAGGAATGAACTCGCTGCCCTCGCTAGACCCCCTCTTGGCCGCGCGCGCCCTGCACACGCGGCGCCAGTTCTTCGGTCGCTCCGCCCTCGGTATCGGCACGGCGGCACTCGCCTCGCTGCTGGGCCGCGACGCGCGCGCCGGCGCGGCGCCCCGCGGCCAGCCGGGGATGGGTGGCCTGCCGCACTTCGCGCCGCGGGCGAAGCGTGTCATCTACCTTTTCCAGAACGGTGCGCCCTCCCACGTCGACCTCTTCGACTACAAGCCGATGCTGCGCCAGTGGCACGGCCGGCAGATCCCCGATGAGGTCGTGGGCGGCCGACGCTTCTCCACGATGACCGGCGGCCAGACGGCGCGTCCAGTGCTCGGGGAGATCACGAAATTTGCTCAGCACGGCCGGAGTGGGGCCTGGGTCTCGGATTTTCTGCCGCGGACCGCGGCGATCGCCGATGACCTGTGCTTCGTGAAGTCGATGCACACCGAGGCGGTCAATCACGCCCCGGCGATCACCTTCTTTCTTACCGGCGCGGAAATGGCCGGGCGGCCTTCGATGGGCGCTTGGCTCAGCTACGGCCTCGGCAGCGAGAGCGAAAATCTCCCTGCTTTCGTGGTGATGACTTCACGGGATAAGGAGGCCAGCTGCGGCCAAATCTTCTACGATTTCTACTGGGGTAGCGGCTTCCTTCCCTCGAAGTTCCAGGGCGTCGCTTTCCGCGGCCGCGGGGATCCGGTGCTCTACCTGTCGAATCCCGCGGGGATGAGCCGGGAGATGCGGCGCGGGCTCCTCGATGATCTCGCCGCCCTCAACGAGGCCAAGCGGCGCGACTTCGGCGATCCCGAAATCGCCACCCGCATCGCCCAGTACGAGATGGCGTACAAGATGCAGACGAGCGTGCCGGAACTGACTGACTTCTCGCGCGAGTCGCCGGCGACTCTGGCGCTCTACGGACCGGATGTGACCAAGCAGGGCTCCTTCGCCTATAACTGCCTGATGGCGCGCCGGCTCGCCGAACGTGGCGTGCGCTTCATCCAGGTGATGCACGCCGGTTGGGACCAGCACCGGAATCTCAATTCCCAGCTGAAGATTCAGTGCCAGGACGTGGACGCCCCCTCGGCGGGGCTGATTCAAGACCTCAAGCAACGCGGGCTGCTGGAAGATACCCTCGTCATCTGGGGCGGCGAGTTCGGCCGTACTCCGTTTCTCCAAGGGAAAATCGAGGAGACCAAACAGTGGGGCCGCGACCACCATCCCTACGTGTTCACCATCTGGATGGCGGGCGCAGGGGTGAAGCCTGGGCTCACCTACGGTGCCTCCGACGACTTCGGATTCAACCCAGCCGAGCGGAAAGTTCACGTGCACGACTTCCAGGCCACGGTGCTGCACCTGTTGGGCATCAACCACGAGCGCCTCACCTACAAATTTCAGGGCCGTAATTATCGGTTGACGGACGTGCATGGGCACGTCGTGCGGGATTTGCTCGCGTGAGCGGTGGGGCTCTGGCGCCGGTCGCGGTGCTCCGCACCCCGTTTGGCGGCAAGTTCGGCGTGCCCCGTCAGGCCGGGCTGGTGCCCGCCGCCGAGGGGCGCGTGGAGTTTCTGCCCGCCTACGCCGCGCCAGAGTTTACCCGGGGTCTCGAAGCGTTCTCTCACGTTTGGCTAGTGACCGGCTTTCATCTGAATCCCGCGTGGAGTGGCAGCGCCGTGGTGCGTCCGCCCCGGCTCGGGGGCAATGCGCGGGTGGGGGTTTTCGCCTCCCGCTCACCCAACCGACCTAACGGGTTGGGCCTTTCGCTCGTGCGGTTATTGGCGCGGGAGCCTGGGGCTTTGCGTGTGGGCGGCGTGGATGCGGCGGACGGGACGCCGGTGTATGACGTGAAGCCCTATCTGCCTTGGGCCGAGGCCGTGCCGGACGCACGCGCGGACTGGGCGGAGGCGCCCCCGCCGCGGCGCGAGGTGGATGGCATCGAGATCCCCGCGGAGCTTGAGGCGCGCCTCGGACCGGAACGGACGGCGCTCGTTCGCGAGCTCCTGCGCCTCGAACTGCGCCCGGCGTACCAAGAGGCGGGCGAGCGGACCTATGGGATGGCCGTCGCAGGCTGGAATGTACGGTGGCGCGCGACGGCCAACGGCGGGCTCGCCGTGGTCGCGGCGGAGCCCCTTCGAGCGGACTGACAGGCTCGGGTCAGCTGGCGGCGGCGCGGATGCGGAGGAGGAGATCCTTCGCCTCGACCGTATCCCCGAGCGCGACGTGCAACTCCGCGACGACGCCGTCGCAGGGGGCGTAGACGGAGTTCTGCATCTTCATCGCCTCCATCATCAGGAGCTTGTCGCCCTTCGCGACTTTCGAGCCGACCGACACTGACAGCTGGGCGACCAAGCCCGGGATCGGCGCGCCAACTTGAGTCGCGTCGCCGAGGTCGGCCTTGGGTCGGGCTTTGGACTTCGGGGCGACGGACTTGTCGAGGATCAGCGTCTCACGAGCGATGCCGTTCAGCTCGTAGCTGATGGCGCGGCGGCCGTCCTTGTCGGGCTGACCGACGGAAATGAGACGGATGATGAGGACCTTGCCCTCTTCGATGTTCACCGAGATTTCCTCGCCGGGGCGCAGCCCGTAGAAGAACGCGGGGGTCGGCAGGACGGAGACGTCGCTGTAGGTCGTCAGGTGCTTCGCGAAATCCGCAAATACCTGCGGGTACATCAGGTGCGAGTAGAGATCGTCGTCGGTGGCGGGTCGACGGAGCTTTTCCGCTAGGTCCGCGCGGGTGCGGTCGAGGTCGAGCGGGGCAGCCGCGCTGTGGCCCGGTTTGCGCTTCGCGGCGGCGTGGCGCGCGCGCGCCTCGCGGTGGCGTTTCTCGCCGAGCACGACCAGCGACACCCGTTCCGGCCAGCCGCCCTCGGGCCAGCCGAGGCCTCCTTGCATCATATCGATCACGCTCTCGGGGAAGGGGAGCGAGCCAGGCTCGAGGTTGACGACGTCCGCGGGCTTGATGCCGCGGCTGAAGAGAAACAGCGCGAGGTCGCCGACGACCTTCGAGCTGGGCGTCACCTTGACGATGTCGCCGAGCAGTTGGTTCACCTCGGCGTAGGCGCGGGCGATCTCCGGCCAGCGGTGGCCGACGCCCATCGACGCGGCCTGCTCCTTGAGATTGGTGTACTGCCCGCCCGGCATCTCGTGGAGGTAGACCTCCGCCGAGCCGCTCCGGGGCGCCGTGTCGAACGGCTTGTAGTAGTCGCGCACGACCTCCCAGTAGTCCGAGAATTGGTTGAGCGCATCCAGATCGAGCCCGGTGTCACGCGGCGTGTGCTGCAGCGCGGCGACGACCGAGTTCAGGTTCGGTTGGGAGGTGCTGCCGCTCATCGCGGCCAAGGCGAGGTCGACGATGTCCACCCCGGCGTCCGCGGCCCGGAGTACGCTGGCGGCGGCGATTCCGCTGGTGTCGTGCGTGTGGAAGTGGATCGGGAGGTCCACGGCCTCCTTCAGCGCCTTCACCAGCTTGTGGGCCGCGTAGGGGCGGCATAGGCCGGCCATATCTTTGATCGCGAGGACGTGGGCGCCCATCTTCTCGAGCTCGCGCGCGAGGCGGACATAGTACTGCAGGGAGAACTTGTCCCGGCGCTCGTCCAGGATGTCGCCAGTGTAGCAGAGCGCGGCCTCGCACACCCCGTGGGTCTCCTGCACCGCCTCCATCGCGACGCGGAGGTTGGGCAGATAGTTCAGCGAGTCGAAAACGCGGAAGATATCCATCCCGCTGGCGGCGGCGTGGCGGACGAAGCCGGCGACGACGTTGTCCGGATAGCTGGTATAGCCAACGGCGTTAGCGCCGCGAAACAGCATCTGGAAGCAGATGTTGGGCACGCGGGCGCGCAGCTGCCGGAGGCGCTCCCACGGGTCCTCGCTGAGGAAGCGCATCGCGGTGTCGAACGTCGCGCCGCCCCACATTTCCAGCGAGTAGAGACCTGGGGCGCGTCGGGCGAGGGCGTCGGCGCCGGCGAGCATGTCGAAGCCGCGCACGCGCGTCGCCATCAGGGACTGGTGGGCGTCACGCCACGTGGTGTCGGTCACGAGGAGCCGCTTCTGGCGGGCGGTCCAGCGGGCGAATTCACGGGGGCCGAGTTCTAGCAGGAGCTGGCGGGTACCCGCGGGCGGGGAGACGTGGAGGTCGGCCGCGGGGGCCGGCGCGACCGGCAGCGGCCGGTCGGGACGGTAACCCTTGGCGTGGGGGTTCCCATTGACGATGACCTGGCCGAGGAAGTTGAGCAGCTTGGTCGCGCGGTCGCGGCGGGGCTTGAAGGCGAACAGCTCCGGGGTGGTGTCGATCAGGGTGGTGGTGGCCTGTCCGGCGCGGAACTGCGGGTGGGCGATCACGTTCTCGAGGAACGGGATATTTGTCTTCACACCGCGGATGCGGAATTCGCTCAGCGTCCGGTGGGCCCGCCGCAGCGCGATGTCGTAAGTCTGCCCGCTAGTGATACTCTTCACCAGCATCGAGTCGTAGAACGGAGTGATTACGGCGCCCGCGTAGCCCATCCCGCCGTCGAGACGCACCCCGAAGCCGCCGGGTGAGCGGTAGGCGACAATGCGGCCGTAATCGGGGACGAACTTGTTCTCGGGGTCCTCCGTGGTGATGCGGCACTGGATCGCGTAGCCGTTGCGCGGGATGTCGGCCTGACGCGGCATCCCCACCTCGGGCGAATGCAGGGAGTGGCCCTGCGCGATCAGGATCTGCGCGCGCACCAGATCGAGGCCGGTGATGACCTCCGTGACCGTGTGTTCCACCTGGATGCGGGGGTTCATCTCGATGAAGAACCACTCGTGCCGGTCGAGGTCGTAGAGGAATTCTACGGTGCCCGCGTTGTCATAGCGGATTTCGCGGGCGATCCGGGCTGCGGCGTCGCAGAGCTCATTGACGATTTTTTCCGGTAGGCCGAACGAGGGCGCGACCTCGATCACCTTTTGGTGGCGTCGCTGGACCGAGCAGTCGCGCTCGTGAAGATGGAGAACGTTACCGTGCTGGTCGCCGAGTACCTGCACCTCGATGTGCTTGGCCCGGGGGATGTATTTCTCGAGGAAGACGGCCGGGTTGCCGAAGGCGCGGCCCGCTTCGGCCTGGGCCTCGTCGAGGAGATTCGCGAGGTCCGCCGCGCGGTGGACGACCCGCATCCCGCGGCCGCCGCCGCCGAAGGCGGCCTTGATGATGAGCGGGAATCCGATCGTGCGGGCGGTGGCGAGGGCCTCGTCGCGGTCCGTCAGCGGGTTCTCGGTGCCGGGCAAAGTTGGCACGTTGATCCGCTGCGCGAGCGCGCGCGCCGCAGTTTTGTCGCCCATCATCTCGAGGAGCTCCGGCCGCGGGCCTACGAAGATGATCCCGGCGCGGGCGCAAGCCCGGGCAAAATCGGGGTTTTCGGACAGGAAACCGTAGCCGGGGTGGATCGCGTCGACCCCCTTCTCGCGCGCGACGGCGATGATGCCGTCGATGTCGAGGTAGGCCGCGACCGGGCCGCGCCCCGTCCCGACGACGTACGCCTCATCCGCCTTATAGCGGTGGATACAGAGGCGGTCCTCCTGGGCGAACACGGCGACCGTCCGGAGATTGAGCTCGGTGCCCGCGCGGAAGATGCGGACCGCGATCTCGCTCCGGTTGGCGGCCATCAGCTTGCGGATCGGGCGGAGCGGGACGGCGGGGGCGGGGGGCGTGGACTTGGAAGGGGAGGGCATGGCGCGGCAGGGTCAGGATTAAGGAGACGACGCACGCCTTGGGAAGCGCGAAGCGGGGGCGGTGGGCGAAAAAAAGGGCGCCCGGGGAGGGCGCCCTGAGATGGCCGCGTGGCAACGCGGGTCAGCGGTTCCGGCCGGTCCGCCCGAGCGTGTAGGTGAAGAACACCGAGCGCTCTTCGCCGAGCAGGCGATTGGCGCGGCGGTAATCTTGGTCCAGCGCATTGTTCACGTTGACCGCCAACGTGTGATCGTAGGCCGACCCGCGGCCTTGGAGCCGGTAGCGGACGCCTAGGTTCCACAGCGTGTAGCCGGGGACCCGGAGGCGGTACTGGTAGGTGGTACGGGATAGCACCCGCTGGCCGTTCGCTGTCGTAGCGTAGGTGTCGCCCGCGTTGGGAGCTTCGGTGGGCGTAGGGCCGACGTGCGTCACCCCCAGATTGGCCGAGAAACCGCGCAGCGAGCCGGCGGTCGGCGCCCACTTCAGGTAGGCGCCGCCGTTGACCGGGGCGATGCCTTGGACGCGACGGCCGACCGCGAGGGGGAAGGCGCTGCCGAAGTCGGTGTAGATCGAGTAGACGTGGCCCCAGCTGCCGCCCGCGGACAGGGCCTCGCTCAGGCGCCAGTTGAGGTCGATTTCGAAACCGCGCACGAGCTGATCGCCATCCCGGCGGGTGGTGGTCTGGTAATTGCCGGAGCCGGGGGGAAGCTCCTCCACCTCCGTCACCAGCACGTTCTCGCGGATCGCGTAGAAGCCGGACACGGTAAAGTTAAGGCGGTCGTTAAGGAGTGATCCCTTAAACCCGTAGTCGTAGCCGCTGGCGACCTCAGACTTGTAGCCCGGATCGGCCACTACCGGGGTAGCCTCCGACTGCGGGACAAAATAGCTCTCGCTGTAGTTGGCGAAGAACCGCAGGCCGGCGCCGATCTTGTAGTTGAGGCCGAGGTTGGGCTTCAGGGCTTGCATCGTCTTGTCGAGCATCTGGCCGGGCGCGAAGCCCGGGGGCGGCTGGGTGAAATCCCGATGCCGGAAACGGACCGTGTCATACCGACCACCGGCATAAGCGAGCAGCCGGCCGTCCATCAGGGCCGCCTGATGGCGCAATAATCCGCCCACGACGGTCACGCGCTGCTTGCGGATACGGGTCGCGACTTCCTGGCCCCAGGTGAACCACTTCGGAAAATAGGCGACCGGAGCGGTGGGGGAGAGGGTGAGCGGATCCAGCCGGGCGGTGCGCACGGCGTTCCAGGCCACGAGGTCCGGGTTGGACGCGTTCGCGAACTGGCGGACCGGGTCCCAGCGATAGTAGTCGTTGATGTCGATCGTTGCGAGGGTCCGGTGCTCGATTCGTCGGTTGTTCGTCCAGTAGTGCGCGAGCACGTCCGCCTGAAAGCCGCCGCCGTCCTCGAAGATCAGGCCCTTCTGCGGAATCGCACCGCGGGCCGACTGGATCGGCGTGCTGGCGACGGCGGGGTTGATCGTGAGGCCGCCCCAGCCGGTGTTCTGGTTGTAGTCCCAACGCCGCACCAGGTAGTAGTTGCCGGAGGCGCGCAGACTCCAGACCTCATTGATGCGCTTGTCGTAGTTCGCCGTCAGCCCCGAGTACCCGCGGTTCAGCTCGGAGTTCGGGCCGAACGAGTTGATCCGTGCGAGGTTCCAAGCGTAGCCGACCGCCTCGTCGTCGAGGTTGGAAGCGGTGCCCTTTTGGTCGGTGATGAGCGGTGCCGCGTTTAGCGGCGCGTGCCGCATCTGGAGGAGGTATTCGGCGGCCACCAAGAGGTTGGAGGAGTCCGGGAAGGTGTGCTTGATCGCCCCGTAGTACTCATAGTTGCGATTCCGGGCGTACTCCTGATCGAAGTCCCGCTGGTAGTGGCTGCCCGTGACGATGTAGGAAGTGGTGCCGAGCGAGGATTTGGCGAGCGGCCCGGTGGCCTCGAGCGTGACGCGCTCGGTGCCGTAGGAGCCATAGTTGAACGTGAGCTTCTGGCTCTCGCGGGTCTTCGGCGCCTTTGAGATCATATTCACCATGCCGCCGGGCGAAGAGCGTCCGTAGATCGCGGCGTTCGAGCCCTTGATCACCTCCATCCGATCAATGTTGCTGGAGCCGTAGCGGCCGAGGCGGAAGAAGCCGTCGCGCAGCTGGAAGCTGGAACTGAACCCGCGAAGGTTGAAGTTCCCGCCGATATCTAGGCCGGTGAAACTACCAATGTGGACGATATTGTCAGCCAGCTCGAAGATACCGAAGTCCTCGAAGAACTCGGCCGTCAGTACGTTAACCGTGTACGGCAGGTCGATGATCTTAGTCGCGACGCGGGTGCCGGTCATCGTCTCGGCGGGCGCGTAACCGCGGTCGCCGCTGGCAGACACGCTGAACTCGGACAGACGAACGACGTCCTCGCCGGCAGGCGGGGAGGACTGGGCGGGAACCGCGGCCTGGAGGCGCAGCAACAAGCTCAGGGCGAGGGCCAGCGACGCGGAAGCGCGACGGGCAGACGGAAGGCAGGTTCTAGGCAGGGTCATAGTTTGACGGGGTGGGGTATCTAAAAACTCCCGAATCGCGGGGTCAAGGACGGGGCGGAGGCGGGTTCGGCGCGCTCAGGATCCGGGCCGCTTCCCCGGGGGCGAAGGGAAAGGCCGTCCGCGCGTCTTCCCGCCGTCGGCGCAAGCCAGCCACCCCGCGATAGGCAGCATTCAGCCAAGCGGGCGGTAGCAGCCTCAGTGCCCGGACCACCCAGTTGTTCCCCTCCAGCAAGGCGAGGGCGCGCAAGGCGCCGTCGGCCCGCAGGTGCCACGGGCCCTCGAGTCGACGCGACCAGTCCGGGACGAAGATGAGGGAATCCGGCGGGTTTTCTCCCGTGCCGAGCGCGGCGCGGACCGCGCGTCCCTCCGGGCTCTCGAGCTCCGCGAAGCGCAGCCGGGCGCGCGGATCTCGCCGGATGAGCCACCGCACCGCCCGCCGGCAGAGCGTGCAGTCGCCGTCGAAGAAAAGCACGGGTCGGGGGGCGGGTGGCATCGGGAGGCGCAAGCGTGACAGCTCCCCCGCTGCGCCGCAATCGCTGGGTCGCCCTGCGGCTTTGACGCGCCGGCAAATCCGCCCACGCTCCGCCCGCCGATGCAAGCTGCCACCCACATCCACATCAAAGGAGCCCGCGAGCACAACCTGCGGAACCTCGAGGTGCGGCTGCCCCGCGGGAAGCTGGTCGTGATCACGGGCCCGAGCGGCTCGGGCAAATCCTCGCTCGCGTTCGACACCCTCTACGCGGAGGGCTATCGCAAGTACATCGAGTCGCTCAGCGCGGCCGCACGCGCCGCCCTCGACCAACTGAAGCGGCCCGAGGTTGACTTCATCCACGGGCTTTCCCCCGTCCTCGCGATCGAGCAACGCACGGGCGCGGGCGGCCCCCGGACCACGATCGCGACCGCTACCGAGATTGCCGACTACGCCCAGCTCCTGTGGTCGCTCGCCGGCGAGCAGCGCTGCCCGGTCGATGGCGGACGGGTGCTGCAGCGCTCGCTCGATGACAACGTGCAACACGTGCTCACCGCCTGTGCGGGAGAGCGGATCATGGTGCTGGCTCCCTGCCTCCGCGCTCGCCCCAGCGTGCTGCGCGACGAGTTGCCACGCCTCCGGCAGCGAGGTTTCCAGCGCGTCCGGATCGCGGGCGAGGTTCGGTCGCTCGATGATCCCGGGCTGCTCCCGCCCGGCTCCGGCACCAAGGAACTGGAGGTGGAGCTCGTGGTTGACCGGCTGGTTGCGGCGGCGGAACAGCGCAGTCGACTGGCCGATTCCCTCGAACTCGCGTTCCGGGAGGGCCGCGACCGGGCGACCGTTCTGGCGCAGCCGAAAACGGATGCGCCCTGGCGCGAGGTGCCGCTCAGCCAGTCGCTCGCCTGCGAGACCTGCGGGGAGGTCTTCCCGCGGCTGACCACGCGGCACTTCTCCTTCAGCCACCGCGACGGGGCCTGCGCCGAGTGCGATGGCATCGGGCGGCGGCTGCGCTTCGCCCCGGAGCTTCTCGTGCCGGACCCCGCGAAGTCCGTCGACGACGGCGCAATCAAGGCCTGGCGGATCGGCGGCAAGAATCTGATCATCCGCCACAACGCGCTGCTCCGCCAACTCGCGGAACAGCTGCCCTTCGACGCCGCGGTGCCGTGGACGGAATTGCCCGCCGACGTGCGCCGGACCCTGTTGCAGGGCGCCGGCGAGCGCCAGTTCGCCTTCAAGCTGCGCCGGATGCGCGAGGCGCGGGCAATGTCTTTCCCCGGCGTGATCGCGGACCTGGAGGAGAGCTTCCGGGAGACAGACAGTGAGGGGTTCCGCGCCCGCCTCGCGACCTACATGGTCAGCGGCGAGTGCCCCTCCTGCCGAGGGGCTCGCCTCAACCCCCGCAGCGCCGCCGTGCGCCTCGGCGGACTTTCCTTTCCTGAATTCATGCGGCTAGACGTCGCCGCCGCCGCAACCGCGGCGGACACCTTAGCCGGCGGCCCCGCGGCGGACCCCGCGCTCAAGGAAGTCATTGGCGGCGTGCGCGAACGGCTACGCTTCCTGCTCGAGACCGGGCTCGGTTACCTGACCCTCGACCGGGACTACGCAACGCTTTCCGGCGGGGAAGCCCAGCGGGTGCGCCTCGCCACTCAGTTGGGAATGGGCCTGATGGGCGTGATCTACGTGCTCGATGAGCCCAGCATCGGCCTCCATCCCCACGACAACCAGAAGCTACTCGACACCCTCACGGCCCTCCGTGACCGGGGGAATACGGTCGTCGTCGTGGAGCACGATGAGGACACAATGCGCTTGGCGGACGAGTTGCTCGAACTCGGGCCGGGCGCGGGGGTCGAGGGCGGTCGGGTTCTCTTCCAGGGCAGCCCGGCAGATTGCCAGCGCCGCACCGCGCGTGAGTCCCTCACCGGCGCCTACCTTGGCCGACGCTTGCAGGTCACCCGGGAGGCCGCGCTCAAGGCACCCGACGGCGCGTGGCTCACCGTGCGCGGCGCGCGGGCCAATAATCTTAAGGAGATCGATGCGCGATTCCCCGTTGGCCTCCTCACCTGCGTGACCGGGGTGAGCGGCTCCGGTAAGAGCACCCTTGTGCTCGACGTGCTCGCCGCGGAGGCGGCCCGGCGGCTGAACGGCGCGCGGACCATTCCCGGTCCGCACCGGCGGATCGAGAATCTAGAGTTCTTCGAGAAACTGGTGCAGGTGGATCAGGAGCCGATCGGTCGCAGCCCCCGTTCCAACCCCGCGAGCTACGTCGATTTGTTGCCCCTGCTGCGCGACCTCTACGCTCAGGTGCCGCTCGCCCGGGTGCGGGGTTACCGTCCGAGCCGTTTCTCGTTTAACGTCCGAGGCGGCCGCTGCGAGCGGTGTCAGGGCGACGGCGCGATCAAGCTCGATATGCAGTTCATGCCCGACGCGTTCGCCCCCTGTCCGAGTTGCACCGGCCGGCGTTTCAATCGCGAGACCCTCGAGGTGCTTTTCCACGGCCATTCGATCGCCGACGTCCTCAACCTTTCGGTGCGGGAGGCGCTCAAACTCTTCCGCCACGTGCCCCGCGTGGTGGACAAGCTGGCCACCCTCGATGCCGTAGGTCTCGGCTACCTCGCGCTCGGTCAGTCGGCCACCACGCTCTCCGGAGGGGAGGCGCAGCGCATCAAGCTCGCCCTCGAGCTCAGCCGCCGACAGCAGGGGGCGACTCTCTACATCCTCGACGAGCCAACCACCGGCCTCCACTGGACCGATATCCAGCGCCTGATGGACCTACTCTTCCGGCTGCGGGACGCGGGGAACACGGTGATCGTGATCGAGCACAACCTCGACGTGATCCACCTCGCTGACTGGCTCATCGATCTTGGTCCGGGCGGCGGTTCGGGCGGCGGGCGCCTCGTCTATGCAGGAGAACGGGCAGGGATCGAGGCCTGCGCCGACTCGCTCACGGGCCGTGCGCTCCGCCGCTGGCGCGAGGCGGTCCCCGTCCACGGCTCCTGATCCGCGTCGCGGCTCGCGCGGCCCCCTCCACGATTGGGCGCCGAAAGCGAGTTGCGGCGCCGCGGGAGGGTCC
>CAIOTK010000364.1 GCA_903861185.1 uncultured Opitutia bacterium | reverse complement strand
GAACTGCAGGCGCTGTGGGACAAGTGGAGCACCGCGCAGGCGCCGGCGAGCGCGCCCGACGTCCCCGCGACCAAGGCCGGCAAGAAGAAGGGCGCGAAGCAGAAGTAGGCCGGCCGCGGGTCGCCCGTTGCCGCCTAGGCGCGTCGTCCCGGAAGAAGGGACGATCGCACTGGCCGCGCAGCGAGGAGCCGCGGCGCGGTCGGCCATCGCCCCGGCACGCCCCAGACATTTCCGTTCTGCCCCTTCCGCGCGGCAGCCGCATCGTCTCCGCCCCGCTCCCTTTGCCGCACCTGCACCCAACCCGCCCGCTCCCGCCCTGCCCGTGAAAAATCGCCTCTTCCTCTCCCTGCTGGCCGCTTGGCTGGTGACCGCCCCCGCCGGCGCCGCCACGCCCGGCCCCGCGCCGGCCGCCGCCCAACCTTCCGAGGTCCTCCAACTCGAGGCCTTCAACGTCTCCGGCTCGCTCATCGCGGGCGCCAGCACGTTCACCTCGCCCACGCCCGTCCTGGTCGTGAGCTACGAGAACCTACTCGCCACCGCGCCAATGAATATGGCCGACGGCCTGAAGCAGCTCCCGTCAATCGCCCCCGGCGGCGGCCAGACGGTCGGCGGCGGCACGGGCAACAACAGCGCTAACTTCCTCAACCTCCGCGGCCTCGGCGTCGCCCGCACCCTCACGCTGCTCGACGGCCGCCGCTTCACGCCCAGCGGCCCCACCGGGCAGATCGACGTGAACCTCATCCCGCAGGGCCTCGTGGACCGCGTCGACGTCGTCAACGGCGGCGCCTCTGCCACCTACGGCTCCGATGCCGTCGGCGGCGTGGTGAACTTCGTCCTCAACAAGGAGTTCACCGGCTTCAAGTCAGACGTGGTCTGGGGCCAATCGCAGCGGGGCGACAACCGGGAGTACAAAGGGATGGTCACCTACGGCACGCCTTACCTGAAGGGCCGCGGCCACCTCGTCTTCAGCGGCGAGTACGCGGTCAGCAAGGGAGTCAACGGCGACGCCCGCGACTTCCGCCGGCGCGAGACCAACCAGATCCCCCAGCCGGGCAACACGACCAACCTGGTGCGCGCGGAGGATATTCGCTCCCCGTTCACGCCCGGCGGCCTGATCGTCAACGGCGTCGGCGGCACGGCGGCCAACAACGCCCAGCTCCGCGGCCTCCAGTTCGGCCCGGGCGGCGCCCCGCGCCCCTACGACTACGGCACGCTCTCGACCACGATCGGCACCACCAACGGGTTCCAGAGCGGCGGCGACGGCTTCCGCATCGGCACCTCCCAGGAGATCGTCCGCCCGCTCACGCGGAAGAACCTGTTCCTGCGCTCCGATTTCAAGCTGCGCCCGCACGTCACGCTCTTCGTCGAGGGCTCCTACGGCGCCACCCGGATGCGGGTGCAGAACAGCCCGACCACCCACCTGCTCACCATCCAGCGGGACAACGCCTTCCTCGCCCGGTCCGCGCCCGACCTCGTCGCACGGATGACCTCGCTCGGGGTCACCGCGTTCACGATGAACCGCCTCACGCTCGAGGCCGGCCTGACGCACTCGGACGTCCGCGACGAGAACCGCCGCGCGCTCCTCGGCGCCCTCGTGCGCCTCGGCGGATGGACCTGGGAGACCTCCTACCAATGGGGCCGCAACGACATCAGCATCCCGGTCTCGAACAACCTCGTCACCGCCCGGATGGCGGTGGCGGCGGACGCGGTGCTAGTGGGCGGGCAGATCGTGCCCCGCGCCGCCGCGGCCAACCCCGGCGCCGTGGCCTTCGACCCGTTCGGCCCCGGCGCACCCTCGCGGGCCGCGCTGGACTACGTGATGGGCACCTCGCGCTTCGACGAGATCTCCTCCCAGGACGTGGCCGAGACCAAGGTTTCTGGCACCCTGCTGTCCCTCCCGGCCGGCCCGCTGGCGGTCGCCGCCGGCGCGCAATGGCGGAGCGTGGACTCGACCACGCGGGTCGATGCCCTGTCGATCGCCGGCGCCTACCGGCTGGCGAACAACCAGCCCTTCTCGGGCGAGGACGAGATTTTGGAGGAGTTCGTCGAGGCGCAGGCGCCGCTGCTGCGGGATCTCCCACTGGCGAAGCGCGTTACCGCCAACGTGGCGGCGCGGCACACGCGTTACGCCACGAGCGGCGACGCCAACACGTGGAAGCTGGGCCTCGTCTGGCAGCTTTCGAATGATCTGCGCGTGCGGGCGTCGCGGTCCCGGGACATCCGCGCGCCGAGCATCAACGAGCTCTTCTCCACCGGCCGCCAGACCAACGGCAACATTAGCGACAACTTCCCCGGCGGCACCGGGCTCACCTTCCAGGCCGTGCCCAACTTGGCCGTCGGCAACCTCGACCTGAAGCCGGAGGTCGCGAACTCGCACGTGATCGGGTTCGTGTACCAGCCCGCGTGGCTGAAGGGCGCGAGCCTTGCGGTGGATTTCTACACCACCCGGATCGACGACGCGATCTTCGTGGCCGGCGGCCAGGACGCGGTGCGCCAGAGCAGCATTAACCCCGCCTCGCCGCTGAGCGCGTTCGTCACCCGCGGCCCGACGGCGGCCAGCCCGCGCGCGGTGATCGCCACGCGGACCTCCCCGATCAACCTCAACTCCGAGCGCTCCCGCGG
>CAIOTK010000363.1 GCA_903861185.1 uncultured Opitutia bacterium | reverse complement strand
GGTTCGGTGAAGTCCAACCTCGGCCACCTTGAGGGCGCCGCCGGCCTCGCCGGGCTCTTCAAACTTCTCCTGCAACTGCGCCACGGGGTCGTCGCGCCGAGCCTGCATTCGCGCACCCTTAACCCGCACCTCGATCTCGCGGCGACGCCGTTCCATATCCCGCAGGCGCCCCTGCCGTGGCCCCGTGGCGCGACCCCGCGGCGCGCCGGACTCAGTTCCTTTGGCGCCGGCGGCGCTAACGCGCACGTCGTCGTCGAGGAGGGTCCGCCGGCGCCGGCCGATGCGGGACCCGACGGTCAGCGGCACCTCTTCATCCTCTCCGCGCGCGAGAGCAGTCGGCTGCGCGCCACCGTCGCCGCGTGGCGGGACTGGCTGCGCCGCCCCGCTGAGTTCTCGCGGCCTCCGCTGGCCGACGCGGTCTTCACGTTGCAGGTCGGCCGCGAGCCCGGCGACGAGCGGCTCGCCTTCACTGCCGCCGACTGGGGCGAGGTGGCGACGGCGCTCGACGCGTTCGCGGCCGGCGATCCGCAGGGCGATTTGGTGACGGGTAGCGCGCGCGCGGAACGCCTCGGCCGCGGGCTCGCGGGCGGACCCGAGGGTGCGGAATTTGCGCGGAGCCTTCTGCGGGCCGGCCGTTGGGCCGCCGTCGCGCGCTGGTGGGTCGAGGGGGCGGAGGTTGACTGGCGTGAGGCGTGGGTCGGGCGGAAACCGAGACGCGTGAGTTTGCCGGGCACCGTCTTCGCCCGCGACCGGCACTGGGTCACGCCGCTCGCGCCGGCCGCGGCGTGCCCGCTCCGCCTCGCGGCTGACGAACCCGTGTTACGGGACCACGAGGTGCAGGGGAGGCGGATCCTTCCCGGTGCGGCCTCCTTGGCCTTGGCCCGCGTGGAACTGGCCCGCGTACTCGGCGGCGAAGCGGTGGCGTTACGAGATATCACGTGGCTCGCGCCGCTGCGGCCGGACTCGGCGGGGCTTGAGCTCCTCCCGCAGGTTAGCCGCGAAGGCGAAGGGGCCGCGCGCCTGCGGTTCCCCGCCCCGGGCGGCGGCGAAGCGATGTCCGTCCGAGGCGACCTGCTAGCGGCGTCCGGCGTGCGCGCGGCCCCCGTCGACTTTGACGCGGTGCGCCGCCGCGCGGCCCGCGGAGTCGATCCGGAGGCGTTGTACGCGGGGCTGACGGCAGCCGGCTTCCGTTACGGGCCCACCCTGCGCGTGGTCCGCGAGGTCGGGGTGGGGGAGGGCGAATTGTGGGCCCGCCTCGAGCTCGCGTCCGCGCCCGCGGGGCTCGCGCGCGAGACGGCGTTGGTCGACGGTGCGTTCCAGGCGTTGGCGGCGCTGGGTGAAGCCGGCGGCGCCGGGCTGCCTTTCGCGGCGCGGAGCCATCGCCTCCATCATTCTCCGCCGGACATCGTTTTGGTCCACGCGCGGGCCACGGGGGGCCGCTGGGATTTGGTCTGGTGCGACGAGGCGGGCGCCGTGGTGGCCGAGCTGGAGGGGCTGGCCGTGCGGGCGGCGCGGGCGCCCGGGGAGGATCGCCTGAAGTTTTACGTCCCGCGCTGGACCACCGCACCGGCCGGTTCGCCGCCGGTCGCGGGTACGCGGGTGCTGCTGCTCGGTGCCGCGACCGAGCAAGCCGCGGCGTGGCGGGCGGCTGCGCCCGGCGTGGAGTTGGCGGCTTGGGCGGCCCCAGCACTCGAGGAGCCGACGCCTGCGGAACTGGCGGCGCTCGCCGCGCGCCTCACGGCGGCGGCGCCCACGGTGCTCGTGCTCGTCGCTCCCGTGGGCGTTACGGAGCCTTGGGCCGGCGGCCTCGGCGCGCTCCACCTCTTGGTCCGCGCCCTCGCGGTACGGGAACGGCTGGCGCCGGTGACGCTCCTCGTCCTGCACGAGGGTGGCACGGCGCGGCGTGCGCTGGAGGCTTACGCCGCTTCCGTGCAAGCCGAGGAGCCTTGGCTCCGTTTGCGCACGGTCGAGTGCGACCCTGAAGTGCCGGCGGCCGCGGTGGTAGCGGAGTGGGGCGATGGTCCGGCCGCGGTTCGGCTGGGGGCCGGTGGTGAACGCGCGCGGCGCGAACTTGCGCCCGTGCCGATCGCCGCGGCGGCGGAGACTCCGTTCCGGCGTGGCGGAACGTATGTGATCGCGGGCGGGGCGGGCGGATTGGGCGTGTTACTTGCGGAGCACCTCGTCGGTACGTGCGGCGCGCGCGTGGTCCTCGCCGGCCGGAACGCGCCCGCCCCGGCGCGGCGCGAGCGGCTCGCGGCCCTCGGGGATGCGGTCCGCTTCGTCCCGGCTGACCTGACCGATCCCGCGCAGGCCGCTGCGGTGCTGGCCGCGGCCCGGGAGGCCTTCGGCCCGGTCGTCGGGGTGATCCACGCGGCCGGGGTGCTGCGGGACGGCCGCGCGCGGGGCCTGACGGCGGCAGACTTTGCGGCCGTGCTCGCGCCCAAGGTTACTGTCGCGGCGGCGCTCGCGGCAGCGCTCGCGGCCGAGCCGGATGCCTTCCTGCTACTCCTCTCCTCCACGGCCGGCGTCTTGGGCCCACCCGGGCAAGCTGCTTACGCCTATGCCAACGCATTGCTCGATGCCTGGGCGGCGGACCACGTCGCCGCGAGGGCGGCAGGCAGGGCGGGGCCGCGCGTCGTGACCATCAATCTGCCCCTCTGGGCCGACGGGGGGATGGGTGGACCTGCGGCGGCGGCGCGGTGTGCGGAACTCGGGCTGGATGTGCTCGATCGCGCCACTGGGGTTGGGGTGCTGGAGCGCGTGCTCGCGTCGGGCGTGGCCCGGGTGATGGCCCTCTCGGGCGATCCCGCCCGCGTCGCGCGACTGCTGGGTCCGCCAGAGCCCAGCGCGCCCGCCGCGGTGTCGGCGTTGGAACCCGTCGTTGAACCGGCACCCGCGGCGGCGGCCCCGGCGCGCGCCGAGGTTCTCGCCCATTTGGTCCGCGTCTTCGCCGAACTCACCAAATTGCCGCCGGAACAGGTTCTCGCAGATGAGCCGATCGAGAACTACGGCCTCGACTCGGTGATGGTCACGACCTTCGCGCAGCGTCTCGGGCACGACTTGGGCGAGCTGCCGCAGACGCTCCTGTTTGAGTTCCCGACGCTGGAAGCGTTGGCGGACCACCTCCTGCGCGACCGCGGTCCCGCGCTGCGCCAAGCCCTCGCGGCGCGGGTACCGCCCGCCCGGGCGCTCGCGGCACCGGCTGCAGCTGCCGTTTCCGGCCCGGTCGCTCCAGCTCGGGTGGAGGAGCCGGAGAGAACGCCGTCGCCAGTCGAGTCGCCCAATGGGGCTGCGTCGGCGGAAGCGCCCGCGGGTCCCGAGCCGGTGGCGATCATCGGCGTGGCGGGCCGTTACGCGCAGGCGGACGACGTCGCGGAGTTGTGGCGGCAGCTGGCGGCGGGGCGCGATTGCATCGAGCCGGTGCCGCCGGAGCGGTGGGATGCGGCGGCGATCCACGATCCTGAGCCGCTGAAGCCCGGGCGGACCACCAACCGTTGGGGCGGTTTCATCCGGGGCGTCGACCGTTTCGATCCCCTGCTCTTCAACCTCTCGCCGCGGGAGGCGCAGTTTATGGACCCGCAGGAGCGGCTGTTCCTCGAGATCGCGTGGAGCACCCTCGAGGATGCGGGCCGGCCGCGCCGGGAGCTGGCGGGCCGCGCGGTGGGCGTGTTCGTCGGCGTGATGTACGCGCATTACCAGCTCTTCGGCGTGGAGGAGCGCCTCCGCGGGAACCCGGTGTCGCTCAGCGCCTCCTTCGCGAGCATCGCCAACCGCGTGTCGCACTTCTTCGACTGGCGTGGGCCGAGCCTCGCGCTGGACACGATGTGTTCGTCGTCGCTGACCGCGTTGCACCTGGCGGTGGAGAGCCTGCGCCGCGGCGAGTGCGAGTTGGCGCTGGCGGGCGGGGTTAACCTGACCCTGCATCCCGAGAAGGACCTCGTGCTGAGCCAGACTGGTTTCAGCACGCGAGACGGGCGTTGCCGCGCGTTCGGGGCGGGGGGCGAGGGATACGTGCCTGGCGAGGGCGTGGGCGCGGTGCTGCTGAAACCTTTGGCGCGGGCCCTCGCGGACGGCGACCGAATCCACGGCGTGATCCGGGCGACGGCGCTCAACCACGGCGGCCGCACCAGCGGTTACACCGTGCCGAGTGCCCGGGCGCAGGCGGAGGTGGTGGGTACGGCGTTGGCGGCGGCGGGGGTGGCGCCCGATACGATCACTTGTCTCGAGGCCCACGGCACGGGCACGTCGCTCGGCGACCCCATCGAGGTCGCGGGGTTGGCGCAGGCGTTCGCCGCGGCGGGCGCGCCGGTGGAGCCGGGCCGCTGCTGGCTTGGTTCCGTGAAGTCTAACCTCGGCCACTGCGAATCCGCGGCGGGCATCGCGGGCCTCACCAAGGTGCTGCTGCAGTTCCGGCACGGCCAGATCGCGCCGAGCCTGCACGCCACTCCGCCCAACCCGCACCTCGATCTCGCGCGCACGCCCTTCCGCGTCCCGGCGGTGCTGGAGCCGTGGCCGCGGCTGGTGCGGGGTGGGGCCACGTTACCGCGGCGCGCGGGGCTGAGTTCGTTCGGCGCGGGGGGTGCCAATGCGCACGTGATCCTCGAGGAACCGCCGGCCGCGGTGGTGCCGCCGCCGGCGCGGGGTCCGTGGTTGGTCGTGCTCTCGGCCAAGGGCGAGGCGCGCCTGCGCGAGTCCGCCGCCCGCCTTGCGCCGCACCTCGCTGCGACCAACGACCCGCTGGCCGACATCGCGTTCACCCTGCAGGCCGGCCGAGAGGCGCTCGAGGACCGGCTTGCCTTCCCCGCCACGACGGCGGCTGGCGCGGCGGCGGCACTCGAGGCCTGGCTGCGCGGGGAAACCGTCACGGGCCTGTGGGCGGGCCACGCCCGGCGCGCAGATCCGGAGTTGGTGCGGCGTCGCGAGGATGGGAGTCTGGCGGCCGAAGCCGTCGCCGCGGCCGCCGCGGGCGACCTCGCGGGTTTGGCGCGCTGCTGGGTCGACGGTGCGGTGGTGGACTGGCGCCGCCTGCCGGGCACCGGGCCACGGCCCCTCGTTGACCTGCCGGGGTATCCTTTCGCGCGGGTTCGCTGCTGGGTCCCGGGTGCCGAGGAGCCGCCCGCCCCGCCGGCTGCGGTTGGCCTGAGCCTGATGTTCTTTAGCGACGCGAATCAGGGTGAGGCCGGCGGCCGCTATGAACTTGTGCTGGCGGCGGCCCGGTTTGCGGACCGCAACGGATTCGAGGCCGTGTGGACCCCGGAGCGCCACTTCCACCCCTTCGGCGGCATCTACAGCGCCCCCGCGGCGCTCACCGCGGCCCTGGCGGCCAGCACTCGCCGGGTGCGCCTCCGCGCGGGTAGCGTGGTGCTGCCCCTCGCGGATCCGCTCCGCGTCGTCGAGGAATGGGCCGTGGTGGACAACCTCTCCGGCGGCCGCGTGGACGTCGCGTTCGCCTCCGGCTGGAACCCGAACGACTTCGTGCTCGCGCCGGACGTCTACCCCCGGTTGCGCGAAACCTGGCTCGAGCGCGTTCCCGAGGTGCGCCGACTGTGGCGCGGTGGCGAGGCGGAGCGGGTGAATGGCCGCGGCGAGACCGTGCGCCTGCGTCCGTACCCGGAGCCCGTGCAGCGGGAGTTGCCGGTGTGGCTCGCGGTGTCACGCCGCGCCGATTCGTTCGTCGATGCGGGGCGCCTCGGCTGCCACGTGCTGACGATGCTGCAGGGTTCGAACCTCCAGCAGTTGGCCGGGAAGATTGCGGCGTATCGCGAGGCGCGCCGCGCCGCGGGCCTCGATCCGGCGACGGGGCGGGTCACGCTGATGCTGCACACCTTTGTCGATCCCGATGAGGCGCGCGCGCGGGCGGTGGTGCGCGAGCCGTTCCTCGCGTACATCCGGAGTTCGGTCGACGCGCACTTGGGTGCAGTGGAGGGCGCCGCGGCGCTGGGCGAGGAGGAGCGTCGCCGCCTGGCCGAGTTCTCCTTCGAGCGGTACTGCCGTGAGGCCTCGCTGATCGGCACCCCGGACTCCTGCGTCGCGATGATTCGCGCCTGCCGGGCCGCGGGGGTCGACGAGGTTGCGTGCTTGATCGACTTCGGTGCGCCCCGGGCGGAGGTGCTGGCCTCGCTACCGCATCTCGCCGCCCTGCGCGCCCGCCTCGCGGAGGAAATGCCGGCCCTCGCCGCTCCCGCCGCGCCCGAAACGCCCGCCACTCCGCCGGCCACCTCGGCGACTCCGACCGCTCCGGCGGCTCCCGGAGCCGGGGTGGATGCACTCGCCGCCACCGAGGCCGCGCTCGACATCTGTCCGCGTACCCTCGCGCCCGCGTGGACCGAGGCCGCGGCCGAGGCGGGTCCGCTTCCCGCGGGTCCGGTCCTCA
Source organism: uncultured Opitutia bacterium (assembly GCA_903861185.1). Lineage (GTDB taxonomy): Bacteria > Verrucomicrobiota > Verrucomicrobiia > Opitutales > Opitutaceae > ER46. The sequence goes on along the minus strand of CAIOTK010000363.1, from coordinate 1,475 downwards.
TTCTCGGCGCGGGACCGCTCGCTGCCGCGCTCGCGGAGTTGCATCCCGGCGCGCGGCGGGTGGACGCGGGTGAAGCCGGCCTTGCGGCGGGTGAGCCCGCCGCGTGGGACCAAGCCGTGGCCGGCGCGGTGCCCGGTCGCATCTATCTGGTGGCGGATACGCCGCCGGAGCCCGCGGCGGACGAAGTCGCCCGGGTGGCGGCGGGCCAAGAGGGCGGCCCGTTGGCGCTGCTCCGTCTCGCGCAGGCGCTGGGGCGGGCGGATGCCTGGCGGCCCGGCCTTCAGCTCCGGGTAGTGACCGCGGGCGGTTGGGCTACGGTGGAGGGGGAGGCTGTCACGCCCTATGCCGCGGGCGTGGCGGGGTTGCTCTCGGCCTTGGGCAAAGAGACTCCGGGCCTCGATCTGGCTCACTTGGACGTGGCGCTAGGGACGGATGCGGCGCCCTGGCTGACGGCGACCGCGGCGGCGGTGGCGGCCGAACCGGCGCAGCGGCCGGGGGAGCGGGTGGCGTGGCGGGCGGGCCGCCGGCTCCGGCAGGAACTCCGATTAGTCGCTGTACCGCCGGCCGAGCGGGCGCCGTACCGGTCGGGGGGCGTTTACCTGATCGTCGGTGGGGCGGGTCAGGTGGGGCAGGCGCTCAGCCGACACTTGGCGGCCAAGTTCAGCGCGCGGCTCGTGTGGGTCGGGCGCCGCGCGGAGGATGCGGCGATCGCGGCGGCGCGGGCGGAGATCCGGGCTTTGGGCGGTGAACTCACCTACCACGCGGCGGCGGGCGAGGACGGGGCGGCGTTGCGGGCGATCGTGGCGGAGACCGTAGCGCGCCACGGCGCGTTGCACGGGGCGTTCCACGCGGCGCTGGTCTTTCAGGATGAGCGGACCTTGACCCTGCCGGAAGCGCGGGCGCGGGAGATCCTGAATTCGAAGACCGCGGGCACGGCGGCGCTGTTCGAGGCGATCCGCCCGCACGCGCCCGATTTCTTGGTGCTGCTGGGTTCGGCGCAGAGTTTCTTCAACGAGGCGCGGCGCGGCGCCTATGCCGCGGCCTGTTGCCTGCAAGATGCGTTGGCCGCCCGCTTGCGTGCGGTCGCGCCGTTCCCCGTGCAGCTCATCAACTGGGGCTTCTGGGCGCACGGGCTCGAGCCTGAGCACCTGCCGGCTCTGCGCGCGGCGGGTTTGGGCGCGATCACGCCGGCGGATGGGTTACCCGCGATCTCGGCGTGCGTTGCGGCGGGGGCGGGGCAATGGGTGTACCTGCGGGCCTCGCCCGCCGCGCTCACCCGGATGGGCGTCGGTGGCCTGGCCTCGGCGCCCCGGGTCGCGACTGCGCCACCGACTTCAGCTGCTGTCGTCGCCCTAGCGCCGGCGGACCTCGAGGCGCGGGTGGGGCGCGTGCTGGCGCGGGTGCTGCGCCTGAGTGCGGGCGACTTAGATCCGGCGGCGCCGTTCACCGACTTCGGATTGGATTCCATCGGCGGC
>CAIOTK010000362.1 GCA_903861185.1 uncultured Opitutia bacterium | reverse complement strand
TGCCGACGGAAGCGCGCGATCACATCCGTCAGCACCTTTTCGTACGCGTGGCCGAGGTGCGGAGAGCCGTTCGCGTAGTCGATGGCGGTCGTGATGTAGAAGGGCTTCATGCGCGGCCGGAGAGCCAAGGCCCGGCACCGGCAAATGTCGAAAACTTTGGCGCTCCGCCCCCTGAGCAAGGCAAGGCGGCACGCCCGCACCACCCCCGCTGCACCCACCTAAGCGCACGCTGCACGGGAAAGCGCGGGCGTCTTTCGCAAATTAACGTCGCTAGCCCGACACTTCGTGCCAGTTCGCCTACCGATTCCCAACACATTCATTCATAACGTTTTACTTAATCTCGTCGCAAAAGATGGGTTATAAAACCCATTTTAAGTGGGAAAATGCGTCTTATTTATTTACACATTATAGAACTTATTTTCCAGATCGCGATCTTTTATAATTTTATGATACTTTTATTCACCTGGCCCAGCCCTAGTTAGGTGTTTACACCCATTTTTAACGCTAGTTGGCAGCGTTAAAGCTTAGTCCGAGGAGTCGCCAATGCAATTGGTTGGCGCCAAAACTATGAACTCCTCGATCCTAACGCTCAAATTCGGCGGGCTGGCGCTCCTCTTCAGCGCCGCCACGGCCTTCGCTGTTCCCATCAACATTAACCCGACCAACTCGGTGCCCGCCAACAACGGCCAAGCGACGGTCACAACCTGGCTCAACGGCCTCATCACCACCTACAACGGCGCCAACAATCCCGATCTGCCCAGCCCGGCAACGTTGTCCTTCGATTCCAACGATGATCCCGCGATGCCCGGCTACCCCGCGAACACCGGGACCGCGATCGCGATGCCGATGGGCACCTACGAGTACCTCGGCCTCAAGTGGGGCGGCGGTTTTCAGCCGGGCGCCTTCGGTGCCTACTACATCGGCGGACTGACCGGCACGTGGACGTTTAACTCGCCCAACGGTCGCGACCTCTCCGGGTACCGGCTCTACGACGCGCCGACGACTCCCCCGCCTTCAGTACCCGACGGAGGCACGGGCGTAATGCTCCTCGGCGCCGCCTTGGGCGCGCTGGGTCTGATCCGGCGCTGGGTCTAAAGACCCACTAGCTTTGGGACTGCAGTCCCCGGGGGCGGCGGGATGGTTGGCCTGCCGCCCCCACTTCTTTTCCCCACCGAGCCTACGCCCGCGGGTGCGCCCGGTCGTAGATGCCCCGCAGCCGCTCGAGGCTGACGTGCGTGTAAACCTGCGTGGTCGCCAATTGCGCGTGACCCAGGAGCTCCTGCACCAGCCGCAAATCGGCGCCCGCATTCAGCAGGTGGGTCGCGTAACTGTGCCGGATCTTGTGCGGGCTCAGGTCCAGCGGGAGCCCCGCCGCCGCCAGATGCCGCTTCACCAGCACCTGGATATCCCGCACCGAAGTCCGCCGCCCCCCAGGCGCCACCAACACGGGCGTGTCCGGTCCGGCCTCCACCGCCCACCGCCCCCGGTATCGCCGCAAGACCTCCGCCGCCACGCCCCCAATGGGGCACAGGCGCTCCTTCCGGCCCTTGCCCAGCACCCGGACGACCCCCTCCTCCCAGTCCACGACGTCCCCCAGATTCAGCCCCGCGAGCTCGCTCACCCGCAGGCCCCCGCCGTAGAGCAACTCCAGCGCCAGCCGGTCCCGCGCCGCGGTCCACGCGTCCAGGGTACCCGCCGCCTCGAGCCGCTCCGGCGCCAGCAGCAGCTGCTTCATCTGCTCCTCAGTCAGAAACCGCGGCAGGAGCTTGGGCAACCGCGGGAGCGCCACCCCGAGGAAGGGATCCCGCTGCAGCCTCCCTCTTCGAATCCAGAACTTATAAAACGCCCGCAGCCCCGAGACGTGATTGTGCAACGTCCGCCGCCCGAGGTGACGCTGGGATTCGATGACGAAGTCCCGCGCCTCCCGCGCGCTGACCGCCCCGGGCCCCTCCCGCCAACGGTCCACGCCGGGGCTCGCCAGCCACTGGTGGAAGCCCACGAAGGCCTGCCGGTAGTTACGCACGGTGTACGGCGAGCACCGCCGCTCCCCCGCCAGGAAGTCCGCGAACGGCTGCCACCACTCGCTTCGGACCGCCTCCGGCAACTCCGCGCCCGCCTTCATCCCACGTTCAGGCCGGCGCCGCGACCCGCGCCTCGACCGCCGCCATCACCGCATCCGTATGCCGCCGCAGCGCTCCCTCCGGGTCCAGCCCGCGCGCCCGCGCCGCCGCCACGAGCTCAAAGAGCTGCCGCCCGAGTTGCTCCGCATCGAGACCTTCCGCCCGCCGCGCCACTGCCGGGCAGTCCACCACCCCATCCGCGGGCAATTTCTTCTGGTCCAGTTGTTTGCAGACCGCCTCCGCAAACATCAGCGCCGGCAGCCGCGGGGGGAGTTCCTTGAACACTGCCCCCACCCGCGGCGCCGGGCCCGCCTTGCGCTCCTGGGCCTTAATCTTCTCCCACTCCACGAGCACCTCAGCCGAACTGCCCACCCGCGCCTCACCAAAGACGTGGGGATGCCGCCGCACCAGCTTGTCGTTGATGTCCCGCGCCACGTCATCGAAATCGAACCGGCCCGCCTCCGCCTCGATCTGCGCGTGGAACACGATCTGAATCAGCACGTCCCCGAGCTCCTCCCGCATATGCTGCACATCCCCGCGATCGATGGTGTCGATCAGCTCGCTCACCTCGTCGATTAGGCACCGTACGAGCGTCGCGTGGGTCTGCTCACGGTCCCACGGGCACCCATCCGGGGCCCTCAGCCGCGCCATAGTCCGCCGCAGGTCGTCAATCGCGCTCATCGTGCGCAGCACAGGGCAAAAGCGGCCCGGATTCACGCCCAAAGCGGCGAAGTCTGGTCTGGTTTTCCGGAAAGGGCTGTGTTTCGTCGCTCGGGATGTCCGACAAGCTGACCGAGATTATGGCCTGGAAGCGCCGGGAACTCGCCCCCCTGCTCCGCCGGGTGCCCGCGGCCGAGCTCGCCGCGGCGGACGCCCGCCACCCCCGCCCCCCATCCTTCGCCGCCGCCCTCCGCCGCGCCGACGGCCGCCTCGCCGTGATCTCCGAGATCAAGCGCCGCTCTCCCTCCGCCGGCGATATCCGCGCCGGCGTCTCCGCCCCCGCCCAGGCCACCCGCTACCAGCAGGCCGGAGCCGATGCCATTTCGGTCCTGACGGATGAGAAGTACTTCGGCGGCACGCTCGAGGACCTGCGCACGGTCACCGCCACCTTCACCACCCAGCCCCCCGCGATCCCCTGCCTGCGCAAGGACTTCTTCGTGCATCCGCTCCAGGTGCTGGAGGCCCGCGCCGCCGGCGCTAGCGCGATCCTCATCATCGTGCGCGCCCTCACCGACGAGGAGATCCAAACGCTCCGCGACGCCGCCGCTACCGCCGGCCTCGACGCCCTGTACGAAATCCACACCGAGGCGGAACTGGACCGCGCGGTCGGCCACGGGGCCAAGATTATTGGGGTCAACAACCGCGACCTCGCCATCTTCCGCACGGACCTCGGTCTCAGCGAACGCCTCATCCCCCGCTTTCCCGCCGGCATCACCGCCGTGAGCGAAAGCGGCATCTTCACGGCCGCGGACGCCCACCGCGTCCGCCAAGCCGGGGCCCACGCGGTCCTCGTGGGCGAGGCCCTGATGCGCGCGGCGGACCCCGCGGCCCTCCTGCGGGACTTCCGCGCCGCCTAAGCGATGCCGCTGTCGCCCTCCGCCACCCGCGAGACGCTAGCCCGCCTCGGGCACGCCCCGAAGCGGTTCCTCGGCCAAAATTTCCTCGTGGACGGCAATATCGTCCGCAAATCCCTCGCGCTGGCCGAGGTCACCGCCGGCGACGCGATCGTCGAGATTGGACCCGGCCTCGGCACGCTCACCACCGCCCTGCTGGAGACCGGCGCGGAAGTCTGGGCGGTCGAGAAGGACCGAGCCCTGCACGCCCACCTCACGGCCGAACTGGCCCCGCGTTTCCCCGGCCGGTTCCACCTCATGGAGGGCGACGCGGTGGAACTGCCCCTCGCCGGTTGGACCGGGCCCGACGGCGGCTGCAAGGTCGTCGCTAACCTGCCCTACGCCATCGCCACGCCCTGGATGGACGCCATTCTGGGCGGCCCCCTGCCCTCCCGGATGGTGCTGATGCTGCAACAGGAAGCTGCCCAACGCTACCTCGCCGAGCCGGGTAGCAAATCCTTCGGCGCGATCTCCATTTTCCTGCGCTCCGCCTACGAGGTGTTCCCCGGCCACGACGTCGCCGCCGCCTGCTTCCACCCGCGCCCCGACGTTGAGTCCCACCTGCTGAACCTCCGCCTCCGGACCGCCCCCATCCGCTTCTCGACGCCCGCCAAAGCCCTGCTCCGCGGCTGCTTTCAGCAGCGCCGGAAGCAACTCGGCGCCGTCCTCCGCCAACGATTACCCGCGACCGTCCCCTGGCGAGAAATCCTCGCGACCCACGGCCTCGACGAGCGCGTCCGCGCGGAACAGGTGCCGATCCCCGCTTGGCAGGCGCTCGCCACCGCGGCCAACCCTTGACTTGAAAGCCCGCGTCCGGGCGCTACTCCTCTGCCCATGACCCGCCTCCTCCCCGCGCTCCTCCTCGCGCTCGCCCCCTGCCTCCTGTCCGCCCAAGGCATCGAGGGCCGGATCGAGGGCCGCACCTACGTCTCGCCAACCGGACTGTTCAAGGTCGCGATCCCGGTGTTGCCGGAGCTCGGCGGAGACCTCACGGACACGCCGAACGTCGTGACCTTCCAGGACGACTTCAACGTCCACGTGAGCATCGCCGCCTTCCCGCAGGACGCGACCCAGCGCTGGGAAAACTCCACCCGGGGCGCCAAGGACTACCTGATCTACTTCTTCAGCAACTTTGTGCTCAGCGACTTCCGCCAGAACTTCGAGGGCGTGCAGATCGAGAGCGCCAAGTTCGTCCCCGGCGTCCTCGACGGCTCCTTACTCACCTACCTGCTGGTCCCCGGCGGCACGATGTTCCCCGATCGCCTGCCCGCGGTCTCGAACGAGGCACTGCCCATCGCCAAGCGAGGCAATCTCCTCTTCATCCGCAATGAACACGTCTTCGTGATCAGCATCGAGCTGGCCGAAAAGGTGATCGAGGGGAAGAGCTACGGCAAGAGCGTGGCCGAACAGGATGAAATCCTACGCAAGCGGCTGCTCGAGATGGTCGACAAGATCACCTTCACGAAGCCCGCGGCCCCGGCCAAGAAGTGACCCCGCCGGCGCCGCCTGACCGGTCCGCGCCGCTCCAGCTGCGGGACGCCACGCCAGAAGATCTGCCGGGGATCGTCGCGATCTACAATTCGACCATCCCCAGCCGACAAGTCACGGCCGACTTGGAGCCGATCTCGGTCGAGTCCCGCCGCGGCTGGCTCACCGCCCACGCCCAAGCCGGCCGGCCCGTCTGGGTCTTGGCGGACCCCGCCGGTACGATCGCCGCTTGGTTCAGCTTTGATTCCTTCTATCCGCGGGCGGCCTACGACGGCACGGCAATGGTGGCCGTCTATGTCGATCCCGCGTGGCGCCGCCACGGGCTCGGCCGCCGTCTGCTGCGGGAGGCCTTGGCCCGGGCGCCGGGTCTCGGCCTGCACACCCTGCTGGGGTACATCTTCGGCCACAATGAGCCGAGCCTCCAACTCTTCGCGGCCGAGGGTTTCGCCCGCTGGGCGCACCTGCCCGGCGTGGCCATCCTCGACGGCCACGCGCGCGACCTTGTGATCGTAGGCCGGCGCGTTTCCGCCTGATTCCGCGGCGGCGGGCGAAGCCGCTTCCGCGTTACTCGAGCCCGCTCGCGCGGCGGACCCGGCCCAGCACCTCGCGCGCGACCTTCCGGGCCCGCTCGGCCCCCTCGCGCAACACCGCCTCAACGTGGTCCGGGTTCGCGGCCAGCTCGGCCCGGCGAGCGCGCGCGGCGGCAAAGGTGTTCCAATAATGTTCGAACAGCGCCTTCTTCAGGTCGCCATAGCCGAGCCCACCCGCCCGCAGCCGCTCCTCGAAATCGCGGGCCACCTCGGCCGGCGCGAACAAGCGCAGGAGCTGGACGGCGAGATTACGGTCCGCGTCGGGCTTGGGCTCGGCCGGCGGCCGCGAGTCCATCACGATGCCCATAATCCGCTTACGCAGCACCTTCTCGTCGCCGAAGAGGTCGATCGTGTTGCCGTAGCTCTTGCTCATCTTCTGGCCATCGAGGCCCGGAATCACCGCCAAGTCCTCGCGGATCTCGGCCTCGGGCACCACGAGCGTCTCGCCGTAGGTCTGGTTGAACTTGATCGCGATATCGCGCGTCATCTCCAGGTGCTGCTTCTGGTCCCGACCAACGGGCACGCGGCGGGTATCGTAAAGCAGGATGTCCGCCGCCATCAGCACGGGGTAAGCGAACAGGCCGAAGTTCGGGGAGATGCCGCGCGCCGTCTTGTCCTTGTAGCTGTGTGCGCGCTCCAGCAGGCCCATCGGCGTCAGCGTCCCGAGAATCCAGGCCAGCTCCGTCACCTCTGGGACATCGCTCTGGCGCCAGAAGACGCTGCGGGCAGGGTCGAGGCCGCAAGCGAGCCAGTCGAGGGCCACCCCGAGGGTGTGGCGACGGCGCTCCTGCGGGTCGGTGACCGTCGTCATCGAGTGGTAGTCCGCGATGAAGTAGAAGCATTCCCCGCGGGCCTGCGCCTCGATGGCAGGGCGCATCGCGCCGAAGTAGTTGCCGATGTGGAGGGTGCCCGAGGGCTGGATACCGGTAAGCGTGCGCATCGCGGGAGGTGTCAGGTAGGGACCCCGGAGAAACCCCGGCAAGCCCGGAAAGGCAGCGCGGCTCAATCCCGGCGCGGAAACGTCTGCAGGACGCCGCGCGTCCGGGCGATGGTCGCCGCGGGCAAATAGCCGCCGAAGGCGGTGGCGGGCATCACGAGGGCCCGCTTGCCGAGAATCGTACCCGGGTTCAGCACCGCATTGCAGCCGACCTCCGCCTCGTCGCCGAGGACCGCCCCAAACTTACGCAACCCAGTCGCCACCACGCCCTCCGGCAGACGCACGGTGACCTCCTGCTGATCCAAGCGAAGGTTGGAGCAAATGACGCCCGCGCCGAGGTGGGCTCGTTCCCCGAGGATCGAGTCCCCCACATAGTTAAAATGCGGGGCCTGGACCCCATCCAGCAACAGGCAGTGCTTGAACTCGCACGCATTACCCAAGACCGCCCCCGCCCCCACAACCACGTTGCCGCGCACATACGCTCCGGGCCGGATCTCCGTGCCCGGCCCGATCCACGCCGGTCCAATCAGCGTGGCATAGGGCGGCAACCGGACCCCTTCCCCGAGCCAGACGGAACCTTCGACGTGCACGCCTGGCGGCACGCGGGTGTGCGGCGCCGGGGGCGGGAGGCTCGCCAGCGCCTCGGGCAGGCGGCGCAACCACTCCCACGGAGCGGCCTCGGGCCGGAAGTACGGGGCAAAGGCGGCCAGCGAGGGCGAAAGGGTGAGCAATGCGGCGGCCTGCACGCGAGCAGAGCTGACGGAACGGGCCCGCGAACGCAACCGCAAGGCGGCCGGTCCCCGGCGGTATTCAGTCGCCATTCCCCCGCTTCCTGCGACGGCTCAGGGTCCCGATGCCCGCTCCCTCGCCCGCCGCCGACGGTTCCGACCTCTTTGAGCACACGCTCGCCCAACTCGGACCCAAGCTGCGCCGCCTGCGCTCGCCCCGGCAACTGATGGACACGCTCCGCTGGGGCGCGGATCAACTCGAGCGGGCCTACGCCTCAGCCCCGGCGGCCGCCCGAGCCGCGGTCGCCTGCCGCGACGGCTGCGCCGCCTGCTGCCAAGTGCCCGTGGACGTTCAGGCCCACGAGGTCCTGTTCGCGGCGGACCATATCCAGCTGCATTTCACCCCGCAGGCGCTGGCCGACACTGTAGACCGCCTCGCCGCCCACCGCGGCCGAGTCGCTGCCTTCACCGGTAACCAACGGGACCACAGCCGCCAAGCCTGCCCGCTGCTCCAAGCAGGTTCGTGTTCCATCTACGCCGGCCGGCCCCAGCCCTGCCGCTCCCACCACACCAGCGACGCCGCAGCCTGCGCGGCCCATCTCGCGGACCCCACCATCGAAATCACCGCCGTCTATATCCCGCCCATCCGCGCCCGAATGTTCTCGGTAATGCTCGGGGTCGACGAGGCCATCGAGGCCGCCGGCTATGACGAGCGCGCCTATGATTTTGGCTCGGCCCTGCACGAGGCCCTCACCAACCCCTGCTGCCTCGACGACTGGCTGCGCCAGCGCTCCGCCTTTCCCGATGACTGCCTCGCCGAACCGCCCGCGCCACTACCCGAGGGAACCTGAGACCTCCGCGCGGCCCCCGCTGCTCCGCCTTGCCAAGCCCGCCCCGACCCTCGGATCGTAAACCCCGTGAAACCCGCCGAAGACCTCTGCCGCGCCTGCGGGATGTGCTGTGACGGCACCCTCTTCGACCTCGTGCGGCTCGAGCCCGGCGACAACGCCCGCCGCTTGGCCCAGCTCGGTCTCCCGATCGCCGCCGCCCGCGGGCGGCAAGCGGCCCGCTTTCCCCAACCCTGCGCCGCCCTCTGCGCGGACGGCTCGTGCCGCCTCTACGCGGACCGTCCGGGGCAATGCCGCGCCTTCGAGTGCGGGCTGCTGCGGGAGGCCAAGGCCGGCCGGGTGAGCTTCGCCGCCGCCGCCCGCCGCGTGACCACCGCCAAGCGGCGGGCGAACCAGGTGCGGCGGCTCCTGCGCGCCCTCGGGGACCACGACGAGCAGCGCGCCCTGGGCGAACGCTTCCACCGCACCTCCGAGCGCTTGGAGGCCGGCACCGCGGACCCGGCGGCCGGTGCCCTGTATGCCGACCTGAGCCTCGCGATGCACCGCCTCAAGCTGGAGGCTCACACCCACTTCCACACCCCGCCCGCGGCCGCCCCGGAGTCCCGCGTAGCCGGAAAGCTGCGTCGGGGCTAGTGGGTCCTTCGGTCATTTCCGTAGGATACGGGGGTGGATCGGACCCTACCTTCGGGACGTGGCCCCGATGTACCGTGCGCTCACCCAGGAATCCGGGCCGCCGCCAACTTGACCCGTCCGCACCGGAAATACAGTTATCCCTCCGCGGATTACGCCTCCGCCAATTGAGGCACCATCCGACTCCGCTCGCCGTCACCTTCCTCCCGCTGATGAACCCTGTCCTGAAAGCCGAACTCCGCACCCTTTCCCAGGCGGAGCGCATCCTGCTGGTGGAGGAAATCTGGGATGGTATCGCCGCTGAGCCGCAAGGGGTGCCGATTTCGCTCGCGCAACGGGCCGAACTGGATCGCCGCCTCAACGCCCTGGAGGCGAACCCGGATCCGGGCCGACCCTGGCACGAGGTACGGGACGAACTGTTGCGCCGCTGATGCCCGTTCCGGTCCGGCCGACCTCGGCAGCTGCGGCCGATCTAATCGCCGCCCACGACTGGTACGAGCTTCGCTCTCCCGGATTGGGCAAAGATTTCGTGCGTAGGGTGGATGCCGCGGTCTTCCATCTCGTCCGCCACCCCGAGCTGTTTCCCCCGGTGCATCGAGGGCTCCGGCGAGTGCTGGTTCGTCGCTTTCCCTACGCCGTGTTCTACCGCATCGACCCCGATGCGATCCGGCTCGTCGCCGTGCTTCATTGCCGGATGGACCCCGGAATCCTCAACGATCGGCGCTGACGCACGTAGTACGGGGTCAGGTAACCTGACCCCATCCCTACCGTAGCAGACACCCCGCCGGCCCCAGCGCCCCGGCCTAAAACCGGCCGCTGACCCCGAAGGTCACGGAGGTTCCGGTCAGGTTGTAGGCCTGCAGCTGGTCGGGAATGCCCCGGTACCGGCGCTGCGGCTCATTCGCCAGGTTATCGATGTCGCACGTTAGGTTCAGCTCCGGCCGCACCTGCCAGGCGAACCCCAGATTCTGGATGGTCCGGCTGAAGCGATAGAGGTTCCGGCCCAAGCTCGCCGGCGAATAGGTCTGCAAATAATCCCCCGTGAAATTGAACAGGTAGCGCACACTGAACGCGCGATGGCGCCACGAGAGCGCCGCATTCGCCGTGCGCGGGATGAAACCCGCCACCTGACCCGACGAGAGCTGGGTACGGCCGCCGAAGTCCCCGTGCGTGTCGAGCAGCGTGTAGTTGCCGGACACCGCCAGCCCGCGCAGCCACCCCGGCAAGAAGGTCAACTGCTGCCGGTAGCCCAGCTCCCACCCCTGCACCACCGCACTCCCCGCATTGGCCGACGAGAGCCGACTGAAGCCCGCATACTCGCCATTGTAGCCATTGTCCGTCCCCGAACCGATCGTCCCCGCCAAGATGCCGGACACAATGTAGTCCCGGATCTCCTTGTGGAACCAGCCCACCGACAGGTTGCCCACCGGTTCAAAGTAATAGTCCAAGGTGACATCCCAGTTGCGCGCCGTCTGCGGCAGGAGCGAGGGATTGTTGGTGGTGACGGTCTGGTTGGTCTCGTTGACGGTCTCGTTGGGCAACAGGCTAGTCATCGCGGGCCGGCCAAAGCTCGTCGACCAACTCACGCGCCCCTTCAGGTTGGGCGTGAGGTCGCGGGTCAGGTGCACGCTCGGGAACGCCTTGGTGTAACCACCCGTGAGCTCGCGCCGCGTGCCCGCGTAGTCCCGCTGCGCCGCTCCCACCGGATCGGCCGCCTGCTGCGCAGCCGTGCTGCCCGAGCGCGCTCGTACCCAGCCCCAGCTGGCAGTCTCGGTCCGTTCGACCCGCACGCCGCCGAGGAAACCGGAGCCGAACGCCCGACCCTGCGCCATCGCGTAGCCCGCGGTAACGCGTTCGGTCACGCCGCGGGTGCCGGTGTAACGCACCTGTTCCCGATAATACACATCCTCGCGCCAGAGGGCCGGGTCGATCGGCTCGCGGGCCTTCAGGAGCGCCCCAGCCTCCCAGCGCGGCAGGCGCAGGCCGGCCTTATGCTCGGCCCAAGTCCGGATCGAAGGATCGGCCGGCAGCGCCGCCGCGCCGGCGTAATTCCAACGGCGGGCGGCGTTCTGGTCGTCCGCCCGCGTCTCGCGGAGCTTGAAGCCGGTCTTGAACGCGAGCGGGCTGCTCCACGGCAGGGTCAGGCGCGCATCGCCAAACAGTTCCCCCACCACGATGTTGTTGCCGGTATTGGCATTGACCAGACCGGCCGGCGCGGGGCGGTAATTCGCGGGGTTAGTCAGGTCGGGACCCGCCGTCTGGATCAGGCGCGGGTAGAGGTCGGAGGCGGTACGGTCGAGGATCCAGCCCACGCCGGCCAGCCGGTGGGTCAGCGTCGCCGCCTCGCCGCCGTTGCCGGAGTTGATGCGCGTCTGGCTCCGCCGCGCGCCCCAGTCGAGGTGCCAGCGGCCGAGCGTATGTTCCGCCCCGACGTCCAGGTGGCGGAGCCGGTTCCACGTCGTGACCATCCCGCCGGTGACCTCGAGGATCGAGGCGGCCACCGGCCGCACCTCGGTAATGCGGCTGGTGTAGCCGGGCAAGATGCCCGCGGTACCGGTCGCCCCGACTACCTGGTTGGTATAGGCCCGCAGCTCGTGCGTGCGGCGGTCGGTGACGTTGGTATCATTGTAGATCGCATTCACCCGCACCCGGGTGGCCGCGGATAGGCGGTACTCGGCCTTGAGGTTAAAGCTCCACTGCTTGCGGTTCGCGTAGAAATCGTTGGTCCGGTAATCCCAGAGGAAGGCCGGTTCGCGGGTCGTGTTCTCGAAGTCCCGGACAGTGGAAAAGTACGCGATGACGTTCTCGCTGTAGAAGGCGTTGAACGAAACCCCGAGGTCCCGCTCGCCGCCGCCCGTGGCAAACACCTGCTGGTGGGCGACATTAAACACCGGGTGCACCCGATGGGCCTCCCGCGCGGGGATCTGCTCGGTGAACGAGGGTGCGGTCCGCAGGTTCAGGCTATAGGTGGTGCGGCGCGGCTCGCGCAGGCTCAGCGGCGAACGGCTGCGGAGGTTGAGCGTCCCGCCCAGGGAGTCGGCGCCCTTGTCCGGCGTGTGCCCTTTAATCAGCTCGATCTGCTCGAGCATCGTACCGCTGAAGTTGTTCAGCATCGTGTTGCGGGCCATCCCGCCCTGGCCAGTCAGCGGGCCGCCGTCGAGGGTGACCGCGTTCAGGCCGGGCCCCATCCCGCGGATGGTAAAGCCAGTGTAAGTGCCGCCGTCGTCCGGATTGCCCGCGATCCCGGGCAAGCGGATCGCGACCTCGGCCGCATTGAGGTTCGGGAGGTTCCCGAACGAGTCGGCCGCCACCACGTTGCGGACATTGTCCGCGTTGCGCTGCGCGGTGATCGCGGCGGCGTCGCCCTCACGCTCCCCGACCACTTTGAACTGATCCATCCGGTAAATGGCCGTGGTCAGCTCAAAGTCCTGCGTCACCCGCTGCCCCGCGCCCACCTCGACCGCCCGGCGGACCCCATCGAGGCCAATATAGGAGACCAGCAGCTCGTAGCGGCCCGCCGGCACCCCGGGGAGCTCGTAACGGCCCGTATCATCCGCCAGCACTTCGCGCCCGAGAGCCGGCAGCTCGATCCGCGCCCCCGGGAGCAGGTTGCGGGTGGCGGCGTTGCTGACCGCGCCGGAGATCGCGCCCGGGGCGGCGGCTAGGGCCCAGCCGGGCAGCACCAGGGTAACCAACAGGGCAAAGGCAGACGACAGGCGGTACGAGGGCATCAGGGTAAGGGGGTGGGCCGCCGGCCCGGGATAGGCCCGCACGGTAGGCACCGCGACTCCGCCGCGGACAGGCCGCTGGGGGCAAGCCCGAAACCCCCGGAGCCCGCAAAACCGGCTTCCGCCGCCCGCGATTTGGCCTACGGTGCCCGCCTAGGCCGCGTCGGGGGTCTCCCCGCCCCCCCGGTCCATCCCCCACCCCAATGCCCTTCGCGCCCCGCCCCGCCCGCCTCCGCCTGCTCGCTGGCCTGCTCCTCGCCGCCCCCGCCGCGCCAGCCGCCACGCCGGCCGCGGACACTCCCTTCCTGCGCACCGAGCTGGTCTTCCCCGTGCAGGCGGAACACACCCACGGCTCCACCTTGGTCGAGCTGCCTAACGGCGACCTGCTCGTCGGCTGGTTCCAAGGCAGCGGCGAGCGCTGGGCGGATGACGTGCGCATTCTCGGGGCCCGGAAAAAGAAAGGCGCAGCCACTTGGAGCGCCCCGTTCGTCCTGGCCGACGTAAAGGAGTTCCCGGACTGCAATCCCGTCCTCTTTGTCGACCCCCGCGGCCGCCTGTGGGTGATGTGGATCACCATCCTCGCCAACCAATGGGAGACCGCCCTGATCAAGTACCGGATCAGCGACGACTTCCAGAGCCAGGCCGGCGCGCCCGTCTGGCGCTGGCAGGACACCCTCCTCCTTAAGCCCGGAGGCAAGGCCGAGCGCGGCATTCAGCCCGGCGATCCCTTTGTGGCCTCTGTCCGCGAACAGGCGCAGGCCTATGCGGCCTACCTCGCGGCGGATCCCGTCCACGCCCCCGCCCGCGAGCGCTGGACCGCCCAGGCCGAGCGCCTCGTCTCGCTGGCCCGCGGCGAGGATATGCTCCGTGCGGGCCGTATCCAGGCGGTCGACGGCTCCTCGGACGAGACGCGGCTCGGCTACCCGTACTTCCGCCGGATGGGCTGGCAGACCCGCAACAAGCCCTTCCTCACGCGCACCGGCCGGATGATCCTCCCGCTGTACTCGGACGGCTTCAGCTTCTCACTGATGGCCTACACCGACGACGCCGGCGACACCTGGCAAACCAGCGCGCCCCTCGTGGCCGCGGGCAACATCCAGCCCGCCCTAGCCGCCACCGCCAGCGGTGACCTCGTGGCCCTGATGCGCGACAACGGCCCGGCGCCCAAGCGCCTCCACCTGAGCCGCTCTCTCGACCAAGGTCAGACTTGGTCGCCCGTCCGCGACAGCACCTTGCCCAATTCCGGCACTGCCTGCGACCTCGCTACCCTGCCCAATGGCCACTGGGTGCTGGTCAACAACGACACCGAGACCGGCCGCCACCGCCTCACCCTCTCCCTTTCCGAGGACGAGGGGAAGACTTGGCGCCACCACAAGCAGCTGGCCGACGAGGCCGACACCCGTTCGCATTACCCGGCCGTGATTATCGGGGCCGATGGCCTGATCCACGTGAGTTACAGTTATTTCCAGGCCGACAACCGGAAGGCGATCAAGCACGCCGTCTGCAACGAAGCCTGGCTGCGGCAATGACGGCCCCATCGGGGCAAGGGGAGGAGCGAGTAGCGCGGAGCGGGTAGCGAGGGAGCTGCCCGCGCCCGCCCTTGGGTCCGATGTAGCTGGGGCGCGCCTGCCCTCCGTCTTGTCCGCCGTCTCGTCCGCCGTCTCGTCCGCCGTAGGCTTGGCGGAGGTGGAAGGCTTGGCGGAGGTGGAAGCTTGGCGACACCCTACCTCTGCGTTTCGCTCCGCTTCACGCGCAGTCATTGGCTTGGTGTAGCTGGGGCGCGTCGCCCCGGTGAGCACCTCACGCCCCCATTCCGCACCGCGATTC
>CAIOTK010000361.1 GCA_903861185.1 uncultured Opitutia bacterium | reverse complement strand
GCCCCCGGGTAGCGTCCGGCCAGCCCGATGATGGCGATATCTCCGCCCGCACCCGCCGTCGGTACCGCGGCCACCGCGCTCCCGCGGACCACGCCGGGCGCGACGGGAGCCAACGCCACGGGCGCGGGCGACGCGGACTCGCTCGGACCAGCGAGGCGGGCGAATACCGCCGCGTGCTCCGTCGCAAGATGGCGGGCGAGGCGGCGGAGATTGGGGTGCTCGAAGAGGAGCGTCTTCGGCAGCGGCCCGACCTCGCGCTCGAGGCGCGCGTTGACGTCGTTAACCACGATCGAGTCGACGCCGAGATCCTCGAAGCGCTGATCGGGATCCAATTGTGCCGGATCTAACTGGATCACGCCGCCCAAGACCTCCCGCAGGTAGCGCTCGATCCGGGCCGTCAGCTCGGGCGCGGCCGGAGCGGCGGACGCCACGGTCGGAGCAGGGGCGGTCGCAACAGCCGCAACGGGGACGGCGGGAGACGGCGGCGGGGCCTGTAGGAGGTGCGTGCGAATCAGCTCGGGCCGACCCCACAACGCCACGACACGCGGGTGCGGAGCAGCGGCGAGCTGCTCGATCCATTCGAGGCCGTTCGCAGTGGGCAGCGGTTCGAGCCCCGCGGCGGCCAGCCGTTCGAGGGTACCTGCCGCAGCTGGCATTCCCCCGTCGCGCCACCAAGGCCACGCGAGGGCGACGGTGTGGCCAGAGCGCTCGCCGGCGCGGACGCGGGCGGCGCGCGCCTCCGCGAAGGCGTCGAGCGCCGCGTTCGCGAAGGCGTAGTCCGCTTGGCCCGCGTTGCCGAAGACGCCCGCGGTAGAGGAGAAAAGGGTGAAGAAGGCCAGCGACTCGCCGGCGGTGGCCTCATCCAACCAATGGGCGCCCGCGAGTTTCGGGTCGGCGACCGCGAGGTAATCCGCCGGCGGCTTGGCCCGTAGAGCGCGATCTCGCAGGACGCCCGCGGCGTGGAAGACACCCTCGAGGCGCCCGAACGCTTCCCGAGCCACCGTGACCGCGGCAGCTGCACCCGCGGCGGTGGCGACATCCGCCGCCACGTAACGCGCCTCACCCCCGGCCGCCCTTACCGCGGCCAGCAACGCGTCCTGCTCCGGCCCGCGCACCGAACGGCCGGCGAGCACGATCCGCGCGGCCCAGCGAGACGCGAGGTGCGGCGCCAGCAGGCGGCCGAGACCACCGGCGCCGCCGGTAATTAAGTAGACGCCGCCCCGAACCAGCGCGGTCCCAGCCAGCGGCGCGAGCTCCTCGAGCCCGAGTTCGGACGCGCCCAGCGGACTGAGTCGCACCTGGCGGGGAGCGCGGTCGTACAACCGCCGCGCCACCGCCGCAGCCGAAGGTTCCGCCGCCCCGAGCAGCGAAACGACGATCCCCGGATGCTCTCGAATCAGGCTGCGCGCCCAACCGCCAACACCCTCGTGCTCCGGGCAGCCCGGCGGATGACAGAAGACTAGATTGAGGCGTGCCGTCGGCGCGCGGCGCAGCACCGCGCGCACGAGCCGCACGAGAGAAAGCAATCCCGCCGTGAGGTCCGGCGCGCCGGCCGCCGCCGTCGCCCAGCGATGCACGACCAAGGCGGGCGGGCCGTCCGCCACCAACGCATCATAACCGGCGTCGTCCTCCGGCCCCAGCCCTAACACGCCGGAGTCGGCGGCGGGGCCGGCGGGCGCCACCCGGGTGAACCGCACCTGCGGGAAGAGCGGGGCCAATTCCGCCGCCAACCGCGGATCCGCGTCGAAAACCAACCCGCGCCCGGCTAGCGTCGTCCCGGTCGGTTCCGTGGCCTCAACCACCGGACGCCACACTGGGGCGAGCAGCAGGCCGGAAGCCGCGGGGGGCGGCGGCACGGGCGGCGCATCCGCGGCGCGCGCCATCCGGTCGGGCGCCCAAAAGCGTTCGCCCGCGAAGGGATAACCGGGCAACGGAATCCGCCGCGCGCCAGCGGACCACGCGTGCGCCGCCCAATCGATTTCCGATCCGGTCACCCAGGCCGCGGCCACCAGCTCCCGCAGCGCATCCGTCGCCGGAGTGGGTTCCGGTTCCTCGCGGCGGCGTCCCTGCCACCCCCCCGCGGGCAACTCTCCCGTGGCAGCGAAAGCGGCGAGTTGCGCCCGCAGCTCAACGGGATCGCGGGCGAATAGGGCCAGCCGCTCGTCGAGCGCCTCGCGCCCGACCGCCAGCGTGAACGCGACGTCCACCAGCCGCAGGTCAGCCGGCGCCTCCTCCGCGAGCCAAACCGCGAGGCGCGAGGCAACGGCCCGGAGGCGTTCCGCGGTGCGGGCCGACAGGACGATCAGCGCGGGCCCAACCGCGGCGGGCACGGCCTCCCGAGTCGGGGCCTCACTCACGATGAGGTGGGCATTGGCACCCCCGGCGCCGAAGGAACTAACGCCGGCGGTACGCGGGACGGCACCGGCGGGCCAAGCGGTCACGGCTTGCGGCACGCGGAAGCGAGTGCGGGCGAAGGGAATGTTCGGGTTGAGCGACCGCGAATGCAGCGAGGGCGCAATCTCCGCGTGCCGCAGCTGCAGGAGCACCTTGGTCAGTCCGGCCACTCCCGCCGCGCCCTCCAGATGGCCAATGTTCGATTTCACCGAGCCGAGCAGGCACCCGCGGCCCTCCGGTACGCCCGCTTCGTCCCCAAAAGCCCGCGCGAGCGCCGCGACCTCAATGGGATCGCCCAGCGCGGTGCCCGTGCCGTGCGCCTCGACATACGAGACCGAGTCCGGCGCCACGCCGCCACGGCGTAAGGCCGCGCCCACGACGTCCGCCTGCGCCTTGGGGTTCGGTACGGTATAGCCGTTGGTCTTGCCCCCGTGGTTGAGCGCGCTCGCCCGGATCACGCCCCAGATGTAGTCGCCGTCGGCCTGCGCCTGCGCGAGCGGCTTCAGCAACACCGCGCCCACGCCCTCGCCGGGCACGTAGCCATCACCCCCCGCGCCAAAGCTCCGGCAACGACCATCACCCGCGGCGAACCCGCCCGGAGCGAGGAGCATATCCTTGTGCGGGTGGACGGTGACGTTGACGCCGCCCGCCAGCGCGAGCTCGGCCTCGCCCCGCTGCAGCGCCGCACACGCGAGGTGGATCGCAGCGAGCGACGACGAGCACATCGTATCGACCGCGAGGCTGGGCCCGTGCCAGTTGAAGAAATACGAAACGCGGTTGGCGATCGAGGCGTACGAGGAACTGAGCGGGAGCACGCCGCCGCTGGCGGGGTCACCCGCACCGTGCAGCTGGTACTCGCCGTACATCACGCCGACGAACACGCCGACCGGACGGCGCGCGAGAGCGGGGCGGCTGTAGCCAGCCGACTCCAGCGTCTGCCACGCGGTCTCGAGGAAGATTCGTTCCTGCGGGTCCAGCGCGATGGCTTCGCGCGGGGTCACACCGAAAAATGCCGCGTCGAACCGCGCCACGTCCGGCAAAAAGCCGCCCCACTTGTTGCGCGTCTTACCGGGCTGACCCGGCCGCGGGTCGTGGAAGACCCGGTGATCCCAGCGGTCCGGCGGGATCTCAATAATGCTATCGCGCCCGCCACGAAGGTTACGCCAGAACGCGTCCAGGTCGGGCGCGTCCGGATAACGTCCGGCGACCCCGATGATCGCAATGTCGTCGGCGCGACCCGCCACGGCGGAAATGGCCGGCGCGGGGGCGGTCACGACCGCCGGGGCCGCCGCGGCGCGCGGAACGACTCGGCCGGGCGCGGGGGCGACGAGCGCGGTGACCCGCTGCGGATGCGCCGCCCGGAGGTGCGTCGCAAGCTCGCCGAGGGTCTGGTGCTCGAAGAGCAGCGTCTTGGACAGTTCGCCGAAGCTCTCCTCGAGGCGCCGCGTGAAGTCGGTCACCATCAGCGAATCGAGGCCGAACTTCTCCAGCGGATCGTCGGGCCGCAGCCGCGCCGCGGGGAGCTTCACCTGTTCCGCGAAGCGCTCGGTAAGCCAAGCGAGGAACGACGCGGCTGGATCGGTCGGCTCCTTTGCCTCCGTGGTGGACGGATTGGTCGGAGCAGCGGATCCGACTTCGCTCGGCCCAGCCTCCGCCGGCCCCGCGCGCAGCGGCCGCATCGCCAGGCCCTCCAACCGACCCAGCAGCCGGCCATCCGCCGAGGCGAAGCGCACATCGAACCGCCGGAGACCGGCCGCGGCCGGCCGGCGTACCACGTGCGCCCACAGTTCCGCCGGCAACCCGTCGAGCGTCACGGACTCGAGCGCAAACGGCACGGGCAACCCGCCACCAGCGCCATCCCCGAGCACCGCTGTCGCTTGGAGCGCGCCATCCAACAACGCCGGATCCCACGCCGGAGCGGCGTGACCCGCGGGACGCACCAAATGGGCGAGGACCTCGTCCGCGCCGGCCCACACGGTACGAAGCGCCGCCATCGCCGGTCCCAACTCCAGCCCGGCGGACGCGCAGCTCGCACGCACTGCGTCGCCGGGCAATTCCCGCGGGCAGCGGGCGCGGATTTCCTCCACCGCCAGCGTTCCTTCCAGCGGCAGCCCTGCGCCCGCCACGGTGGCTTCGGCGTGCTCGGTCCCGTCTGCGCGGGTGACCACCAGACGGCGCGTGCCCGCGGGACCGGGCCGTTCGGTGACGTGTAGCTCCACCGGTCCGGGCACCGCCAGCGGACGAAGCCACGCCACCTGGCGCAGGCTGGCACTCGCCCCGGCCGCCGCGCGTAACCAGCCGAGGTAAGCGACGCCCGGCACGACGGGTACGCCGCCCACCCGGTGATCGCGGAGAAACGGCTCGTCCCCGCGAAGCGCGATCACGCCGGCCGAGTCGGCGGTTGAGGCCACCGCGGCGGGCGCGGCGGGGGCGGGCGCAAACCAGTACCGCTCGCGGGCGAACGGATAACCCGGCAGCGGGATCCGCCGGGGCGCCTCGCCCGCGTGCAGCGCGAACCAGTCGATGTCCGCACCCTTCACGTAAAGGGCCGCCAGCAACTCAAGTGCTTCCCGATAGGCCGCGGCGTCCGTCCCGCGCGCCGGTAGGCCGGCGACGGTGGCCGCAACGAGCCCGCGCTGGATCACGGCGTCCGCGCGGTCCGGTCGCGCGCCGCCGCGCCACGCGCCGGAAGCCTCCCGGCCGGCCGCCAACTCGCGCAGGCGGGCGGTCAGCTCGGCGGGCGAGGCGGCGACCACCGCGGCGCGTTCCTCAAAGTGGCCGCGGCCAGCCGCAAGGGTGAAGGCCAGATCCGCGAGGTCGGCGTCCGGCGCCGCGGCGGCGAGGCGGGCGAGCAGGGCGTCGAGCGCTGCGGGTGTGCGCGCGGAGATGGGAATGAGGCGCGCCGGGCGGGGGAGCCGGGGCGCGCGGGCGACGACGGGCGGCTCCTCCAGCACCGCGTGCGCATTGGTCCCACTGAAGCCGAAGGAGCTGATGGCGGCCCGCCGCGGGCCCGTGCGGCCGCGTTCCCAGGGCGTGAGTGCGGTGAGCACGCGGAACGGCCCGCGCGCGAAGTCGATGTAAGGGTTCGCCCTACGGAAGTGCAACGAGGGCGGTAACGCCCGGTGGCGGAACGCGAGCAGCAGCTTGATCACGCCCGCCACTCCCGCCGCCGCGAGCGTGTGGCCGATGTTGGTCTTCACCGAGCCGAGGGCACAGCCGCCGACCTCGGGCGTGAAACGGCGGAAGGTGTTCGTCAGCGCCTCCACCTCGATCGGGTCGCCCAACCGCGTCGCGGTGCCGTGCGCCTCCACGTAGTCGAGGGTGGCCGGGCTCACGCCGGCCCGCGCATAGGCCTCGAGTTGGACCGCAGTTTGCGCGAGCCCGCTCGGCGCGGTGATGCCGTTGGTGCGGCCGTCTTGGTTCACCGCTGAACCCTTAATCACGCCGTGGATGGTGTCGCCGTCGCGCAGGGCCGCCGCCAGCGGCTTCAATACTAGGACGCCCGCGGCCTCGCCCG
This sequence comes from uncultured Opitutia bacterium, assembly GCA_903861185.1. Taxonomy (GTDB): domain Bacteria; phylum Verrucomicrobiota; class Verrucomicrobiia; order Opitutales; family Opitutaceae; genus ER46. Next base: position 1,376 of record CAIOTK010000361.1, on the reverse strand, counting down.
GCACGAACCCATCCGCGTCCGCATCAAAGGTCCGGCAGCGGCCGTCGCGCGCCAGCATTCCCATCGGGCCGAGCGCGAAGAACACTTTCTCCGAGGCGAAAACCCGCACGCCTCCCGCCAACGCGAGCGCGCAGTCGCCCTGCTGGAGGCTGCGGCACGCGAGGTGCACCGCCACGAGCGACGACGAGCAGGCGGTGTTAACGGCGAGGCTCGGGCCCTGAAGGTCGAGGAAGTACGAGATGCGCGCGGCCAGGATCGACTCGGCGTTGCCTTGGAACAGCGGCGCGCGGCCCTCCGGCGTCGCGTCCGTGCAAAGCTGGAGGTAATCGCCCGGCTCCACCCCGGCGAAGACCCCGCAGTTCCGCGCCAACCGCACCGAGGGGCCCGCGTAGCCGGCGTCCTCCAGCGCGTGGTAACAGGCCTCGAGAAACACCCGCTGCTGCGGGTCCATCGCCTCCGCCTCACGGCCCGAGATGCCGAAGAACACGGGATCGAAGCGGTCCGCGTCCGGCATAAACCCACCCCACTTGAACGGCGTGCGGTCCGGCCCCGCTGGCTCCGCCGCGTGGAAACGGGCGTGATCCCACCGGTCCGGCGGCACCTCGGTGATCGCGTCGCCCCCGGTCCGCAGAATTTCCCAGAACGCCGCCGGGTCCGCCGCCCCCGGGAACCGACCCGCGAACCCGATCACCGCGATGTCCCCCGCCGCGACGGGACCGGATGCGGCAGCGGGCGCGGCCGGTGCAGGCACGGCCGAACTGGCGGGCGCGAACGACGGGAGCGCAGGCGCGGGGGTAGGCGCAGCCGGTGCCGCCGCGGACGCCGGCAGCGGGGCGGTGACGCCAAGGGTGGCGAGGTGGGCGGCGAGCCGCGCGACGCTGCCGTGGTCGAACAGGACCATCGGCCTCAGGTCGAGGGCGAGCTCTCGGTTGAGTTCGCCGATAAACGCGACGCCGCCGATGGAATCCAATCCGAAGTCGGTGAACGGCGCCGCCGGATCTAAGTCGCCCGCACTCAGGCGCAGCACCCGCGCCAGCACGCGCCCCACCCGCGCCTCGAGGTCCGCCGGCGCTAGCGCGACGATGGCAGCTGAAGTCGGTGGCGCAGTCGCGACCCGGGGCGCCGAGGCCAGGGCACCGACGCCCATCCGGGTGAGCGCGGCGGGCGAGGCCCGCAGGTACACCCACTGCCCCGCCCCCGCCGCAACGCACGCCGCGATCGCGGGTAACCCATCCGCCGGCGTGATCGCGCCCAAACCCGCCGCGCGCAGAGCCGGTAGGTGCTCAGGCTCGAGCCCGTGCGCCCAGAAGCCCCAGTTGATGAGCTGCACGGGGAACGGCGCGACCGCACGCAAGCGGGCGGCCAACGCATCTTGC
>CAIOTK010000360.1 GCA_903861185.1 uncultured Opitutia bacterium | reverse complement strand
ACGATCCGTTCGGTGACCCACGTCGCGGCCACGGTCAGGAGCGGGGTGGAAGCGGCGAGGAAATACCAGTTGCCCAAAAGCTGCACCCGGTAACCCGGCAGCAGCCGCGAGGCGTCGAGTGCCTCTTGGGTGAACCCGGCCAGCAGGACATCGAGGGTCGAAGGCAGCAGATTCGCACTGTAGCCGCCACTCACCCCCGCAAATGCAGCCGTAATGCCCGCGAGCGGATGCCGGCCGGCAGCCGCGAACAGCAGCCCCGCCAGCGGCGGCAACAGGATGATGCCCGCATCGGCCGCCAGGTTCGCGTTGATCGCCGCAAACACGACCGCCGCCGTCAGCCAGCGCTGGGGCAGGCTGGTGACGAAGGCGCGGAGCAGGACCCCGACCAAGCCGGTTGCCTCCGCCACGCCGATGCCGATCATCGAGACCAGCACCAGCCCCAGCGGAGCGAACCCGGTGAAGTTGCGCAGCGCCTCGGTGAACATCCGGCGGATGCCCGCGCCGTTGAGCAGGCTCACCGCGGATACCGTGGATCCGTCCTTCGGGTGCGTAACCGTCCAGCCGAGGCCCGCCGCCAGCGCCGAGGCGAGCACGGTGGCCCCCGCGAGGAGGACGAAGAGCGTCAGAGGGTTCGGCAGGCGGTTGCCGGCCCGCTCGATCCAATCGAGCAGGAACGCGGCGCGGCGCGGCGGCACGGGCGGGGCATCCATCAGGGCAGCCTCGACCCAAGCGGCGCGGCAGAGCCGGGTCAATCAGCCCGCGGCCGATTCCGGACTGGCCGCGTGGGGCGCAGCCGTTGGAAGATCCCCGCACCCCGATGTTGCGATCCTCCCTGGCCCCCACCCTTGGCCTATTCCTGTTGTTCTCCCTGCCCGGTCCCGCGGCCGCAGCGATCGACCCGGCGGAGGCGCGCCCGCGCATCTTGGCGCTGGCGGAGCTGACCACGCCGCCCGCGATGGAGCCCGCGGAGGGGGTGGCGGCGGACGGGCCCCGGCGGGCGGTTTACTTCGAGGGGCTGCCGTGGCGCGGGCGCGAGACGCGGGTGTTCGCTTGGCTAGGCCTGCCGGAGACGGGCACGCGCCCGGTGCCCGGCGTGGTGCTGGTCCACGGGGGGGGTGGCACCGCGTTCCGGGAGTGGGTCGCGAAGTGGAACGAACGGGGCTTCGCGGCGATCTCCATCGCGGTCGAGGGCCAAACCGATGAACGCGTCCCGGGCGCGCCGAAGGGAGCCCCGGCCTGGCGCCGCCACCCGCAGGGCGGCCCGGCGCGCGAGGGCATTTACGGCGACGCCGCGGAGCCACTGGAGGATCAATTTATGTACCACGCGGTCGGCGCGACCCTCCGGGCGCACTCTCTGCTGCGGGCACAACCGGGCGTGGACCCGGCGCGGATCGGTGTTTCGGGCATCTCCTGGGGCGGGGTAATCACGGCCACCGTGATCGGGATCGATCCGCGCTTCGCCTTCGCGATCCCGATCTACGGCTGCGGCCACCTGCACGATGCGGATAACCAATGGGGGGCGGCGTTGGGCGACCTGCGGCTCTACCGCGAGGCGTGGGATCCAATGGTCCGGCTGGACCGCGCGCGCCTGCCGGTGCTGTGGCTGTCGTGGCCCGGGGACACCCATTTCCCGCTGGATTGCCAGGCCGTCTCCTACCGGGCGGCGCCGGGGCCGCGGATGATCAGCCTGATCCCCGGCCTGCGGCACGGCCATCCGCCCGGCTGGAATGCGCCCGACGGGTACGCCTTCGCGGAGTCCATCGTGCGCACCGGCCGGGCCTGGGGCGGGCAGGTCGCGGCCCGGGAGGAGGGTGGCCGGGCGATCGTGGAATTTCATTCCAATCACCCCCTGGAGCAGGCGGTGCTCGTGAGCACCACCGACCGCGGCTTCACCGGCCGACGCGAATGGCGGGAAACGCCGGCGGAACTGGTGCAGGCAGGCGCGAACTGGACCGCCTCGGCCCCGCTCCCGGCAGACACCACCGCTTGGTTCATCAACGCGCGGAACGGGAATCTCACCCTGAGCTCCGAATACCAGGAACGCCCGTAATGCTTCGCCGCGAAGGACTCGGAGACTCCAGGAACGCCGCCGGAAAGCTCCGCGTTCGCTTCCATACACGCTTCCCCGCGATTGCCCTCCGCCGGCGGGTTCGCGTATCAACGCGCCTGCCTCACCCGCTCCGGTTTGCACCCGAGACTCGCCTCCACACCGTCCTCTTCCCGTGAAGCTTCTCCACCGCCTGCTCCTGCTCGCCTTGGCCGCCCCTCTTTCCGGCGCGGTGGACTTCAACCACCAGATCGTCCCCTTGCTCCGCAAGCACTGCGGGGAATGCCACACCGGGGATAAGCTCAAGGGCGGTTTTTCGCTGAACGACCGCGCTGCCCTGCTCCACGGCAGCGAGAACGGCCCCGTCGTCGTCTCCGGGAACCCGGCCAAGAGTCTCCTCCTCGAGTTGGTCGCCTCCACCGATCGGGACCAACGGATGCCGCCCAAGGGGGACGGCCTATCCGCCGCGGAGGTCGCCCTGCTCCGGCAATGGATCGCCGAAGGCTTACCGTGGGAAGCCGGCTTCGCCTTCAAAGCCCCGGCCTACGAGCCGCCGCTCAAGCCACGCGTCGTCACGCTGCCCCCGGCCGTCGCGGGCCGCGATCATCCCGTGGATCGCCTCGTCGATGCCTACCTCGCGCAGCATAACCTGCCCCGGCCCCCGCCCGCCAGCGATAGCACCTTCCTCCGCCGCGCCTACCTCGACCTGATCGGCCTGCTGCCCACCCCCGAGGAGGTCGCGGCCTTCCTGCAGGATCCCGCGCCCGATAAGCGGACCCGCCTCGTCCACACCCTGCTCGCGCGCGATACGGACTACGCCGAACACTGGCTCAGCTTCTGGAACGATCTCCTGCGGAACGACTATGGCGGCACCGGCTTCATCACGGGGGGGCGCCGGCAGATCAGTCAATGGCTCCACGAGGCCCTCCTGACCAACAAGCCTTTCGACCAGTTCGCCCGCGAACTCATTGCCCCGCCCAGCGACGAAAGCCGGGGCTTCATCGACGGGATCAAGTGGCGCGGAGAGGTCAGCGCCGGTCAGACCGTCGAGATCCAGTTCGCCCAGAGCCTCGGGCAGTCGTTCCTCGGCCTGAACCTCAAGTGCGCGTCCTGCCACGACAGCTTTGTCGATCGTTGGAAGCTCGATGAGGCCTACGGGCTGGCTGCGATCTACGCGGAGAAACCACTCGAGGTGAACCGCTGCGATAAGCCGCTCGGTCGCACCGCCCGGGCCGCTTGGCTCTTCCCGGAACTGGGCAACGTCAACCCGGAGGCCCCGCGCCCCGAGCGCCTCCGCCAGCTCGCGGCCCTGATGACCCATCCGGAGAACGGCCGCTTCACCCGCACCCTCGTCAATCGCCTCTGGCACCGCCTGCTGGGCCGTGGGATCGTCCATCCGCTGGACGCGATGCAGAGCGAGCCTTGGAGCGCCGACCTGCTCGATGCCTTGGCGAATCATTTTCAGCAAACGGGCTACGACGTGAAGCGGACCTTGGCCTTCCTCGCCACTTCGCAGATCTACCAGGCGCGGAGTGATATCCTCGCCGGGGAAGCGAACGCCCCGGTATTCCACGGCCCCCGCGCCAAGCGTCTGAGCGCGGAGCAATTTGTGGATGCCGTCTGGCAGCTCACTGGCACCGCCCCGCAGAAGATGGATGCGCCGGTGTTTCGCACCCGGCCGGACGGCGGCGCCGCCGCCGGCCTCGCCCTCAGCGGCCAATGGATCTGGGGCCTCGCCCCCACCGACGGCAAGGCCCGGCCCGCCGGCGAAACCGTGCTCTTCCGCACCGAGTGGAAGCTCGCCGCCGAACCGGTCAGCGGCGCCGCCATTTTCACGGGCGGGAACGGGCTCACCGTCTACCTGAATGGGCGGAGGATCACCGGCACCGAGCGCGGGGATCAGGTCATCGCGATCCCCCTGCACGACAAGCTGAAGGCCGGGAGCAATCAGGTGGTGGTGATCGCCCAAACCGACGGCCGGAATCCCACCGCGGCCGGCCTTTATGTCCAAGCCGAGGTCCGGCTGAGCGATGGTACGGTCGCCACGCTGCAGAGCGATGCGGCGTGGCAGTTCAGTCCCGGTGGCAACGCGGGCCGGGAAGGCCGGCTCGGGGCCTTGCCGAAGAACGTCCAAACCGTCGCCGTGGTCGCGGCCCCACCCGCCGCGGCGGAGGCGCTCCAGCGGGAGGGCCCGGCGCTGCTCGCCCAGGGCCGGGCCAACGCCGGCCGGATGATCCGCGCCGCCTTGGTGAAGAGCGACTTCCTGATGCGTTCCCTCGGCCGGCCCAACCGCGATCAGATCGTTTCGATGCGGCCCGACCAACTGACGACCCTGGAGGCTCTCGACCTCGCCAACGGCCAGACCCTGACCCGCGCTTTGGAACAAGGGGCCGCCCGGCTCGCCGCCCAAGCCTGGGCCAGTCCCGCCGCGCTCATCACCCGGGTGTACACCCAGACCCTCGCCCGCCCCCCTTCGCCCGGGGAACTGCGCGCCGCCGAGGAACTGCTGGGGAACCAGCCCGCGGCCCCCGCCATCGCCGACCTGCTCTGGGCGCTGCTGATGCTGCCCGAATTCCTTTACGTTCAATAAGCCCCCCCCCCGGCCCCCGATGTATCCCTTACTCGATCCCCAGGCCCCGCCCGCGATCGTCCGCCGCGACTTCCTCAAGCGACTCGCCGCCGCCAGCGCTGCCGCGTGGTCTACGGGCGCCCCGCAGGCCGTGTGGGCGAACAGCGCCAAGGTCGCGCACCCGCCCGCCAAGGCAGATGCCTGCATTCTGCTCTGGATGGGCGGAGGGATGGCCGCGCCGGACACCTTTGATCCGAAGCGCTACTTACCCTTCGAGAAGGGCCTCGAGGTGGCGCGGATGCTCAGCACCTTCCCGGCCATCGATACCGCGGTCGATGGGCTCAAGATTTGTCAGGGCCTCGAAAACATCGCGCAAGTGATGGACCGCGCGACGCTCCTTCGCAGCGCCGTGCAGCCGGACCTAGGTAGCATCCTCCACTCGCGGCACCAATACCACTGGCACACTGGCTACGTGCCGCCCCAGACCGTCGCCTGCCCGCATCTCGGGGCGTGGATGGCCAAGGTACTCGGCCCGCGCAACCCGGTGATGCCCGCCTTCATCAATATCGGCCAGCGCCTCGAAGGCGTCGGCGAGAGCGAGGAGTTGAAGGCCTTCACCACCGCCGGCTTCTTTGGCGCCGAGTTTGGCCCGCTGAACCTTCCCTTCCCTGAAGAGGCCGCCGTCTCCGTGCGCCCGCCCCAGGGGATGGACGCGCAGCGCTTCGCCAACCGCGACCGCCTGTTCCGCCGGCTGGTGGACGCCAATCCCGATCGCGACCGGATGAGCGACTACCAGCGGCAGTCCCTCCTCCGCAGTATGGACAACGCCTACCGACTGCTCAGCAGCAAGGAGCGCGAGGCCTTCGATCTGACCCTCGAACCTCCGGAGGTACAGGCCAAGTACGACACCGGCCGCTTCGGCCGCGGCTGCCTACTCGCGCGGCGCCTCGTCGAGGCCGGCGCGCGCTTTGTCGAGGTGACCACGGAATACGTCCCCTTCCTCCATTGGGACACCCATAAGGACGGCCACCAGACCGTGGCGCGCTTGCACCGGGAGATCGATCTACCCATCGCCACGCTGGTTCGGGATCTCGAGCAGCGCGGGCTGCTGGACCGCACCCTCGTCATCATCGCCAGCGAGTTTAGCCGCGACGCGATGATGGAGGGGCGGCCGGGCTCCACTGCCAACGACCAAGCGACCTTCAAGGTCGATACCTTGGGCGAGATGGCCCACTACGGCCTGCACCGGCACTTCACGGGCGGGACCAGCGTGGTGCTGTTCGGCGGGGGCACCAAGCGCGGGTACGTTCACGGCCAGACCGCCGACGAGCGGCCGCTGCTCGCGATCAAGGATCCGGTTACCGTAATGGACCTGCACGCGACCATTATGACCGCGATGGGCATCCATCCGCAGACCGAGTTCAGCATCGAGGGCCGGCCGTTCTACGTCACGGAAGACGGCAAGGGCCGGGCCGTGCGGGAGCTGTTTGCCTGAGGTCGCTACGGGCGCCGGGGCCATTTTTGCAGGTTCGTCCTAGTCCCTGCGTTTGAGGCTGGGTCCGGGGGGCTTGGGGTAGCCGGGGCAGCTTGCCCCGGTCCTTCGGGAACGAAGCACCGGGCGGCGGAGCCCTCGCGATGGGGCCGAGCGCGGAAACGCGCAAGCGGGAGAAGGGCTTCCGGCTGCGGCTACCGGGGCAAGCTGCCCCGGCTACACCAAACCGATCGCTGCGCCCAATCCACCTCGGGCGCGCACTTTTGAAGCACGCGTCCCACGTTCCTAGGGTGCTTACGCTCCCGTTGCGTTCCGCCCCCCTGCCGGCTCGCAGCCTCCCCGCTCCCCGCTACTCGCTGATCGCCCAGCGCCGCCCCCTCAGAAGGTCCCCTTCACCCCGAAGGTATAGAAGGTCCCGACCACCATATTCGAGAGCACGTAGGACGGATCGACCTGGTAGCGGTCCTCCGCGACGTTGAACAGGTTCCGCACCTGGAAGAACACCCCGAGGCGCGGCGAGGTCTGCCAGCTGCCGTTGAGGTCGATCATCGTCCGCTGCTTGCGGTAGGTAATCGTGCCTGTGGACGTCATCGGCGTGTGGTCGGTCCACTTGCCGCTGGCGCCGAAGGCGAGCCGCCGCCAGCGATAGCTCAATGTTGCCCCGGCCATATGCGGCACCATCGCGGCGCGCGTGACCGACGCATAAGTGCGGGTGTAGTTGGCGGCCACGTTGAGGCCGGACCAGGCGCCCGGCAGAAACGACAACGCTTGGCTGTACTCCCAGGTCATCCCCCGCACGCGGGTCTTGCCCGGGCGGTTGCCCACCGAGAGGAAGCGGTACGAGCCGTAGGCGGGATCGTCCTCGTAGCCGAAGGCGGAGGCCGGGAATTCGGCGGAGGTGACGCTGTCGGTGATGTCGTTCTGGAACAGCGTCAGGGCGGCGCTGCCGACCGGCTCGAAGTAGGTGGCCAGGCGGCCCGAGAGGTTGCGGGAACGTTCCGGGCGGAGGTCGGGATTGGGCACGCTCACGGTCTCATTGGTCTCGTTGAAGACCCAGACGCCGCCGAGGTTACCGATCGCCGGGCGCGAGATGGTCGCGCTGTAGCCGAGATGCGCCTGCAGGTTCTCGGTGAACGAGTACTTGGCGGAAGCCGAGGGGAACAGGTGAGTATAACCGCTGCGGCGCGTGGTCTTCGGCCGGCTCATATACTGGTAGGTCAGGCCGGGGACGGTGGTGGCGCGGCCATTGGCGGGCGTGACGGCGAAGCCGGCCGCGCGCACCTCGGCGGCGCTGCGGGCATCGAACTCGCGGCTGGCAAACCCAGTGTCCTCACCGCGCAAGCCAGCCTGCAGCTGGAGCCCGCGGATCCGCGTGTGGGCGAGCGCGTAGGCAGCCTGCAGGGTCTCCTTCACGTAGCTGGGATTATCGATGAAGGCGGTATAGAAGTTCGCCGGGGTCGCCAGCGGCGTGAACTGCTCGGGCGACTCCCGGAACCGGCGCCCAAGCTCCGTGCGATTCGCGAACACGGGCGGGCCACCCGAAAGCGAGGCTATGCGCACCCCGTTCTCGAGCTGCCACGCGTTTTGCGGATAGGCTAGGGCCGCGAAACTGCCGGTCGGACCGCCGCCTGGACCGTCGTAGCGCCAAGTGAGGAAGGCGTTGGGGTTGCGGAAGCGGTGGTACTGCTCGGTGGCCTT
>CAIOTK010000359.1 GCA_903861185.1 uncultured Opitutia bacterium | reverse complement strand
CCGGGGGGTACGCTCGCGGACGGCATCCTCGGCTCGCGGCTAGCGGTGCTCATCGGCGGCATTATCATTGCGGCGGGACACTTCTCGATGGCGGTGCCGGGGGAGGCGACGTTCTACCTGGGCCTTGCCCTGATCGTAATCGGGACGGGCCTGTTGAAGCCAAACATCAGCGCAATGGTCGGACAATTGTACGCGCCAGGGGATGCGCGGCGGGACGCAGGGTTCTCGATCTTCTATATGGGCATCAATGCCGGGGCCTTCATCGCGCCCTTGGTCACGGGCTACCTCGCGCAGCACAGCGCGTTCAAGGCGACCCTGACTGGCTGGGGCTTCGATCCGGCACACTCGTGGCATTGGGGTTTCGGGGCAGCGGGCGTTGGGATGCTGCTGGGCCTGCTGGTGTTCGTTTTCTGCGGTCAAGGGCTGCGCGAGGTCGGTCCGCCGCCGCCGCGGCGCGCCGGGGCCTGGCAGCGGCCGGTGTTCACCCTGTTGGGCACGCTGGGCCTCTGGGGGCTGGTCAAGTTGTCGGACGCGCCGGGCTTCGAGTGGCTGCGGGCGTTGTTCCTCTTGGTACCCATCGGTCTGATGATTTGGTTCGGTCGCTCGCCGCACCGCGAGACGCGGCAGCTGGGGGCGATCTTCTATTTCTTCATTGGGGCGTTCATCTTCTGGGCCCTGTTCGAACAGGCAGGCACCTCGCTGACGCTGTTTGCCGAACGGCACACCGCGACGCACGTAGGCGGGATCGAGGTTCCTTCCTCGTGGTACCAGTCGGCCAACCCGATCTTCGTCATCGCGCTGGCGCCGCTCTTCGCGCTGCTCTGGACGCGGCTGGGCGATCGGCAGCCCTCGAGCCCGCTGAAGTTCACCCTCGGTCTAGCCTGCTTGGCGTTGGCCTTCGGCCTGATGGTGCCGGCGGCCCAGTTGGCGATGCAGGGGCGGGTGAGCCCGCTGTGGCTGCTCGGGCTCTATTTCCTGCAGACGATCGGGGAAATGCTGCTGAGTCCGGTCGGGCTGAGCACCTTTACCAAGATCGCGCCGCGGCACCTCGTGGGGGCGATGCTGGGCATCTGGTTCCTCGGCGCCGCGTTCGGCAACAAGTTCGCGGGCGTCTTGGCCGCCCAGTTCGGAGAGGGCGAGACCGGGCAGCTCGATCGCTTCTTCGGGCAACAGGCCCTCGCGGTGCTGGCGGCCGCGGGCGTGTTTCTGGCCCTCGTCCCGTGGGTGCGCCGCCGGATGGGCGGGGTGCGTTGAGGCAACGGAGCCACCCGATGACCCTCCGCTCCTGGTTTGCCACCCCGATCTATGCCGCTCCGCTGCAGCCGCGGGGTGGCGAACGGCTCCGGGCCGATTTGGAGGACGAATGCCGGCGACTGCGGGATTTTGACGCGGCGGGGCGGCGCTGGTCCGCCCGCAATTATCCGGGCGGCTACACCAGCTATGCCTCGATGAACGAGCTGCACCGCTTCTCGAGCACGTTCGCGACGCTGGAGCGCCGGCTGCTGCCGCACGTCCGTCGCTTCGCCCGCGAGCTCGCCTTCGATCTCGGCGGCCGCTCGCTCCAGCTGACCGACCTGTGGGTGAACATTATGCCGCCGACCGCGGCCCATTCGCTCCATTTGCACCCGCTGTCCTGTATCAGCGGCACCTATTACGTGGCGACCCCGCCGGGCTGCCCGGGGCTGAAGTTTGAGGACCCGCGCTTGGACCGTTTTATGGCGGCCCCGCCGCGGAAGGCGTCCGCCCCGCCGGCGCGGCGTACGCACGTGACCTATCCGGCGACGGCCGGCTCGGTGATCTTGTTCGAGAGCTGGCTGCGCCACGAGGTGGTGTCCAACCGGGTCGACGCGGAGCGGATCAGCATTAGCTTCAACTTCAACTGGGTGTAAGCGAACGGCTTGATGTAGCCGGGGCGCGTCGCCCCGGTTGTGCAGCCCGCAACGCCTTCGGCGGCAGCGATTCCCGCGGCGACGGCAAAGGGCCCATCGCTCCGCGGAACGGATTTCCTTCCTGTCTTCCGGGGCGGCGCGCCCCGGCTACATCGAGCCGCTGCGCCTTGGAATCGTCTTGTCGAGGCGACCGGCGGTTCGTTCACGGCTCCCCCTCGGCTCCGATTTTCTCCGATCGGGCTGCCGCCCGGCCTTCTCCTTCGATTCTCCTTCGATTGTCGTTCGATTGTCCTTCGATTCAGACCCCCGCCCACCGCCCGCTAACGGCCGCGGCGCCGCGCGCCCTTGGCGGCGGCCGGACGCGCGGATCGCAGCGCCGGGGCCGCTCCCCGCGTGTGGCGCCCCGACTTCAGGGCATCGATCTGGTCGCGCAGCACCGCCGCCCGCTCGAACTCGAGCCGGTTCGCCGCCTCCTGCATCTCCTCCTCCAATTCGGCAATCACGGCCGCCGCATCGTCCACGGTCTCCGCCACCACCGGCTCCGCCTCGCGGCGCCCCGTGCCATCCAGCACGTGGAGGCTCGCTTGCGCCGCCCGCCGCACACTCCGCGGGGTGATCCCGTGCTCCTGATTGAAGGCCAGCTGCTTCTCCCGCCGGTAAGCCACCGCCGCGAGGGTCCGCCGGATCGATTCAGTCTGCCGGTCCGCATAGAAGATCACCCGTCCCTTCTCGTGCCGCGCCGCGCGACCGGCCGTCTGGATGAGCGAGGTCTCGCTCCGCAAGAAACCCTCCTTGTCCGCATCCAGCACCACCACCAGCGCCACCTCCGGCAGGTCCAGACCCTCGCGCAGCAGATTGATCCCGATGAGGACGTCGAAATTGCCCAGCCGGAGGTTGCGCAGGATCTCCACCCGCTCGATGGCGTCGATGTCCGCGTGGAGGTACTCCACCCGGATGCCCGCCTCGCGGAGGTGGCTGGTAAGGTCCTCCGCCAATCGCTTGGTGAGCGTGGTGACCAGCACCCGCTCCCCGGCGGCCGCGGCGGCGCGCGCCTCGGCGATCAGGTCCTCTACCTGACCGCGCGTCGGGCGCAGGGTGATCTCCGGGTCGAGCAGGCCGGTTGGCCGCACCAACTGTTCCGCCACGACCTTGGAGTGCTTCAGCTCATACGGCCCGGGGGTGGCGGAGACGTAGACCAGCTGGCCGGAGGCGGACTCGAATTCGGGAAAGTTCTGGGGCCGATTATCGAGGGCGGAAGGCAGGCGGAAACCGAAGTCGACGAGGGTCGTTTTCCGCGCCCGGTCGCCATTATACATCCCGCCGATCTGCGGGAGCGTCACGTGGCTCTCGTCCGCGAACAGCAGAAAGTCGCGAGGAAAGAAATCGAGCAGGCAAAACGGCCGTTCGCCCGGCGGTCGGCCGGTCAGGTGGCGCGAGTAGTTCTCGATGCCGTTGCAGAAGCCCATCTCCTGTAGCAACTCGAGGTCATACTCGGTGCGCATCCGAATACGCTGCGCCTCCAGCAGCTTCCCGGTCCGCTCGAACTCCGCGACCCGCTCGTCCAACTCACGCCGGATCCCGGCGATTGCGGGCTCCAGCTTGCCGCGGCTGGTGACGTACTGGTTCGCCGGGTACAGGTCGAATTGCTCGAGGCTCCGCCGGATCTGGCCGGTGAGCGGATCGAACTCCTGCAGGGCCTCGATCTCATCGCCGAAGAATTCCACCCGCAGGCCGTATTCCAGGTAGGCGGGCATAATGTCGACCACGTCGCCCCGCACCCGGAAGCGGCCCGGCTTGAGCTCCAAATCGTGGCGCTCGTAGAGGTTCTCCACTAAGCGCTCGAGCAAGCGCTGGCGCTCCAGCCCAGCGCCACGGCGCAGCGGGATCATCAGCGAGCTGAACTCCTGGGGGGAACCGAGGCCGTAGATGCAGGAGACGCTCGCCACCACGATCACGTCGCGCCGCGAGACGAGCGAGCTGGTGGCCGCCATCCGCAGCCGCTCGATCTCCTCGTTAATGGCAGAGTCCTTCTCGATGAAGGTGTCACTGGAGGGAATGTAGGCCTCCGGCTGGTAATAGTCGTAGTAGCTAACGAAGTACTCGACCGCGTTGTGGGGGAAGAAGTGCTTGAACTCGGAGTAGAGCTGGGCGGCGAGGGTCTTGTTGTGGGACAGGATCAGCGCCGGCCGCTCGAGCCGGGCGATGACGTTGGCCATCGTGAAGGTCTTGCCGGAGCCGGTGACGCCGAGAAGGGTCTGATGGCGGTTCCCGACGCGGATCGAATCGACCAGTCGCTGGATGGCCTGGGGCTGGTCGCCCCGGGGCTCGTACTCGGACTGGAGTTGGAACAGCATCGCCGGGCGGTCACTCAGGCCGGTTCCCGGTGGGAGGCAAGCGGGTGAATTGCGGGTTGACAGGTCCCGGGG
>CAIOTK010000358.1 GCA_903861185.1 uncultured Opitutia bacterium | reverse complement strand
GGAGAACAATCTCCTGAAGGCGGAGAAGGAGGTCCGGGACCGGGCCTTAGCGGAGGTGACCGGCGAACCGGGGCGGGCCGCGCGGGCGCTGGAGGACCAGGCGGTCCATATTCGGAACCTCGAGGCCGTGCGCATCCGGCAGACGGCCGAGCTGGAGGAGCTCCGGCGCGGGGCGGCCAATCGGGAGGCAGGGTTGCACGAGCTCGAGCAAGCGAAGCATTACGGCCGGTTGTTGGGTGAAAAGGAGCTCGTGATCCGGGAACTGAGCGCGGGGATCGCGCACCGCGACCGCGTATTGCGCGAGGTGGCGGCTGAAACCACCCATTCGACCGCGGACCTGCGCCGGATCGCGTTGCTGCTGCGGGGCTACGTCCGCGAGCGCTGGCTGCGGCCCTTGCAGGCCCGGGCGTACCGGCGGCTGGTGGAGGGTGGCCCAGGCGAGCTGGGGGTCCTGCGCCAGCACGAGCCGCGGCCGCTGCGGTGGGACCGCGCGTTGGCGCGCCAGCGGGCCCCGCAGGGCGGGCTGAACGTGGCGGTTGTAACCCCGAGTTACGGACAGGAGCGGTTTCTCGGGCGGACCCTCGCGAGCGTGCTCGACCAAAATTTCCCCGGGCTGCGGTACGTCGTGCAGGACGGCGGTTCGCGGGACGGCAGCGCGGCGCTCATCGCCCGCCACGCTGCGCGGCTGCGGCACTGGGAGTCCGTGCCCGACCGGGGGCAAGCGGACGCGATCCGGCGGGGGTTTGCGCACGTGGTGGGCGAATTGGCGCCGGCGGACGTGATGGCGTGGCTCAATTCGGACGACCTGCTGGCGCCGGGGTCCCTGGCCTTCGCGGCCGCTTACTTTGCGCGGCATCCGGAGGTGGATGTGATCTACGGGCACCGGATTTTGATCGACGAGGAGGACCGGGAGATCGGGCGCTGGGTGTTGCCGCGGCACGATCCGGCGACGCTGGAGTGGGTCGACTACGTGCCGCAGGAGACCGTGTTCTGGCGCAAGCGGGCGTGGGATCGGGTGGGCGGGATCGATCCCACCTTCCAGTTCGCCCTCGATTGGGACCTGCTGGCGCGCTTCCAGCAGGCGGGGTGTGTCTTGCGGCGGGTGCCGTATTTCCTGGGCGCGTTCCGGGTCCACGCCGAGCAGAAGACTGCGACTGCGATCCACACCACCGGCGCGGAGGAGATGCGGCGTATCCGGGTCCGTTTCCACGGGGAGCGGTCGGACGATGGCGCGCAGATGGAGTATCACGCCCGGCGCGCGCGGTTGCACGGGGCCTTGACGGCGCGGCTCCTCGCCGTCGGGCTACGCTGGTAGCCCTTCCCCGTTATGCTCCTCAGCCTCGTCGTCCCGGTGTACCGGGAAGAGAAGAATGTCCCGGAGTTCCTGCGTCGCGTGCGGCCGATTTTGGGCGCCATTACCGAGGACTACGAGGTGATCTTCGCCCTCGATCCCTCGCCGGACCGGACCGAGGAGGTGATCCTCGAGGCGCGGGCGGAGGATCCGCGGGTCAAGCTCCTGCGGTTCTCGCGGCGTTTCGGCCAGCCGATGGCGACCTTGGCGGGCCTGCAGTACTCGGCCGGCGAGGCGGTGGTGGTGATGGATGTGGATCTGCAGGATCCGCCGGAGCTGCTCGGCGAGATGGTGGCGAAGTGGCGAGCCGGGTACGACGTCGTGCTGCCGCAGCGGCGCCAGCGCACCGGCGAGCCGTGGGTGAAGCGGCTCGTCGCGGCGACCGGTTACAAGGTGATCAACAAGATCGCGGATGTGCGCATCCCGCCCAACACGGGGGATTTCCGGCTGATGTCGCGGCGGGTCGTGGCGGAGGTAACGCGGTTGAAGGAGACCCACGGATTCCTGCGGGGGATGGTGGCGGTGGTCGGGTTCAAGCAGGCGCTGATTCCCTTCGACCGGCCGGCGCGCTTTGCCGGCGAGACCAACTACAACCGTTTCCTCGGTTCGCTGCGGATCGGCTTCAACGGCATCTTCTGCTTCTCCACTTACGCGCTGACCCTGAGCACTTGGCTCGGCTTTCTCGTCTCGGGCGGGGCGTTTTTGCTGATGGGGGTCTACCTCTTCTACAAGCTGATGGATTGGCCCATCGCTTGGGGCAACCCGACCCTCGTGATCCTCATCTCGTTCCTCGGGGGCATCCAGCTCATCAGTATCGGGATTTTAGGGGAATATATTGGCCGCATCTACGAGGAGGTGCGGGCGCGCCCGAAGTTCATCGTCGAGCGGGCGGAGGGTTTCCGGGACTGAGGCGGGAACCGGGGGCGGGGCCACGGCGATGAACGCAACCCTCCCGGAACCGGCGCGCCACCCGCGCCTGCTGATTCTGGTCGTCGCCTACCAAGCGGAAGCGACCATCAGCGGAGTCTTGCGGCGCCTGCCCGCGTTCCCGGGCTTGGACGTCGAGGTGCTGGTGATCGACGACTGTTCCGCCGACGGCACGTGGCGGGTGGCCGAGCGGTTGCGGGACGAGGGCGGCTGCCCGCATCGCCTGACCGTGCTCGTGAACCCAGTGAACCAGGGTTACGGGGGTAACCAGAAGCTGGGCTACCGTTACGCGCTGGAGCAAGGCCACGATCTGGTGGCGCTCCTGCACGGGGACGGGCAGTACGCGCCGGAGAGCCTGCCGGAGGTGCTGGCGCCGCTGCGGCGGGGCGAGGCGGATCTCGTCCTAGGCTCGCGGATGCTCACCCCGGGGGGCGCACGGCGGGGCGGGATGCCGCTGTATAAGCGCTTGGGCAACCGGGTGCTGACCGCGTGCCAGAACCGGATTTTGGGGGTGCGGCTGAGCGAGTACCATACTGGCTGCAAGGCGTTCCGGGCGGATCTGCTGGGCCGGATCCCGTTCGAGCTGAACGCGGAGGTCTTTCATTTCGATCCCGAGTTCATTGTGCAGGCCCTGCGCACGGGCGCGCGGATCGCCGAGGTCCCCTTCCCGACCCGCTACGGGGATGAGATCTGCCGCGTGAACGGGTTGCGCTACGCTTGGGACACCCTGCGCACGACGCTGGTCGCGCGGCTGCAGGACTGGGGGCTACTGTACCGGCGGAACTTCGACGTGGTGCCGCCGCCGGGCGCGCCAGCAGCCCCGGGGCGCCTGAGTTTCCCCTCGGTCCTCACGGCCGCGCTCGCGGCGGTGCCGCCCGGGACCGTGGTGCTGGACATCGGGGGCGCGGGAGCAGAGCTGGGCGGGCCGCTCCGGGCGCGGGGTTGCCGGATCCTTGGCTGGGCCGTGCCGCCGGCGCTCGCCGGAGCCTACGACGAGGTGCGGGGGAGTGCGGCAGGGGCCGAGGTGCCGCCGGCCGACCTGCGGGGCGTCGACGTCGTGCTGCTGCTGGATGAACTCTCGCGGCGGGCCGATCCGGAGGGCTATGCGGCGGCGCTACGGGCGGCCGCGGGGCCCGGTCTGAAACTGGTGCTCTCCACCGGGAACCTGGGTTTCCTCGTGCCGCGGCTGATGCTGCTGGCGGGGCATTTCAACCCCACGCGCCGGGGCATCCTCGATGTGCGGCACCGGCGGCTTTTCACCCTGGCTTCGCTCCGGCGGCTGCTGCGGGAGGGGGGGTTCCGCGTGGAGCGGATCTCGGGCGTGCCGGCCCCGCTCCCGCTGGCCGTGGCCGACCCCAGCTGGAGCCGGCGCCTGCTGGCAGTCCAGCAGGCCCTAATCCGGCTGGCGCCGGGTTGGTTCGCCTACCAGTTGCTCGCGGAGGTACGGCCGCTGCCGACCCTCCCGGCGCTGCTGGAGGCCACGCGGCGCCACAGCGCGGCGCGCGCGGCCCGTCCGGCTTAGGCGACGTAGCGGGAGATGCCGACGAGCGTGAACTCCTCGTCCACGCCGGCCGTCTTCACCTTGACCACCTCACCCGGCTTGCGGCCGAGCAGGGCGGCGCCGAAGGCCGTCTTGTAGGAGATGATGTGGCGGTCGGGATCGCCGTCCCAAGCCCCGAGGATGGTGAACGTCGTGGTCGAGCCGTCGGCCACCTTCCGCACCTCGACCACCGTGCCAACGCTGGCCTGGTCGGTCGTGGCGTCCTTGAAGTCGGTGACGCGGGCGCGAGCGAGGTCGCGCTCGAGTTGGCCCTTCTGGGCCATCAGGACGGACTGGTCCTGCTTGGCCATCTTGAACTCGGAGTTCTCGCGGAGGTCGCCGTGCTCGCGGGCGGCGGCGATGGCCTTGGAGTTCTCAGGGATCTTCTTCGAGACGATCTGATCGTACTCCTCGCGCTTCCGGTCGTAGCTGGCGCGGGACACGATCAGCTGCTCGTCCTTGCCCTCGGCATCGGCGGCCACCAGCGACTGGATCTTCGGGAAGATCTTAATGAAGCGGGCGAGGAGCGACTTCTTGGTCAGTTCCTCGAAGCCCTGATTGAGCATCAGGGTGTTGGCGAGGTCGCGGGCGGTCTCCGGGTCAGCGGTGGAGAGCAGGTCCGGGATCAGGGCGGTGTCCTCGGAGAGGATATCGGCCAGCGGGATGCGGCGGGCGCTCGCGGCTTGGAGGGCCTCGTAATCGATGGCGAAGAAGATAGCGCTGAGCAGGCGCGGGGTGATGAGGTCGTGCAGGAGCTTCGCGAACTTCTTCGAGTCGCGGTTCTTGACGATCCAGAGGAGCACTGGGGCGCGGAGGTTCTGCTCGGTCTGCCAGCGGCGAAGCGTCTCGGCGAGGTGGTCGGCGTGCCCTTCCTCGATGAGGAAGTTGATGCACTCGGTCGTGAACTTACCCTGCGAGGTCTTGAGGAGCTGGAATAGGACGTCGCGCGCCTCAATCGGGTGCGTATCGCGGATCAGCCGCAGGAACCGGCCCTGGAAGTGGACCGGGATCTTCTCGGCGATGCCGGGGAGGTCGCGGGTATTGGCGATGAGGGTGGCCTGGGCCGGCTCGAAGGCCTCGGTGCGGCCGAGCAGCTTGGCGAGGTCATCGCGCACCGCGGCCCCGTAAAGGCGTTCGGCGGCATCGAGCTGGTTGGATTCGCGGACGGACTCGGCGAGGCCGTCGAGGATGGCCCCGAGGTCACCGGGGCTGGCCTTGCCGTCGACGGCGGCCATCAGTTCCTCGGCGAGAGTAATGCGGCGGCGGGCGGAGCGGGTGCTCGTAAACTGCTCGCGGATGCCGTCTTCGGCGGAGACGGGCGTCTCGCGCACAATGTAGCATTCGGTCTTCTTAACCGGGACGGAGAGGCGCGCGTCTTGGGCGATCTGCTTGCGGGCAGCGGCCCACCACTTCTTGAACTTCTCCTCGCCGAGAACCTGAGCGAGGACGATTTCCAGCTCGATGGCGGTGGCGGCTTGGTTCGGGTAGGCTTGGAGGGCCTCGACCACCAGCTGAGCCGGTTGGTTGGCGATCAGCTCGTTGATGCGGGCGGCCTCGGTCTCGCGGCGGACCAGCAGGTGGCGGGGGTGCAGCACCTCCATCGTGGAGACGCAGAAGGCCGGATCCATCGCGTGGCCGGCCTTGCCCTTAAAGTCGATCGTGAGCCGCTGGGCGGACTCGTCGTAGGAGCGGATCTGACCGAAGCCCCAGCTCCGGTGGACCACATAAGCGCCCGGCACCATCGCCTCGAGTTTCGATTTGGCCGGCTTGAGGGTCGGCATTTTGGCGAGGAGCGCGGAAACGGCTTCGGAATTCATGGTTGCGTGACTGATGACCTGAACGGGAGAGTTGAGCGGACCTTTATCCGCCTTGTCAAACCGAGTGTCGCCTCCGGGCGTCCCGGGAAGACGCCCTAATGCCGACTAAATCTGCCCTGCCGCCCGACGCTTGGACCTCCGCCGCCCTGCTCTTGACCCGCTGGATCGCCCGCGGGGAGCGCATCGACTTATTGCTGGAGACGCTGCCGCGGGGGCTGACCGGCCCGGCGCGGGCGCAGTGCCAGCACCGGGTGCTGGGGGTGGTGCGCCACCACGGCCGGCTGGAGGCGGCGCTGGGGCGGCTCGTCGCGCACCCGCCCCGGAACGAGGTGCGGGCGGTCCTGTTGCTAGCGGGGCTGGAACTGCTGGAAGCGGCGACCGCGGCGGAGGCTGACCCGGGGCGGGTGCCGCGGATCGTGCACCACGCGGTGGAACGCACCAAGACGCTCGCCAGCCCGGCCGAGGCCCGGATGGTGAACGCGGTCGTCCGCCGCCTCGCAGAGCCCCTCGCCCAGCCGCCGCCCCCGGCGGACGCGGACGCCACCGTGCTCGCAGAATATTTTTCGCATCCCGTCTGGCTGGTGCGGGCTTGGCTGGCGCAGTTCGGCCCGGTCGCGACCCGCTCGCTTTTGGAATGGAATCAGACTCCGGCGCCGGTGCACGGGCGCTGGCGCGGGCCGGGCGAGCCCCCGCAGTTCCTGCAGCCGACGGCGTGGCCCGGCTTCCTGCGCGTGCCTTCGGGGCACTGGGCCGAAGTCGAGCCGCTGTTGGCGGCGGGCCAGTTGTACCTGCAGGATCCGTCCACCCGTTTGCCGGTCGAGCTGCTGGCGCCGCAGACTGGGGAGACGTTGCTCGATCTCTGCGCGGCCCCGGGGGGCAAGAGCCTGCTCATTGCGGATCAGATGACCGCCGGCCGCGTCGTGGCGGTGGATCAGCCCGGGACGCGGCTGGAACGGCTGAAGGAGAACCTCTCGCGGACCCGTGGCGTGGATGTCGCTCTGGTCCAAGCGGACCTGCTAGAACAGCCCGCGCTGGTGTTGCGGGAGCACCGGTTGCCCGAGGCTTATGACGGTGTGCTGTTGGATGTACCCTGTTCTAACACCGGCGTGATGCGGCACCGGGTGGATGTGAAGTGGCGGCTGCAGCCGGGGGATTTCCGCAAGCATCCG
>CAIOTK010000357.1 GCA_903861185.1 uncultured Opitutia bacterium | reverse complement strand
GGCACCGGCAGCCATTCGGGCATCGTGAGCAGCTGCAGCAGAAAGGTGGCGGGTTGGCGCAGGGTGAGGCGCAGGAGATGGTCTTCCGGGGCGGAGAAGCCCGTGCGGCTAAAGTCCGTTAACCGTCCCCGGTGATAGTCCTCAGCTCCGACGACCGGATAGAGGCGCTCTGCGTTCCGGGCCCCCAGCCCAGCGGTCAGGATGCGTTGGTAGGAGGCGACAAAATCCCGGGCGGTGAGCGGCTGGCCGTCGGACCAGCGGGCCTCCGGGCGGAGGCGGAACGTCAGTTGCAGGCCGTCGGCCGAAGTTTCCCAGGACTGGGCGACGCCGGGCGCGAGGTTTCCGTCGGGGCCGATGATGACGAGGCCCTCGCAGAGGGCGCGGAGAATGCGGGCCTCGGGGATTCCCGTGATGATCTGTGGGTCGAGGTCCTGCGGATCCACGCCCACGCCGACGTGGAGGACCTTCGGTGGCGGGCTTCCGGCCGGGGCGGGGGCGAGAAGCGCTAACCAGAGCGGGAACCAGCGGAGGAGCGCGCGCATCGGGGGTGGGGCCAAGGCAGCGTGCGCCCGGTTGGGTGGCGGGCAAGAAAAAGGCCGGTTCCGCGAAGCGGAACCGGCCGGAGAGGGGGAGCGGGAATCGCTCAGGCGGTCACGACCGACACCGAGCGGTGAGCCTTGTCGTACTGCACGGTGCCGGCAGCGAGGGCGAACAGCGTGAAATCGCGGCCGAGGCCGACGTTCTTGCCCGGATGGAGCTTCGTGCCGCGCTGGCGGACGAGGATATTACCGGCGAGGACGGACTGGCCGCCGAACCGCTTCACGCCCAGACGCTTCGAGTGACTCTCGCGGCCGTTGGTGGATGTTCCCTGACCTTTCTTATGCGCCATGACGTCGTTTCTCCTTAGGCTTTGATCGAGTTGATCTTGATGACGGAAAGTTCCTGGCGGTGTCCCCGCTTGCGCTCCATACCCTTGCGCTTCTTCTTCTTGAAGACGATCACCTTCGTGCCGCGCTTGTTCTCGAGGATCGTCGCCGAGACGACCGCGCCGGGCAGGGTGGGGGTGCCGACCTTGAAGGCTTCGCCTTCACCGGCCGCGAGCACATCCTTGATCTCCACGGTGGCGCCCTTCTCGGTGCCGGGATAGCGGTTGACGGTGAGGATGTCGCCCTCGGAAACAGTGAACTGCTGGCCTTGGGTCTTGATCGTCGCTTTCATGGAAGGAAACGTTGAGTTAAGCGGTTCGGTAAAAGTTAAGGCAAGGCTTATTTCAGCCGGATGCGGCCTCGGGCAGCGGGCGGCAGGCCGCGAGGACTTCCGGGACCGTCAGGGTGTCCAGTCCGCCGGCGGACTGCAGCGCGCGTAGGTTCGCGACCGGAGGCTTCCAGATCGCCGGATCCGTCGGTCCGAAGAGGAGGAGTCCCGGGGTCCCTGCGCAGGCGGCTAGGTGGCTCACGCCGGAGTCGTGACCGAGGAAGGCGCGTGCGCCGGCCAAGCGCCGGAGCAGTTCCTCTAAGGGTGGCTCCCAGAGCAGACCCAGTTCCCGATCCCCGAGGCGCACGGCTCCGGCACCCGTTTGGTGAGCCTGGGCGAGTGGTCCGGGCAGTGACCGCGCGAGTTCGGCTTCGCCGAGAATCAGGGTCGCGGGGCCTGGCAGCAGCGTGGCCAAGGCGAGCCACTCGGCGAAGGGCCAATTCTTCCGCGGCGAGCCGCTGCCGGGATGGATCAGCACCGGGCCTGGGGCTGGGTCCACCGGTGAGAGGGGCGCCAGCAGGTAGACGAGAGCCTCCGGCCGGAGTCCGAGCGGCTGCAGGGGAGCACAGTAGTGGGCGGCGGCGGGGCCGGCCGCTGGGTGGGGCGCTCCCGCGAGAAACCGTTGACCGGGCCGGAGCGGGAAGCGGGCGGCGAGGTCGCCGGCCGGGTCCGGTTGGAAACTCAGGATTAAATCGAAGCCGCTGAGCCAGGTGTGGAGATCCGGCGGCAGGGGCTCACGTCCGTGCAAAGGGAGCCAGCGAGCGGAGGACTGGGGGTGCACGCGGTCCAGCAGGCCGCGGTTCTGGGCGAGCGCGGCCGCGACGGGATTGCCGATCAGCTCGATCTCCGCGTTGGGCCAGCGCTGCCGCAGCAGCGCGATCGCGGGCAGGGTGACGAGGAAATCGCCGAGGGCGCCGCCTCTAAGGATGAGCAGGCGGCGCATCGCTGGGGGGCGGGCGGTGTCCGGTCAGCGTGGCGACGCCGCGGCCGACCTTGAACTCAACGGTGAAGCGGACCGGCAGGCGCCAGCGATCCTCGGCGATCCAGACGCGGACGGTGCCGCCGCGGCGGAACATACCCTTGGGGGCAGTGCGTTCCATTCGCGGCTCCAGCACGCGGGTCCTGAAGCTGCCGAGCGGGGTCTCGACTGTTTCGCGTCCGGTGCAGTGTATGGTCAGCTCATAGAACTCATCGTTAAAAAGCACGAGGGCGTCCCGCTGACCGCCGGGCTCGAGGTTCCAGTCGCGCGTCCGGAGCAACCCGAGGATCATATCGGTGGGTTCGCCCGGCGGGAGCGGCAGCGCGCGGCTGGCGGTGGGTGCGTCGTCGGCGGTCCAGAGGGCGTGCCCAGCCGTGTAATCGAAGGCGACCTGATGGGCGCGTTGCTCGCCCCGCTGGCGGGTTTCCTCCCGCAGCCAACGCAGCCTGCCGTCTGCGAGCGTGAAGTCCGCGGTCGCGCGGGCCTCGAAGGGCAGCAGCATCCGGGCGAGGCCGAGCGTCCTGGTCTGGGTGACCACGCGCAGGCGCGTCCCGGCCGGATCTTCCTGCCGTTCGGCGTGGAGGCGGATCTCCCCAGCGCCGGGCAATAGGGCCCACGCGACGCGGTAATGAAGCTCTTCTCCTGGCAGCACGGGCAGGGTGGAAGCTTCGGTGCAGGGGGTGGCCGAGAGGAGGACGGCGGCGATCAGGCCTCGCATGTTCCGGGAGACGCGGCGGTCGCGGCGTTCATCGGCGGAGGTTGCGGGGGCGTGTCGGCGGGTTCAACTGTGTTTGTCTCCTCCGGGTCGAAGCGGACCTCCGCGAGGCGGCGGCAGTGGGCGAGGGTGTCGATCTCCGCGGGGGTCTTGTCGGGCCGCAGCCGGACGATCCGGGGGAAACGCAACGCGAGTCCTGAGTCGTGGCGCGGGCTGGCTTGGATCGCGTCGAAGGCGATCTCGAGTACCACCTGCGGCAGGACTTCGCGGCGGCGGCCCCGCAGCGCGGTGGTGGTCGCGAGAAAATGGTCGGTCAGGCGGGCGATCTCGGCATCGGTCAAGCCGGTGTAGGCCTTGCCGAGGACCAGCAGGCGGCCCGTCGTCTCCTCCCGGATAGCAAAGGTGTAGTCGCTGAGTACATCGCGCCGCTTACCGTGGCCTTGCTCCACTGCGACGACGACCACATCGAGGGTGGCGCCGGCCCGCTTGAGCTTAAGCCAGGCTAGGCCGCGGCGGCCAGGAGAGTAGGGGCTAGCTGGGTCCTTGGCCATCAGGCCTTCATTGCCCCTGCGGCGCGCGGCGAGGAAGGCGGCCTCGATCTCGGCGGCGGTGGCGGCTGGGCGTACCGGGGCCAGCAGCAGGGCGGGGGCGCGGGCTCCGGCCAGAAGTCCTTCGAGGCGCCGGCGGCGCTCCCGCAGCGGTTCGGCGATGAGCGGCTGTCCGGCGTGCCAGAGCAGGTCGTAGAAAGAGAGCGAGACGGGAATCTCGGCTCCGAGGAAAAGGTCATCGCCGCGGCGGCCGAGCCGCCGTTGCAGTTCGGCGAAGGGCAGCGCCCGGCCGTCCCGCCACGCCAGCAGCTCCGCGTCGCCGATGAAGTCCGCGGGTAGGGTCGCCGCGGCGCGCGCCAGTTCGGGGAACTGGGAGGTCAGGGATTTAAGTTCGCGTGAGTACAGTTCCACGCGGCCGCCGCCGCGGTGCACCTGGCAGCGGATCCCGTCGTACTTCTCCTCGAGCCAGACCGGGGGGCCGAGCCGGGCCAGGATCTCGGCCGGGTCGGCGGCGGGCGTGGCCAGCATGAAGCGCAGCGGTTGGAACAGGCGCAGATTGATGGCGTCGAGCGTGCCGATGGCGGCGTGGGCCGCGACTTCCCCGAGATCCCCGGCGAGCAGGTGAGCCTCACGCACTGCGGCCGCGGGTTGATTCCAGGCCTGGGCGATCGCGTCCTCCACGAGGCCTTCCTTGAGGCCGATCCGGAGGTCGCCGAGCAGGACCTTGATCAGGTATTTGGCTTCCGTGGGGCCGAGCGGCGCGAGCAGCTCTTGCACCTGCGCTAACTTGGCCGCTGGTCCCCGTGCTTGAGCGAGCCCGCGGAGTCCCGCCTCCAGCGCGAGCAGGCTTAGCCCTTGCTCGCTCCGGCCCGGATGGTGGGTGCGCAGCGCTGCCTCCGCCGCATCGCCGGCATCGGGGAACCGCTGGAAGCCGGCGCGATATTGGGCCTCCGTGAGCCCGGTCCGCTCCAACAAGGCCCGGCGCAGCAGCGCCCACCCGACCCCAGTCTGGCTTTCGCTCCCGGAAGATCCGATGCGCGCGCAGGCGCAGCGCGTGGCGATCGCAACTGCGGATCCCGGCAGGGTAACTAGGTAATCTGCCAGGAGCTGCACCTTGGCGTGCCGCCGCGGTTGGGCGGCGATTTTATCCGCCACCGCAGCGAAGCGGGCGAAGGCCAGCGGGTCGGTCGGCTCGCTGGGTGCCGCCGGTTCCACCGCGGGCTTAGCGGCGGAGGCGATTGCTGCGCTGGCGGCGGAAGGGGCGGGGCCGAGGCTGAGGTCGAGTTGGTTCTCCTCGCTTAGCGCCCACGCCTCGATCCCGCGTTCCCGGAGAGTTGCCGCGAAGTCGCGGGCGAAACCGTGGAGGGTGTATACGCGCCGCGGGTTCACCTGTTCGACGAAGCGCAGCAGATCGTCGAAGTCTGCGTGGTCCGAAAGCGGAAAGGCGGCGTCGCATTGGTGGCGGTGGATCGCACCGGGATCCAGTGCCCAACCAGTCACGACCGCGGTGCGGCAGGGACCGAGGCGGCGGAGAAAGGGTGAGGCGCGAGACTGGGGCGGGCAGAGCACGACGTGCCCGCGGAGTTCACTGGCCGCGTACTCTCGGTGGGGCGGCACCGCGAGCCCCAGTTCGGCGTAGACTTGGGTCATCCGCAGCGTCTGCGGGTGGAGCATCACCGGGAGGCCGTGGTCCGCGAGGGCCCAGAGCAGTTCTTGGCTTTTGCCTAGGCTGTAGGCGTACAGCACCGGCGTCTCCCCCTCGTCGAGGGCGGCGAGGCAGAAGCCCGCCAGCGCCGCGATCACCTCGCTGGTCGGAGGAAACCGGTACTGGGGCCGTCCGAAGGTCGTCTCCATCACGAGCACGTCGGCGCGCGGCGTGGCGCAGGGTTCGGCAGCACGGCCAGGCCGGAGCTTGAAGTCTCCGGTATAAAGCAGACGGCCCCAGTCGGGGTGTTCGAGCAGGCATTGGGCGGAGCCATGGATGTGTCCCGCGGGATGGAGGCTGACGGCCACCTCGGGCGTCAGGGCCTCTCGTTGACCAAAGGGCAGGACGTGCTCGCGGCGGTCCCCGGGCAACCGGGCGCGCATCAGCCGGGCGGTGCCGGGCGAGCAGAAGATTTCACGGTGGAGCGCAAGGTGGTCGAAGTGGGCGTGGGAGACAAACGAGCGCTCGCGGGCGTGGCGGGCGTCGAGCCACCAGCCCACTTGGGGCAACCAGACCCCTTCCGCGTACTCCACCTGCCAAGACATTGGGGGAGCGTGTGGCTTGGCCGCCGAAGCACAAGCGGTGGGCTCAGAGTCGTACGCCCAGCAGTCCCAGCAGGAGCAACCCCAGCAGGCCCACGCCGCAGAGCCACCAATACCAAGCCAGCCCATTGACTCGCGGCGTCGGACGCGGCGGATCCGCGCGATCATCCTCCCAAGCGTGGTCGGGCAGGTCGAGGCCGTCGTGGACTGAGGTCTCCCGCCAGCCGGTGCGCTCGTCGGCGCCGCATTCCGGGCAGGCGCGCGCGGCGGGCGCGAGGTCCGTGCCGCACTGGGCACAGGACGCGGGTGCGCGCGGTTCAGGCGGCATGGAGGGAGGCAAAATACTTCCGGCGCACCAGCCGCCAAGCGGTGACCACGAAGGCGGTCAACGGGATGGCGAGGAGCATGCCCAGTAACCCGCCCAGCGCCGTGCCCCAGAAAAAGACCGCGAAGATGATTGCGACCGGGTGGAGCCCGGTCTGGCGGCCCATAATGCGCGGCGTGAGCACCCAGCCCTCGATGGTCTGGACGACTACCTTTACGAGCAGCACCAGCCCGACCATCAGCCAGCCCCCGTCGGGGGCTTGGAAGAAGGCGAGGGGGAGCGCGACGGCCAGCCCCAAGATGGAGCCGAGGTAGGGGATGACGTTGAGGGCCCCGAGCACGAGCCCGAGTGCGAGGCCGAACTTGAGGCCAATCAGGCTGAAACCCAGAGCGAGCAGCACGCCCATTGCCAGCGCGATCAGCAGTTGTCCGCGGAAGAAGGCCTCGACGATGGAGACGAACTCACCGACGAGGAAGACCACGTCCTCGCGCATCGTTGGGGAGAGGAACGGGAGGTGTTCGCCGAGCCCGCGGGTGGAGAACCCGGCAGCGAGGAGGAAAAAGAAGAGGTAAACGGGCACGACGGCTGCGCCGGTCAGGAAGGTTGCGGCGGCGGAGACCCCCCCCGACGGCGGTGCGGAGCGAGGGCCAGGCGTGGGCCAGCAGGCCCTTCGCCTCCTCGACGGCCTTTTCCACCAGTTGGCTCCAGAGCGGCAGGCCGACCTCGCGGTCCGCCAGCGCCTTCCACTCCGGGTAACTGGCTTGGACGTACCCGCTGAGCTTTTCCGCCAGTTTGGGCAGGTAGGTGACGAGATCCACGATCTGCCCGAGGATTGCCGGCGCGGCTAGCAGCAGCGCGCCCGCCACGATCCCGGTGAAGAGCGCATAGAGGATGATGACGGCCCCGAGTCGGCTGACCCGCAGCCGCGCCTCCAGCCAGCCCACCCACGGGCGCAACATCAGCGCGAGCACCCCCGCGGTGGCCAGGGGCCAGAGGACGGAGCTGAAATGGGCGAGGAGGCGGCCTAGCGCGACCACCCCGAGTCCGAGGAGGGCCGCGATGCCCAGCACGGCGAGCAGGGTGAGGGCGGCGCCCGCGATCCGGCGCTGGACGGGGGAGAGCAAGGGGGAAGGGTTCACGCGGCGGGCTGGGGGCAAGAGTGAGCAGTTCCGGCGCGGGGAGGCAAATCTCGCGTTGACGCGCCCGGGCGGCCCCGTGAGTTTTGCGGGCACTCCGGTCGGCTTTCGCGGTCCACCCCGGAGCTCCCTTTCGCATGAAACGCCTCCGTCTTCTCGGCCTCGCCCTCGCGTCCACCCTCGGGGTGGCCTTCGCCCAGGACGAGGAGCGGCGCGCCCCGCCGGTCGAGATTCCGGATTTCAGCAACCTCGACGAGTACATCTACGAGCCCAAGAGCGTGGTCACGATGGGGTTCCGTTACATCAGCGGCGCCAAGACCCTCTTCTCGGGCAAGGGCAGCATCCCGCGGCCGAATGATCCCGGGGCGGTTACCGGCGCCAACCTCGCTCGAGTTTACCACGATGGCGCCGTTCAGCCGGACGCCCGGACGGTCGCGCGTCTCGATTCCAGCGGCAACCCCCTGATCGATCCGCAGACGAACACGGCGGCCTTCGATCCGATCGCGCCCGATGGCCGCACGAACACCTGGAATTACACGGACGCGAGCCAGCTTTCCCTGCCCGGGTTTGTCCGCTTCAGCACCTATTCGGCAGAGATCGTCGACCCGCGCGTCCGGGAGACCAAGGGTGGCACCACCGCCGGGATGGACCTCGCTGTTTCCCGTGATATGGGCAAGCTGCTCGGGTCGCGGGTCGCTTGGAACCTGACCGCCGGGGTTTCGATTAACGATTTGAACTCGTCCCGCGATGATTTTGTCCGCGCGCGACTGAGCACCCTGAGCGACTATTTCTCGCTGTTCGGCGCGGTGCCCCCGGCGGCCCCCTACTCATCCCCCAGCACCTCGACCGAGAATGTGGTGGACGCCGTCGGCAACGCCGTCCTCGGGGCCGATGGACTCGCGCAGACCCTCAGCGTCGATACCTCCGTTTTGCTGGCGAACGAGCCCGCGGGGCGCGTCACCAGTGACTCTGAGAATGAGACGAGCGTGCAGAACCGCTGGAAGCTCAAGGGCGCCTATTACACGTTTCGCGCTGGTCCGTCGTTCTCCGTCTCCTTCACGCCGCGGCTGCGCGCAAGCGTCAGCGCCGGGGCCGCAATGGTATTTGCAGGCACGAGCTACTCAGTCACGCAGACCCTCCAGCCGGAGATCGGCGCCGAGATCAGCAACACCAATTCCAGCGAGGCTTACAAGTTGCTCCCGGGGTACTTTGCCGATGCCTCTCTGCATCTGGACCTGACCGAGCGTGCGGGCTTCTATGCGGGGGCGGTTTTCCAGTCGGCGGGCAATTACACCCACCGCTTGGAGTCTGAGACCGCGAATTACGCCAGCAAGGTGGACCTGAGCAACCAGAGCGGTCTGCGCGCGGGGCTTTCGATCCGCTTCTAAGGCCCGCGCCGGCCGGAGTGGGCTAGGGATTCCGCCCCGCTTCCGTTGCGGGCGTGGGCTGCAGTTCGGCAACCACCGCGTCGATATTGCGCAGGGACCCGGCGGGGAAAAACCCGTTGAGCCGGTGAATCACCTGCTGGATGATGCCGTCCGGGCAGCTGGCGCCGCCCGTGACAAGGATCCGCGGCTTGGGGGGCGGACCTTCCGGCCAAAGCGGGCGACCCTCGAGGTGGCCCCGGCCGCCGCGATCGTAGATGTAGTGGTCGATTGTGGCTAGGGACGGGAGGTT